>JAVVDT010000002.1:0-49947 GCA_032250875.1 Desulfuromonadales bacterium | reverse complement strand
TCCCTCGTCCCTCGTCCCTCGTCCCTCGTCCCTCGTCCCTCGTCCCTCGTCCCTCGTCCCTCGTCCCTCGTCCCTCGTCCCTCGTCCCTCGTCCCTCGTCCCTCGTCCCTCGTCCCTCGTCCCTCGTCCCTCGCTACGTTAAATCCCCTGTTTTTTAAGTTGGTATTAAGGTTGCATTATATAGTGTTCGCAACGACATTTGTGCTGACAATATTCCGTCTAATGAATGTATAACTATCTGTAATAATAGGTTTTAATATGACAGCGTCGCACCCGCAGGAGGCGTCACAATGAAACGAATCAAATCGATATCTAGCCTAATCACGGTGATATCACTGTCCTTGAGTGTTATATGGCTCAGTCCGGCTTTGGCTGCAGCGCCTGATTTTGAGCCGTTAGGGCAAATTCGGGCTGAAGGGATGTATGTTCCCGCTGCAATGGATATCGACGGTGCGGGGAACCTTTATGTCGCTGATGCAAGAAACGGCAATATCTACGTATTCGACAAGTATGGTGCTCTGAGCAAGAAGCTTCCTGTTGATACGACGGGGCGTGGATTGGCTGTATCTGCAGATGGCTCTAGCCTGTTTTTTTCCTTGCCTAAAGCCGTGGCTGTTTACGATCTTGATGCAGATCAAGTGTCCGGATACTTGTCCAGCGGCGGTGATCCTATGACTGAGTTTGGCCTGGCCGGCGAAATTGATCTGGATTCCCGCGGCAACCTTTATGTCGTTGATGTAAAAAATCTGTACGTGAATATTTATGGCAGTTCTGGGCAGTTTTTGGCACGGTTCGGTGAGTCAGGTGTCAATGCCGGGCAGTTTATGCAGGTCGGTGGTATGACAATCAATGCCCTAGATCAAGTCGTTGTATCTGACCAGGCCGGAACCAATGGTCAGGTACAGGTGTTTACGCTCGATCCCCTTGATTTCAGCGTGACTGATGTTGTTGCATACCAGAGAACAAGCGCTGCTAACTTTGGATCACCTCAACTCTATGCAGGCCTCGGATCTGCCTTTGATGGTCAAGGGCGCGGCTACATCCTTGAATATGTCAAGTCTGAAATCAAGGTTGTTGGTCCTGGCTTCGGCTACCTGGGTAAGTATCCAAGTGCCCCGGATGCCAAGAGTGGTCGCGGTATAGGGCAGTTGAGTGACGTGTTTGATGTTGTCTTTGATGTGTCAAGCCGTCGGCTGTTGGTGTCTTGCGGCAGTCGGATTGAGATCTTTGGCATTGATGGCGGCACGAGCCCTGTGTATGTCAATCATGCACCTACAACTCCGACTCCGCAGAGCCCAACAGCGGGAAGTGAAGTTGCTTCCACCAACCCGACACTGATTATCAATAATGCCACTGATGAAGATGGCGACGCACTGACTTATCACGTTGTTGTCGGGCAAGGTCAGAATATCGTCTACCAGGCAGATATTCAGGCTGCTGCCGGTAATACGACCTCCATTATTGTTGAAGATGATCTGTTTGAAAACGCCGCATATTACTGGACTGTACAAGCGTCTGATGGTGATAAATCTTCAGCAACAAGTGCTCCGGCCAATTTTGTCGTGAATGCAACTGAAGAGGCTCCGACAACTCCAGAGCTGATTTCACCACTTAACGGAGAACCGATCGGTGGTTCAGTTGTACTGTCTTGGGGTGAATCTACGGATTCAGATCCCAGTGACAACACGATTTCATATCAGGTCGACGTTGCTTCTGACGTATTGTTTGAGCAGGTGGTCGCCTCAGAAATCCTGCCCGAAACCTCTCTGACGCTTGATGCCTTTGCTAACTATGGCGGCCTTGCCCCGGGGGTGGGTTATTTCTGGCGTGTCACTGCGCTGGATCAGACAGGCACCCATACAGCGTCAACGCCCAGCGCACCGGGCGAGTTTGTTTATGCCACAACGGCATTGTCCATTACAGCGAATATGCCGGGTGCTGTGGCTTCGATTAATGGTAATCACGCTTATTCAGGTCAGGTGATGGGCGAGGTCCCGGTGCAACTGCGTGACATTACCCCAGGGGTCATGTCTATTGTTGTTGAGCGCACCGGTTTTGAGCCCTTCGTTGCACAGGTTGTTCTTGAAGAGGGAGACAGTGTCGATGTTTATGCCGAACTGGCTCCGGCTATGGTCGTTGACAAGCTGAGTGCCAGTCGCAACGGTATTAACGGACGCTCCGGTCTGGCAGTCAGTGGTGCTGCTGCACCGTTCCTGGTTGATTTCGACAATGACGGTGACCTCGATCTTCTGGTTGGTGACGGCACCTTGACCCTCTTCAGGAACATGCAGATGGCCGGTCGTAATCGACTCTACTTCGATCAAGGGGAACCACTTGGTGTGACCGGTACGGTGCCTTTTGTTGCCGACTGGAACAATGATGGCAAGAAGGATTTGATCGTTGGCCAGGTTGATGGCGCTGTAAAGCTCTATCTGAATACTGGAACAGAGGCTGATCCGGAGTTCGATGGCGGAGATTTCCTCGTTTCGACAGGCCCCAGTGCTGCTCCGGCTGTACTTTATTATGACGATGACAACCTTAAGGACCTTTTGGTCGGCGATGCTTCTGGTCAGGTAAAAGTCTTTGTTAACGGGGGCACAGACGCGGCGCCGGTTTTTGGTGAAGGCATCATTCTTGAGGCCCTGTCTGGCAACAACGCTGTCGTACCGTTCCCTGTTGACTGGGATGCCGATGGCCATAAAGATTTCTTAGTAACTGCCGGTGGAGTTGTGACTGTCTTCAAAAAGGCTGATGGTAAATTTCAGCCCGCCGTGCAGTTTGACGCCCGTCGTGACGGTTACGTGGCAGCCTTTCCGATTGATCTGGATGGTTCAGGCAAGCAGCTCCTGATCGGCCAAAGCGATGGCCAGATTGTTTACTTGACCGGAAACAGCACAGTTCCCGTGGCCAGCTTCCATCTGGCTCTTCAGGCGAAAGTCGCTGAGTTGAATGACCTGGTGGATCCAACGCTGTCTGGTGATGTCGCCGTAATTGAGGCTTTGGTTGGTTCCGGGGATTACGCGGCCGCTGTAGATGTAACCAGTGTATTGCTCTCTGTGCTTACTGCAGACGCAGCACAGCAGTCAGCAAGTGAGTTGCTGGTATTACTCTCTTTATAAACAGTATGTAATGAAAGAATAATTTCTAGCGTGAGGCGTGGATTAATGACCAAGGGTAACAATCGTAAAAAAATAGTGATTTATGTCATGAGCGTTCTGTTGCTGTCGCTCTCCTGTTCTGCGGCATTGGCAGTCAAGGGACCTCAAAAAGTTGAGAACACGGTCCATAACCTGAGTTGGACTTCTCCGGAAGCGGCACCGGGTTTGAAGTATGGCGCCGATGAAACCTGGATTTGCGTTTTCTGTCATACCCCTCACGGCGGCAGCCTTGAAGGGCCACTCTGGAATCACGAAACCCCTGATGCTGCAGCCTTCACGCACTATAACAGTACGACTCTCTCAGGCACTCTTCGTGGGCTCTCGGCGAATCGTGTTCTTAATGACGAGTCGCTGCTTTGTATGTCCTGCCACGACGGCAGTGTTTCGGTCTATTCGGTTCATAACCTCAATAATGACCGTGGCGGGGCCCCTTATGAAACATATTACTATAACCCGGGAGACACCGACCTGAGGATCGTTGGTATTGCTGGTGCGTCAAGTGCACGTATCGGTGGCAATCCGCAAGCTGGCGACCACAATGGCACCAAGCGTCTTGAAGACGACCATCCGGTTTCGTTTAGTTATCAGGCGGTTTGGGAGGATCCGGTCTATCAAAGTTCTGGTGCAAAGTACCTGGAGTTGAATGACCCTGATTCTGCTGTGGCAGATGGAGTCCGGTTTTTTGGTGCAACCAAGCGCATGGAATGTTCCTCATGTCATGACCCCCATGTCGATTATACGGCTGCCGGGAATACAGCGTACGCACCCTTTTTGATTACACCCAATGCGAACAGTGCCATGTGTTTAGCGTGTCACAATAAATAGAATGAATGAATCGAATGAATTGTTTCGATAATCGAGACTTGCTTCATATCAGGAGTAGGCCAATGAGACCAAGAGAGCTTTTCCCTTTAATTCTTCTGATCGCTATGCTGGCGATCCCTACAGTTGCGTTGGCTGGAATCCCAACGGGGCCTCCTCCTGGTCCGGCGCCGACTTACAGTATCCACACCTTCGATTGTGAAGAATGTCATGGCCCGACGATGGATCTCAGCTCGGTCTCCAACATGATTTGTCTCAAGTGTCATAAGGACGGCGGGGCGGTTGCGCCTGTGCCGCCGAATGGCTGGCCCTCCGATGGATATCCTCGTGATGGTGTTACGGATCGGCAATTCTCGAGTGATGATGCCAGTAACGCCATGGGGAATAATAACTCTGCCACACTGCAAACCTCCCACAATTGGGCAGCTCAGACAAATTACATACCGGCAGCAGGAGCCCAGCCTCCGATCAATCCAGCCTTCAATACTAATTATGGCGCCACAAACGGTAAGCTCGCTTGTAGTGGATGCCATCTCCCGCATGAAGATACCGATAATCCACAGTTGCTGATTATGGGTGCAGGATCTGCCAATGCTATGTGCGTCGATTGTCATCGTGCTTGGAACCAGGCTCCTGGCAATGACGGTTGGTTAACACACCCAATGGTGGGTGATTACAGCACATATGCCGGAACTCCGGGATTCAAGGCATCGCTTGACAATAAGAATAATAGTGATGTGCAACTGGTTAGTGGCGGGATCTCTTGTACGACTTGCCACGGTGTTCACTGGGTGGACTCCGATTCTCTGACGGTAGATGGTTATGATCAAACGATCAACCCAGGTGACGGTAAACTGTTGCGTGCAGACGGTGAGCAGAAGACGGTCAGTAAGTCAGGGCCTTCGACACCAGCTGGAGTTTACGCGACGGGCGGTTCGGTTTGTACGGTTTGTCACGATTACGAAACTTCTTTCCATGGTAATAACAATGATGTCGGTTGTTTGGCATGTCATGGCGGTCACAATTACAATGACGGTCAACCAACCTTCTACATGCTGAACGATTCCACCGGCAGCTATACTTCCAGACCAACCAACAGTGTTGAACGTTCCCTGGCCTGGGTAGGTAGCTCTCAGGGAACGGTTGATGGCTTCTGTGAGACGTGTCATGGGGATATCGGAGCTTGGGATTCGCCCAGAGATCACCTTGCCGGATTCCCGGGCGAGGATTGTTCGGCCTGCCACGGATTGCATAGCCAGGGTTCATTCTCGGAACCGGTTGGTTGTAATGGCTGCCATGGTTTCCCACCTCAAGTCGATGCCCCTGGATACAACGCTGCTGCTTTCCCGGCGAATACGCCCGCATACGCAGCGAACGGATACGCATACGCCAATTCAGCTGGTTTAGTCCCTGCTGATGGCAGCGCAACACCGCAATCGCCATACAGCTACCTTTCAGACGATGGCACAACAATAGCTGCACAACACACTTTCTATAAGAACGAAACAGAAACGCCTCACACGACACATGCCGGAACAACCTCTAATTATGGTTACCAGTGCTCGTTGTGTCACAACACTCACATCGACGAGTTTTCAAGTACACACAACAAGGGCAACCTCTCTTTCCAGGATGTTCTTGAGTCGGGTTATGCTTTCAATCCCCTGACGAATGTTGCCGGTGTTACACCATCGTATAACGAATCCACCGGTGTTTGTTCGAACCTGTACTGTCACAGTAACGGTGTTGCCAGCGCGCCGACCTATAATTCCCCAACCTGGGCCGACGGTGCCGGAGAGGGTTCTAAGGGAAGTTTTGGTATCGGCACTGGTGCAGAATGTGATGAGTGCCACGGCAATACGGCTGCAACCATGGCCGTAAACAATAACTCGGATGCTCACCAGAGGCACCTGGGTGCAGGAACCCAAGGGAAAACTTTTGGTTGCCAGGTTTGTCATACAGATACCGCATCTTCCAGTACTGCAGTCCTGGCCAGCGCCAAGGGCAGCGGTGGCGTTCATGTTGATGGTGAAGCGACAGTCGCTTTTATCTCCAGTGGCAACGCCCTTTACAATGCCCTGAATGGTTCAACCTATACTGATCCTGCAGACGGAACCTGCGCGAACTACTGTCATGAAGGGACCGGTTCACCTTCATTTAACGGCACCGGTACCCCGGATTGGGATGATGCTTTGTCTGGTTCGGCAGCCGTCAACTGCCGCTACTGTCATGGTGGTGATGATAGCCAGGACCCCTCCATGGTTTCCGGTTCTCATAACGCACATATCAATGGAGCGACATTGGGTGTCGGGCGCAACATCGCTTGTGGCGATTGCCATGGCAACACGGTAACGACCGAAGACAACCTGACCCTCACGAACGCTGCGAATCACGTCGACGCACAGATTGATCTTGGCATTGTTATGGAAACGGGTCCGCTCAAGACCTCCTGTTCCAACATCGATTGCCATAGTGGTGGTAACTACGATGGTACCCGTACTTACAAGCAGTCCGGTGTTGACTACACCTGGGGCGGTGCTGCCCTTGATTGTGATGATTGTCACGGTGGCAGCAAGGGCGCCTATACCAATGTGTCCTGGCCCCTCTATAACAACGCCGGAATCGGTGGCGATGCCAACAGCCACCTGGCGCACGTTGGCAACAGCGAGTTTACCTGTCGTGAGTGTCATGTAGAGACTTCACTTGATGGCACAGCACTGAACGGTACAGATATTTCCCAGCACGTCGACTTTACTCACGATGTCCGTGGCCGTTATATCAACAACAATACGGCCGGTTTGAGCTCGTACAACCCCACCACCAACACCTGTTCTGCAATTGCCTGCCATGGCGGCAACGACGCCGTCTGGGGTGGTTCCGTCAGCTGTCGCGATTGCCATGTCGGCGCAAATGATGTTGACAACTTCGAGAACGATGAGGTTGCAGCTGTCATCAAGGGTAGTGAATATAATACCGTTGGTCATGGCCAGGTTGCGATCGGTCTGGTTGCCAAAGCAAATGGCGGCAACGACTGTCTCTGGTGTCATGACGAGACGGCCGGTCACGAGATCGACGACGCTAATCCGTTCCGCCTGAAGGGCTCTACATACAACAGTGGTGCATTTGGTTGGAACGGTGCTTGTCTGGTCTGTCACGATTCTGACGAAACGACTAATTACAACGCCGGCGAAGCCACCTTCACCAACCTTGATAGAAATGCAGTCGTCAAAGTTGACAAGTGGCACCAGATGGATGCTCACACCCAGGCCGGTGATAATGGCGGCATGTTCTGTTGGGACTGCCACGATCCGCACGGTGACGGCAGCAACAAACAGATGATCCAGTCCTATGCTGCAGTACAAACCGACGGCACTTACGGTGTGCCGGAAGTGATCTCTCCCGGTGTCTATAATACCGTAGGTGCACCTATTGTCTTTACTGACAACACCAAGCCTGTCGGTGCCGGTGGCTTCGCTGTAGATACTACTTATAATGCCGCTGGGGGTGCTTATTCGGCTGGCGTGTGTAACGCCTGTCATACCGAGAGCGCTTCAAATCCGAAGATGCAGCACTACACCAGCACCTCATCAGATGACCATAATGCTGGCACGGTCTGTACCACCTGTCACAAGCACAGTGCTGACACCACGAACGACGGCTTCGCGTTCGCCGGGTCCGGTTGTAACGGCTGTCACGGTGATGCCACCGCCGGCAACTTCTGGCCTGATACTGCTGGTTACAACGATGCGACAGAAGATGATGCAGGCCGCCACCAGACTCACATAGAGGTGCTCTCGCAACGTGTCTACAATGTCGATAATACTGCCCTGCTGAGCAGACCTGATGCTGATCAGATTGCCCTGTGTGAATACTGCCATGACAACCCGGGTGGTGATAGTGATCACGGTAATCCTTTGAATCTGCCTGCTGAAAACAGCTTCTATGCAATCTGGGATAAGTCTGCAGATAGCAATGGCAGCTACGCTACGCCGCATTCCAGTGTAGGCGGAAACGACACCTGCTCGAACATCGACTGTCATAATGCCAAGACGACCACCGATGATACCTTTGGTTGGTATGACGCCGGCACAAGCTCCTGTATCATGTGCCACAGGGATGTGACAGATAACACTGCCGGTACAACGGGTGCTACCCACAACGCACATTACAATAGTGCAACAGCACCGATTTACGGTCTTACTGCTGATAACTGCGCTTACTGTCACGATGCGGCCACAGACTGGACATCCAACACCCAGCCTGCTTCAGGGCATATTAGTGGTGCGTTCAATGTCAGCGGCAGCGTTTCCTTCACCTACAATGGCGTCTATTACAACGCAGGCACTGCAAGCGCAGCTGGCTCCTGCGGTGTCAATGACTGCCATAATGATGGCCGCAACGGTTCTATTGCCACCGGCGACTATAACTGGGGCGATAATAACACCGTAAGCTGTGCCTTCTGCCATAGCACCAATGGTGTTGACGGCACCAACGCCCATAACGCCCACTTTGATGGTCTGGACACCTTCTATACTGGTGGCACGTTTATGGATTGCGCAAAGTGTCATACACATAACGGACCGGATGCTGTTTTCGGAAATGACGACCACATGAGTGGCACAATCAATATCGCCGGTACCATGAACTACAACAGTACCGTCGCGAATCTGAACGTTGCTACCCTGGCAGACTATGGCACCTGCTCTACAACCACCTGCCATAACGACGGTAAGTCAACTCCGGGTGCCGTGAAGACTCCGTTCTGGAATGAGACTGTGGACGCAGCCAACAGCTGTGCAATCTGTCACTTTGCCAGCGACACGGGTGCTACCAACGCACACGATACCCATATCGATGATGCCAACGTGACCAAGTACAATGCAGCGGTTTCGAAGGGCTCGAATACAGATGAGTACGAGTTCAGCTGCGCTTACTGTCACGACAATGACTTGTCAGCTCATATCAAGGGTTCGGTTACTTACAATGCAACCATCAACACCGATTACACCGTCACCACACCGGGTAGCTGTAACGCTAACCTGTGTCACAACGACGGTACAGTCGGTATGAGCAATGCTCCGGTTGAAGCGAACTGGACCACGGGTTGGCCAGCAGGCGACACCGATGGCAGCTGTAACAACTGTCACGGCAACGCACCGGACACCAACGCCCACGCAGACCACGACGTCGGTATCCACTTCGATGATATCTACGACGGAACGGGCGACCTGGTTAGAGACACCAACTCAAGCCCGAATGCACACGGTGACAGCGCTACCAGTACCACGATCAGCTGCTACAGCTGTCACAACGAGACGGTTTATGCCAAGGACAATCGTTTCGGTTCCGAGTGCTCCAGCTGTCATGGCAGCGGTGGTTACGCAACAACCAATGTTGCCGCCTCGATTGGCAACTTCAACATGCACGTCAACTTCAACCGTGAAGTGGCCTTCAACGCAGCCACCTTCAAGACCAATGCACAGGTTCGTGACATCATCGGTGATGCCGCTGAAGTCGGTGCGACATGGAATCGTTACAACGGTGGAACCCTGGCAAATGCTGGTGGCGGCTACAAGACATCAGAGGCCTTCGACGTTGCGAAAGCCGGTCTGAATGCAGCGTCATTTGATGGCGTGTCATGTAGCAACGTGGCTTGCCACAACAACATCACCACACCGGAATGGACGACTCCTACGGTAGAGAAGGGCAACTGTATGGCTTGCCACAAGGAGTTGCCGCAATAGGAAGTTAGAAGAAGGCTAGCAGGCTGGGAGTAAGATGAGTTGGGATGGTTCCAGAAAGTGGGAGCCATCCCAACACGCAAAAAAAGCCAAAATAATTAGACGTATTACATTAATTATGGCTTAACGAGGTCTGCATAAAAAATACACTGCGCTGCAGTGAATAGGGAAAAGGGGCAAACCCAGAACGTGAACGATAAGTAGCTTTTAGCTTTAAAGTAAATAGGGCAAACCTGGGGTAACCCGGGGACGCAAAGCCACGGGTCCTGATTTGAGGACAGCCGGGTTGCTTGGGGGAGCAACACCACTAATTCAAAAACAGATAGATGTCGTGGCTTTATTTATTGGTTAAAGATTAAAAAAATATAGTAATTTTTTCTATTTATTTGATTGCATAACAGGAGTAGGCCCCATGAAAAAGTGGAGTGCACACATGCTGACAGGGAAGAAAATGATGATGAGAAAGATGAGAGCAGGTGAAACTTGTCGACCGGAAGCGGGTGGTCCGGCCTGTCAGCAAAGGGGGATGCGTTCTACACAGCGCGTGGCACGGTTTGCGGTTGTCGCCGTGATGGCGGTGGTGTTCGGCGTGGCCGGGTTTGTGACGAGTGTCGAAGCTGCAAACGCGATGTATTACATAGAACATAGTAGTGGCACGACAGTGAATGTTAACGGTACTAATCGTACTACCAATTCGTCCAACTGTGGTATCAATATGAACGCGGTCCTGTACACCACTATGGATTCAGCAGATAGTTGTGATCAACAAGACCGTGTAACACGGACGAGTAATGGCTTAATTATTCAAAGCTATCTGGATACAGATACAGGGACAGCCGGTGTTCAAGGCTATGCAAGTGCAACAAATGTTGCTGGTGTTTCTTATACGGGTCGTTTACGAGATAACGCTTCCGGGGGCGTAACATTCCAATTTAGACTTTTCTATATTGATGTTGATAATAGTAATACCGTTGTAAACTTCAATGGCTCTGCAACTACATTTACGGTTAACTCCGGTCAAGACGTTAACCCTGCGACTGTGGATCTTTCTGGTCAGTCGGCCACTGTCCCTGTTAATGCAATCGTGGGCTTGGATATCAGTAAATCAGGAGGGACTTCAAATGATGCTCGAGTTTATTGGGGAAATAGTACCGCCGCCCTTACTGTAAATGAAACAGCTGCATGCTCTCCTGACCCAGCACCCATCATGAATGGCGGCAGCTTTAGTGGTAATCCATTAAATTTCTGTGCGGCTGTGACTGAGGGGGCAAATAACACCATCACCAATTATGAGGTCACCGGTGCGAGCTCTAGTCCCGATGATGATTTTAATGACAATACCCTGGATGGCAAGTGGACCATGGACCAGGTTGGCAATACCACTGTCGCCAATGTCAGTGAGAGTGGTGGAACTTTAACTGTTACCAACAGGGGGGTGGACCTCTGGACAACCGATGATGATTACACGTTGGTTCGTCAAGGGCCTTTTACCGGTGATTTTACCGTAACTGCAAAGGTAAATTCCCTGACAAATACCAATGCCTGGGCCAAAGCTGGCGTGCTGATTATTGATGAAAGACCCAATATCGTAAACCGTCCTAAGTATGCCGGTATGGTCGTCACACCGGGCAATAACTTCTCACTACAGACGCGTTATACCGAAGGTGGGACAGGTGGTGCTGACTATGGTTCGGTAACAGGTGGAACGATGTCTTCCCCTGCCTGGGTACGACTGGTTCGGACCGGCGATACCGTAGAAGGGTTCTATTCTACCGACGGTACGAATTTTACATCGCTCGCAACTGATACGGTCACTTTTACCGGTGACGTCTACACCGGTGTCTGGACAACCTCGCATACTGCTACAGCGACAACAACGGCTGTTTTTGACGACTTCACGACCGTTGGCTTGTATTCGCCATTATACTCTGGTTCCAGTTGCTCTGGTGTTTCGACCGGCAGCTGGGCAGATGGTACATACAACTTGAATGTCACTTATACCGATAGCTGTAGTACGACCGGGCAAACGGTGTCAGGAACGTTTGATTTCGCTGCATGCGAAGACACAACAACTCCTTCTTCGATCTCATTTAATGGCGTGAACACTGCCGCTGGTAACTTCAACGGTTCTTCCATGGTCACGCCTGTTGACCTGAACACACTGCAGTATCGCATCACAGAAACAACGTCCGGTGGCACGACAACGATAACTCGTCTTGATGATTGGGCCGCTATCAACACCAATAACTCATTCAGCTATCCGGTCTCTAATGGCAATAACAGATTGCTGGTTGTTGCAATCAGTGGCGAAGACACCAACAACACAGCAGCAGTAACGAATGTTCAGTACGGTGGCCAGGACTTGACGTTTATTGGTCAGGCCGTCCAAGGAACGGGTTATTCGAATATCACCTGGGTAGGCTATTGTGATGAAACGTGCCTGGCCGCAGCAACAAATACCAATGTGACATTTACCTCGACAGATCTCGATAGCGGCTTTGGTGCGACTGCCGCTGTTTACGAAAATGTCAACCAGTCCTCCCCTATATATGCTTCAGATACAAACCAAAATACGGCTGGCCCGATTACGGCATCGCTTGACCATCCCGAGGATGGGGTCACTTTTTATGCCGTTAACTTTAACGGCAATCACAGCCTTGCTCAACATGTTGTCTCAACCGGTTTTGCCAATCAGGCTTGGCAGGATCTAGGCGGTGTAATCTGTTCCGTTGGTGTCGATGAACGGACTGCGACAACTGTTGCAACACCTGTGAATATTTCTACCGATGCTACCGCCGGTGGTGATTCACGTAATACGATTGTGGCAGTCGCTCTCAATCCGGCATCTGGTACTGTTGAAGTTGAACGACTTGCCTGGAATCCTGACCCACAAGAGGCAACCTCGGTGCCTCTTGTGGATGGCAATACCTACAAGTTGTATGCACGTGGGACGGACCCCGATTGCGGTATCGTTCATTATGTCGGCGGTACTTCAGAACCGGGATCGGGACAGACCTTTGTCTGGAGTTCTTGTCAGGAGACCAAGAAGGTGGTTCTCAACCCGAGCGTGACGACCCCGTTGGGCAGCGGTTCCACGACCTTGTCGGGCCAGGTGCAGTTGATTGCGGATGATTCAAACACCGGCGACTCTTCGGAAGTTTCGCTCGATAATTCGACCTGGGCGGCAACTGTCAATTACACCCCGGCAGAAGACAGCAACACCCCGGTCCCGGTATATCTGCGCAGTACAGCAGGGGTTTGTGGCTCTGGCTATAACCTGACCAATACCCTCGCGGTACCGGTCAACACCATGGCCGCACCGACCATTACGACATTTACCGGGCCATCGATTAAAAACACGTTTGTTATTAATAATATTATCCTTGAGGCGAGTGACAACGTCGGGGTCACCGGCTACATGATCACCGAAAATGATACGCAACCTGATGCCGGCGATGCCGCCTGGAGTGGCAGCGTCACCAGCTACACGGTGAGCGCCGACGGCGATTACACCCTGTACCCCTGGGCGAAAGATGCCGCCGGCAATGTCTCGGCTGTCTACGGCTCGCCGTTGAACGTTACCGTCGATACGACTGCACCGACGGATGGGGTGTTGACGGCGACCAGTGGGGTGGTCGGTGCAATCCCGTTGAGTTGGACGGCAGCGAGTGACGCTGGCTCAGGTTTTGCCAGCTATGATCTGCGCGCCTCAGACGCTGGCCCGGTTGCCAACTGTGGTGGCGGCGTCAGTATTTACTCGGGGACTGGGACCTCTTACACGCACTCTGGCCTCGAGATCAGCGCGACCTGGTATTATCGCCTCTGCGCGATCGATAATGCTAACAACACGTCGACCGGTGCTACTGCTTCGGCAACAACGGCCAACTGCGTTGATACGGGTACGACAAGCGTGAGCATTAACCCGGATCCGGGCGCCGGCGGTGAAATCCTCTACAATGTTGCAACACTTGTGAATGCAACGGCTTCTCACGATGTTGCCCCTGAAGTGCAATGGAGTGAAGATGGTGGCATGAGTTGGTCGAGCCCTGTTGCTTCTGGATCAACCTACGTTCCGCCAACCAGGACCGTCGGCACTGTACGCTTCAGGTCATACGCAGATGGTTCTTGCGCAGGGAATAAGATCTATTCGACGGAGTTGGTCCGGAATATCGACAGCCGCATCGATCCGTTGCAGCCAGTCAACGATGCCTTTGCCAATCAGGCTGGTACGACCACAATTCGAGTCATATTCGATTACTGCGACGATTTGAATGGTAGTGGCCTCTTCAGGGTCGAGTACAAGTTGCCGACCGAGAACTGGACGGATCAAAGCGTTATTGACAGCACCATCCTGGTTCAGGATGGCGGTGCTGGTGATGTGGATAACTCAAAGAACGAAACGGTTATTGTGCTCGTGACCGGTTTGACCCCGGACACCATTTACGATGTCCGCATGACTTATGTCGACGCGGACGGTTTGACCATTCAGCCGGAACTGACCGGCACTGTGAGTGGTGATGGAAAAGAGTACTCCTACGTTGATCAGGTTGAGCTGATCACCTGGGTTGATGATCCGGTTCTGCACAACGCTCTTGCGTTTGCTTGTAGTACGCCTGGCTACCGGACAGAAAGCGAATGTACCTCCAACGGTGGTACCTGGGACCTTGATCGTAAGCACACCGGCGGTTGGGGGACACCGACTGGCGAATATGGCGCGTTCCTGTGCAAAACCTGCCATAGCCAGAATACAACCAATATCAAGCGTATCCGGACCTCGATCAGCTTCCCGAATACGGCCAGCCTCATGCCTAACGGTACAGCTTCTGCGAGTGTCCAATTCAAGTCGGCGGATAACGGCAGTTCTGATTTTGGGAATGATGCTGATGCGCATACCAGCTCTAACAGGGTTTGCGAGGTGTGCCATAGCCAGACCCAGTTCCATAATTGGGATACGACCGGGCAAACAGATACAGACCACCAGAACCAGACGGACTGTATCGGCTGCCATAGCCATAAAACAGGTTTCCGGGCGTCTTGCACGAGCTGTCACGGTCATCCGCCAGAGGATGATACCGAATTGGTTGTCAATAAGGCCACTCCGGAAAACAAAACGAATTCGGCGACTTTTGGCAAGCACTCCCTGCACGCCCTCGACAAAGGGTTCGATTGCAATACCTGCCACAACGGTTGGGAGACAAGTGGTGAAATGCCCAAGGGCGGCGACCTGAATATCGGCTTTAAGCCGAGTGTCAACCCGCAATTCAATGCAGCAACGGGCAGTGTGGATGGCGGCACCTACTTTGGCCGTACGAATGGTTCCTACACCGTTGATGGGACAACCTCGACGACGGTTACGAAGAATGACAGCAAGACCTGCGCGTCAGTTTACTGCCATGGTTACGCGACACCGGTATGGGACGATGCCGAATTGAACCAACCGTGTGGTTCCTGTCACGGCCAAACAGGTGAACTCTGGGGCGCAGGAGACTTGCGTAACGCGGCACCTGATGGTGATGGTGGCAGAGGTGGTAAAGATTTGATGGGCAACACCTCCGGTGCCAAGGTCGGTCATCACGGCAAGCACATCGGCTACAGTCAGCTGCAAACCAATGACCCATGTAATCTTTGCCACGATGGCTTTGGTTATACATTCAGTACACACGTCGATGGCAAGGTTGATATCAACCTGCGTAAGGTTGCCAAATCAGAAACAATCGGCGCCGGTGGCGCCGGTGTGAACGCGACCTGGGATAGATCAGGTCCGGCAGGACAGGTTCAATGCAGTAACATTGATTGTCACGCCGGTACTTATTGGGATTCGGGCAATACTCTGACCTGTACCTCTGCTCAGGGTTGTCATAGTTATCCGCCGACCAGCGAGGTCGGTTCGGTCCATGCCAGTACTCTCGTTGCGAATACGGTCGTTCTAGGCGATGTGGATCACGATATCAGGGGGGATGGCGACGTAACCATCTTGCGCGAATTCCATGACGAGTGTACGACCTGTCATGGTTACAAGAGTAATGGCAGCGATACCATCGACGGCTTCACCCCGCTCACAGCAACAGAGATCACTGCTTTGGGCGGTGATCCAGCCATCACGCCGTTCTTTACTACCTACAACGCTTCGAACCCGACTGGCTGGCATCAGGATAACAAAGTCGGCATGAATGGTCCGTTGAACTCAGACCCCTTGGATGATGCGGGGTATAACCCGAGTAATGGTGGCTGTGACAACTCGGCATGTCATCCGAACGATGCCGCACACAGGCTCCCGGTTGGCGTTGATGGTAGCGGCAGCACCATCCAGATGGCTGATATCGGCCCCGGTGATTGCGGCTATTGCCACGATTCAGGGCGCGGCGGTGCTCCGACGGTTAGTGCGTTGGATACCCATGTCGATGCTGACGGGAGTGCTGGTAGCACCTATCAAGCCGGCGATTGCCGGGCCTGTCATAGCGGTCACTGGACCGATACAACAACTCAAGGGACCAACAGGATTGGGGTTTCGACAATTTATAATCGTACCGTCGTTGCCGGTGGCAATGATACCGGCACCCTGGTCCCGACGATGAGTAAGCAGTACCCGAATCACGACAGCTACATTCTTTTGGGCGGCACGGCGACGGCGGGTTACAGCCCGACATCCGAGGCCGAGTATTGCTGGGGTTGCCATGACGCGCTGGCCACACCTGTCTCTGAGTGGGGGACCAATAACAACACCCTCACCGGAGCCAAGAATTATGATTTTGGTGATCTCTATACCAGTGCGACGACCGGGTCAACCAAGCGTTCCAACTGGACCACCGGCTTCTGGCGCTCCGGCAAGGGGCGCGCGAGCGGTTATCTCAACAACCCGTTCTGGTACAAGGCCGGCGCCATCCAGTCGACTCACTCGGTCAATTTCGATACTGGTGTGGCCGCAGTTACTGATGGCAACTCGCTTGGTTTTAACCGGACCGAAGCGGTGGATGCAGTCGAAGATATCCGTTGTACCTACTGCCATGATGTCCACGGTACGCACAACGGTGCCAATGGCGATCCGGCAACCGAAACCGGCACCTTAAATGACCAGCCATACCTGCGTGGCACCTGGCTGACCAACCCCTATCCTGAAGATGGTGCGCCACAGTGGGGGATGAACAGCTTCACAAATAACGGTTTTATGAATGTGGTCCCTCGTGGTAGTGCATCGGCCAGCAACTCCGGTCTGGCTGCAGTCGCCAATGCCGGTGGTTTCTGGATCGATCAGAACAGCGGCAACCCGACCGGATTGACTACTGGCTCAACGGCCACACAGCGTCTGGCGGTTGCGGACAATACCTCGGGCTTGTGTGAACAGTGCCATGGTGCGAATAAAAATGGGACCTGGACACAGGCAGCCATCGGCAGCATTGACTATACGACAACCGGCAACGAGGCGAGCAATGCCCTGTGGGTGTCCGGCTACAACGGTCATGCCAACGTCGTTGTCGGCGGACCGGGTCGCGGTGCAAACGGTTCGGCGGAGTCATATGCGCGCAACATCTTCACCAGAACGAAACGTGGCAATGCAACCATGAGCTCTGCTGAAAGCAACCATGGTAACGTGGACATGGGTCTTGCTACCGTCAATACCGATCGTGGCTATGCATATCGTGGGATTGCAGGAGGTTATCGCTGGACTCCCGATGCTGGTGATGAAGATCGTGCCTGGCGTGATTTTGCCTGGGGGGGAATCGTAAATGGTACCCGAAGCCCGGCTGCAGGCAGTGATTTCAATGCGAACACTATGGCGCTGACGATGAGTACGGCAGCTACTGAACCGGCCAACTACGATTCACAGGCGAATTATCATACCTTCACCTGTTCCAAGTGCCACAACCCGCACGCGTCGAGGTTGCCGAAGCTGATGATCACCAACTGCCTCGACACCAACCACAACACCTGGGAGGACAATACAACCTACACAGGAAACAATCTCCCGACCCCGTGGACCAATACCCGTCATTCGCAGTGGGCGGCGGCCCAGAACTGTCATCGTGTATCAGCAACTGCACCTCTAGCGACTGGTGCAAGCCAGGCCCTGGGTACCGGTTGGAACAAGGCGACGCCTTGGCAGGAGTATACGAATCCTAACTCAACCAGGACGAATCCGAACCCATAATGGAGAGGGAGCTTGAATTATGAAGTACAGCAAACCAAGGGTCGTGGGGAGCAGTAACGTTCATCCCTGCTAACGACAACCTGCTGGATGTCAACGAAAGGCCGGATCACTCCGGCCTTTCGTATAAATTGCGTCGCTGGGACAATTCAGGTTCTTGAAACTTTGAAGTGGCTACCTCGCTAGGTGTGGCAGGTGATGATGCAGAGTTCCTCAGGCTGCAGGGAGCTTGATCTGCTTCGTGCTTGCCGCGGGCAATTGACGAATAGTTCTTGTTGCGTGGTTGCTGCATGCGCTTATGAAATAGACAAGGTTTTTTGAACATTGTCGGCGGAATAACTAAAATGCTTCGATTGCTTGCCTGGCAAGGGTTTAGGAACGTGTTTTGCAAGATACGAATAGTGTTGTTTTTTATTTTTTCCGGAAATCGTTTCGATACGGCTTGCCGAGTTGATGGTAAGTTGATTTGCTGCGATATTTCGCTATATTAGAAGAGTTATTCAGGGTGGGTCACGTGTGCCTCGTGTATGCCAAGCCACATCTGGACTATGATTTTTAATCGTAATGTCGGTGAAAAGGAGAAAGCCATGGGTAAAAAGGCAGGTATTTGGCTGACAAGTGTCGCGTTGCTTGCGCTGGCGACTGGTCCGGCCCTCGGTCTGGAGTTTGTTGATGTGTCCGAGCAGGCGGGTGTCGCTGATGACGGCCTGGGTAAGGGCGTTGCCTTTGCTGATGTCAATAATGACGGATTCGTTGACCTGTATGTCTCCAATAAGGGTGGCAGCAACAAGCTCTATCTTAACAACGGCGACGGAACTTTCAAGGACGTAACGGCTTCAGCAGGCGCCGGCATTGATTCCCCCGGCTTCACCATGGGCAGCGTCTTCGGTGATTATGATGGCGACGGCGATGCAGACCTTTACCTCGCGACCGGCGGCCAGTACGAAATCGAAGCCAACCGCCTGTTTGCCAATAACGGTGACGGCACCTTCACCGATGTGACTGCCGCTGCCGGCGTTGGCCTCAAGGCGTTTACCTACTCGGCCTCTTTCGCTGACTATGACAACGACGGCGACCTGGATCTCTACTGCGCCAACTACGGCGTCGGCGCCAAGAACGTATTGTTTGCCAATAACGGCGACGGCACCTTCACCGATGTGACCGATGCCGCCGGCGTCGGTGACAAGTCGTGGAGCTGGATGGGTGTCTGGTCCGATATCGACAACGACGGTGATGTCGACCTGTACGTGGTCAACGGCCGCTACCCGGCCGGTGAGCCGAACAAGCTGTTTGTCAACAACGGCAACGGCACCTTCAGCGAAGGCGCAGCAGCTGCCGGTATTTCAGATGCCAACTGGGGCCTCGGTGCTTCTTTTGCCGATATCGACAACGACGGTGACCAGGACCTGTTTGTCTCCAACTACATCGGCGGCAACAACCTGTACCTGAATGATGGCAATGGCGCTTTTGCCAAGGCCACCGCGCAGATCGCCGCTGACGAAGAAGGTTGGGGCAAGGGGCCGACCTTCGGCGACATCGACAATGACGGCGACCTGGATCTCTACGAAGGTGACTGCAAGCTCGCCAACCAGATGTACATCAACGATGGCAAGGGCAACTTCAAGAACATTGCCGATGATCAGCCGCAATTGCAGTGTGCAACGGTGCGCACCAAGGGTACCGCTTTTGCCGACGTCGACAACGATGGTGACCTTGACCTGTACGTGATCAACTGGGGTGCAGAGAACAAGCTCTACAAAAACACCCAGAACGACAGCAACTTCGTCAAGATTGCCGGTCTCGGATTTGGTGCCAAGGTCGCTCTGTATGATGGCGATCAGCTGGTGGCGACCCGAGAAGTCAGGTCGGCAACCGGCTTCTGTGCCCAGGAACCCAGTGTTGTTCACTTCGGTGCCAAGGCAGGCAAGGCCTATACAGCAAAGATCATGGCTCCTGGCCAGGAAGCACAGAGTGTTTCAGTCAAAGGCGGCCAGTTTATCAAGGTCGATTAAGTGCGCATAAGGGGGGTGTTCTGTGAATGGCCCTCGAGATTAGAAGCGAATACGTTAACCATAGAGGAGGAAATTATGAAGAAGTATCAGAAGCCTCGCGTAGTGGGAAGCAGCAACGTTCACCCCTGCTAAGCTAAATCAGTGAAAAGAGCCGGCCCTGAAAGGCCGGCTCTTTTCGTTTGGGGTCTTGCAAGGGGGACACCTTTGTAAGTGTCCCAAGGGTGTCCCGTTTTATGTAAACTCTGCACGCGTATGTTGTCGTGAGGTGTGGCTTTCTGTGTAATTTGTCACATCTATTTTGTAGTTATGTCAATTCATTGTATTTGCTTTTATGATTAAGGGGACATGATACTTAATACGAGAATTAAGTATCATGTCCCCTTATCTGGGCGAGTCTGATGTGCTGCGGTTTGATGCGCATAGCGGGGACACATTACCATTGTGTCCCCGGCATGTTGATAACTTGAAAAGGGATACAAACTTATCTCTCTCGAGTTCAATTTTTATTTTGAGTGCAGGGTGATGGAGAGTTTTATCGATAGGCTTTTTTACGATGGGCAATACGAAGAACAAGCACTAAGATCTCTCCTTCGTTGATCTCATAGATAACGCGATAGGAGCCAACACGAATGCGTCGTAAACCGGAAAAGTCACCCTTGAGAAGTTTACCCACATGTGGATTGTCAGCGAGGTTGTCTATAGCCTCAATCAAGCGCTTGCGATTTAATTTGTCGAGCTTTTGAATGTCTTTGAGCGCACTTTGTTTAATCTTGATCGAGTAAAGCACGCCGTGCCTCCTGCCAGTCGATACTTTCATCCGACGGATCGCGTAATCGTTCTAACGCGACAGAGATATCGTCAAAATCTTCTATGTAAGCTTCAATAGCCTGGCGAATGATGTCGGCTCTGGAACGATGTAAAGTCTGTGCAGCACGATCAAGTGCCTGTACGACTTCATCGGGGAGCCGTGCGGTTATTTGAGACATAATGACCTCCGTGACTCGTTTAATGTCAATGACATTATGTGTGATTATTGTGATTGCGTCAAGTTCGGATTAAGGGGACATGATACTTAATTGATGAATTAAGTATCATGTCCCCTTATCTTCGATTTGCCGTTAAGCGCTTAACGCGTGGTCTATATAGTAGACCTTCCTATTTTATTGTTATGACATATTTATACGGAGGGAATCATGGCACGACTTGCCCGTGTGGTGGCACCCGGCTACCCACATCACATCACCCAGCGCGGCAACAGCCGTCAACAAACCTTTTTTCAAGATAGTGATTATCGGCTTTATCTGTCGTTGCTGCGTGAGCGTTGCAAGAAGGCTCAAGTGCAGATTTGGACCTATTGCCTGGTCGGCCACCACACGCGCCGGCCCTTTTCTTTTCCCCCTGTTCTGGTGACACAATACTTAATTGAAGTTTTAATTATCATGTCCTTTTGCAACCAGTTGTGGATATGTGGTCTTACAGGCGCTTGTAAATATCTTTTCGATGGCTAACTTTGACGACCCACACAGTCAGTTCATTATCCTGAATAGAATAAACAATACGGTAGTTTCCTTGTCGGACACGATAGAATTCCTGCCCTGTTAGTTTTTCGCAACCAACAGGCCTGGGGTCAACGGCTAATGCTTCAATCCTCTTAATGATCTTTAGTACGGTCGGGTTGGGAAGTTTTCCAAGTTCTTTGGCCGCAGACTTGCGAAAGTAGATGTTATAGCTTGCCACTGTTCTTTAGGTCCTTGAGAACATCTTCAAAAGAAAGCAAAGGTTCATCTTCACGGATCTGAAAGGCTTCAATGTCTTCAGCGTCTTCCGCAAGAGCATATCGAACCGCCTCGTTGACCAACTCCGAGATGGAGTGGTCAGTCGTGGCCGCCTTTAAGCGTAATGCTCCGTGCAGGGCAGGGTCAAAATAGATGGTTGCTCGTTTGGTTCCCATGACAAATCTCCTTGTTACGATATCATAACGTCAAAACGTTAAGACGTCAAGACGCTACTTCCGAGACGAGGCACGGGGGACACTCTTGTTGGCACGGTGCACGGGGGACACTCTTGTTGGCACGGTGCACGGGGGACACTCTTGTTAGTGTCCCAAGGGTGTCCCGTTTTACTCATTATGTAGACTATTGCTTCAATAACAAGGGCCGTTATTTGCCCTTTCCATTACAAACACGGTGTGCAAAAAGCTACTTATAGACCTGTCTGCGATGGTCTGCCGCGATGACCAGAATCCGCATGAGATTATCTTGTATTTCACAGAGCACTCGATAATCTCCAACCCGATATCTCCATAGCTCTCCGAGGGGCCCAGACAACGCCTTGCCACGGGTTCGAGGGTTTTCGAGGGGCGCTATTTTGTCATCCAGGTAATCAAGGATTCGTCTGGCTGCTTGTCTGTCCAGTTTGCGCAGTTGAGTCGCCGCTGTCTTGGTGTACTCAATCGTCCAGGGCAAGGGATTTTCTCACGTCAGCAGAAGAAAGGATCTCTTCCTCGTCTTTGCGAACCCTTTCCAGGATATCGGCAGCCAGGTAGTAATCTTCAAGATCCTCCATGCCGCGAGTAATCAACTCGCGAAGATAAAAAGCCTTGGTGCGTCCGGTTTGGGCCGCGAGAAAATTCAGTCTTTCTTCAACCTCCGGCTCCAAACGTATAGATGTGGCCATAAAGACTCCTTTGTGATACTTGTATTCGATGCATTCAACATATCACGAATTTCGTTGAAATGGAAAATCTTTTCTGCTGGCAAGGGCAAGGGGGACACCCTTGTAAGTGTCCCAAGGGTGTCCCGTTTTATGTAAACTCTGCACGCGTATGTTGTCGTGAGGGGTGGCTTTCTGTATAATTTGTCACATCTATTTTGTTGTTATGTCAATTCATTGTATTTGCTTTGGAGGGGAACATGCCACGTCATTCGCGTATGGTGGCCATTGGCTATCCGCATCATATCACCCAGCGCGGTAATAACCGCGAACCGGTCTTTTTTGATGACGAAGACCGCTTCACCTACCTGAACCTGCTCGAACATTATTCTGGTAAATTTCAACTGACCATCTGGGCGTACTGCCTGATGACCAACCACGTCCATCTGCTGATCGTCCCCAATGAAGATGAGACGCTTAGTAAGGGTGTTGGTTTGGTCCATTTGGCCTATACACGTCATGTTAATCGCAAGTACAAACGTACCGGACGCCTCTGGCAAAACCGGTTTTTCTCTTCAATTGTTGATACGGATTCATACCTATGGGCGGTGGCCAGGTATATCGAGAATAACCCGGTTGCAGCCGGAATGGTTGAAGGCGCAGGTGAGTACGAATGGTCCAGTGCACGACATCATCTTGGGTACAATAGCGACGCTGATCCGTTGTTGAAGGACTCTTCCTGGTTGAGCCAGGCGGATTGTGAAAGTTATCAGAATTTTTTAGGGGAAGATGGCAGGCGTATGGCAACGATGATCAATCATGCGACTCGCAATGGGAAACCGATTTGTAGCCCTGAACGATTGTCCCACTTTGAGGAACTCTGTAATCGGATATTCTAAATAGGGACACTCTTGTGAGTGTCCCAAGGGTGTCCCGATTTAGTCGACAGTGATGCCGAGCTGCTCTAGTTTATGCTGCAAAGCGATTTTGGCATCAGGTTCGCCGTGTACTAGTCGCACATGTTGCGGTCTTTTGCGCATATTCTTGATGAAGTTGACCAGGTCTTTCTGGTCGGCGTGGGCGGAGTAGCCGGAGAGGGTGTGGATGCGGGCCTTGATATCGACCTTCTTGCCGTCGAGCATGACGTAGCCGCCCTGCGGCCCGTAGGTCTGAATCGTCCGTCCCGGTGTGCCGGCGGCCTGGTAGCCGGAGAAGAGGACGTCGGTGCGTGGATCGCCGAGCAGCGCTTGGAGATAGTTAACGATACGTCCGCCGGTGCACATCCCCGAGGCAGCGATGACTATGCAGGGCCGTGCTTTGCGTTTCAGGTAATCGACGGTGTGAAGGTGGTCGCGGTGATGGTCGATGGTGGTGATCTGTTCGAAAGCCAGCGGTTTGCGTCCTCGCCGTAGTTTTTGCTTAGCTTCGGCATCCCAATACGGTTGCAGCTCCCGATAAAGTTTTGTGAACTGACTGGCCAACGGGGAATCGAGGATGATCTCCAGTTCTTCCCAGGGTAGGTTGCGCGCGGCAAACCTGCGGCGGTTGCGATAGATCAACTCTTCGATTTCATAAAGCAGTTCCTGGGTGCGGCCGATGCTGAAGGCAGGAATCAGGATCACACCTCGGTTCTCCAGAGCCTTCTCGATCATGGCCTGAAGTTTGTTGACTCTCTCTTTGCGCCCATCATGGTTACGATCACCATAGGTACTTTCCAATATGAGGAGTTCCGCAGAATAGGGTGATTTTGGTGATGGCAGAATAGGAGCGTAGGGTGCGCCAAGATCGCCTGAAAAAATCACTTTGTATGGAGCTTTTCTGCCGGGGTTCTGGAATCGGCATTCAACATAGGCCGAGCCGAGGATGTGCCCGGCGGGTTGCAGGCGGATTTCAAGATAATCGTCAGTGCCTGTATTTATTGGCTGCCAGTGATTGTATGGTAACGGCTGCAGCAAGCTCTCGATCCGATCAACAAACTGTTCAATCAGACGTTTGTCGCGCGTTATGCTGAGCTTGACGGCGTCCCGCAGCACCGTCGGCAACAGCTTGGCGGAGGCTTCGCTGCAGTAGATTGGCTTGTCAAATCCGGTTGCCAGCAGGTAAGGGAGCCTGCCGCAGTGGTCGATATGCACATGGGTTATGACGATACCGCAAAGATGATCCGTGGGGAAATCGATCTCCTGGGGCGTGTTTGCATCTTGCCCCTGGAACTGCCCGCAATCGATCAGCAAGCCATCGCCACCAGGCAGTTTGAGCTCATGACAGGAACCGGTGACGCTGTCGCGGGCGCCATGGTGTATTAGTAGTGTCTCGATGTCCATGCGTTATAAACAGGCCGGGGACACAATACTAATGTGTCCCCGGGGTGTGAACTATTTCAGGACGCGCTGTCGGGCCGGGTCGTCAACGGGTTTATCTTCCAGTTTATTTATGGTTTTGTCTCGGTCTGTAGCTGCGGCCGGTGGAGTCAGCTCGGCGTCACGCATCTGCTCAAGCAGCTGCGGTACATCCGGATGGTAGTGTTTTGACCACGGCAACGATTCGAGCTGATCGATCAGGGGCAGAGCTTCCTCCTTGCGATCACTCTGAATCAGGAACTGTGCGCGGTAGAGGTTGACCATCGGGTTTTCGGGGACAACCGGGTCGGCCTTGGTCAAAAGTTCCAGTGCCGCGGCGAGGTTGCCGTCGTTGTCGGCAATCTGTGCCAGTTCCAGATAAGCTGCGGCGTAGCCGCGATCGAGGGTGACGGCCTTGTCCAACACTTTGAGTGCTTCGTCGACCATGCGCTGTTCGAAGAACAGGTGCTTGTACAGATCGTACTGGGCGGCGGCGTCCTGCGGATATTCTCTCGCGGCCTGTTCATAATATTCTTGCACTTTCCCCTCGAGGAAGAAGTTGACCGCGTACAGTGCTTCGCTGCGCAGGGCCCAGTTCTTTGGCATGGTCCCGTCGAGCAGGGTGGGGTCGCGCAGCATGTCAGCGAAGTTGGTGATCAAAAAGCGCACGTCGAGGGAGAAGGTGCCCTCGAAGGTGGAGTAGGAGAGGGTCGTCAGCAGCGGTTGCCAGCCGGTTTCGTTGAGGGCCAGCGCGGTGTTGAGAAGCAGATCGTAGATGCGGGTCTTGACCTCGCCCTGGTAGAGTCCCTTGAAGTAGCCGAGGTCGACATGCAGCACCATCGGCTTGTCGAGCTCCGGCAGGACGGCCGGGTGCACGGCGCGGAAGGGCAGGCCGCGTACGGTGCCTTTATAGACGCCACCATTGAGGTTGAGCGCGTTGCCTTCGGCTTCGGTCAAAAAGCCGGCCTCGGTGACCTGCTTGCGGAACAGGTCATGCTGCATCTGATCGGGATTGGCTGTTGATGGGAAGGCCCAAATGATTTCGGAAAACAGCTTGGCGTCGATCGCGGCACTCAGTGTCTGGGTCGGCAGTACCAACGGTTCGGCGCGGTACATGCTGCCATGCAGGAGGAAGTCGCTGCTGGTCCCCTTGTCGATCAACGTGGCAACCTCGCCTTCCAGAACAGCATCAATCGGTTGCAGAAGGGGATGGATGGAAAAGAGCACCAGCGCCGGCTTGCTGCCGGCGGCGGTGTCACGCCAATAAGGCAGCGCTTCGGATGGCAATTCCAGGACCACCGGTTCGATCGGCGCATCAAACAAGGCGACTTTGCCAATATTGGGGGTTGCCGCGGCTTTGGACGTTGCGTCCTTTTGAGTTGATGCCGTTTGCTGGACAGCCGTCGTTTCTTTGGCTGGTGCTGCGGTCTCAGGAGTGTCATCCTGGCAGCCGAAAAGACACGAAATCGTCAATAGTAGAACAATGAAAATGAATCTTTGCATGTTTTCCTCCGTTTCGCAGAGATTCTATACAGAATGACCTTGGGGTTCCAGAATTAATTAACCGCAGATAAACATGGATAAACACAGATTATAGGAAAGTTTATTTAACGCTCGTTCGCTTTGCTCTCTCAAGACGCAAAGATCGCAGAGAGGAGCAAACACATGCTTTTATGTTTTAAAATCAAAATCACTTTAAGGCTATTCCAGGTTGAGGTTAAACCATTTGTTTGAGTGGTTTTCCCCTGTGTACTCTGCGTCTCTGCGAGAAAAGTCATGTTTAGCTTTTCATCCGTGTCTATCTGTATCCAACTGTAGTTAACTCATGTGTTGCCATTCTATATGGAAACCGCTAATCTGTTGTGGAGCTGAATATTTGGCTGCGAGGGGCAAATTTAAACAATGATTGTACGATTGATAGCTACAGCTTTTCTGATGTTGCTGCCGGTTGTTTGTGGCGCGGCAACTCTGAAGGGCAAAACCACCATCCAGAGTGATGCTGCTGCCGGTATGGAGGTGTTCGCCTACCCGGTGGATGTGC
This sequence comes from Desulfuromonadales bacterium, assembly GCA_032250875.1. Lineage (GTDB taxonomy): Bacteria > Desulfobacterota > Desulfuromonadia > Desulfuromonadales > BM103 > M0040. The sequence goes on along the minus strand of JAVVDT010000002.1, from coordinate 23,042 downwards.
TCGATTTTTCCGCGCCGACCTCTTTTAAAGCGGGGCCCACCGGGGCAGACGGCCTCTTCTCTATCGACTTGCCGAAAGGGCAGTACTACCTGCTCGCCAGGGGGAATGGACGTTTTGCCTACTACGGGCGCAACCCGGTCTCGGTGCCGAAAGAGGGCCTTGATAAGGTTAACCTGCTGATGGAACCGACCAACCTGTCTGCACCCAAACCGGAAGGCTTGGTCGCAACCGGAGTTGCCGGTGCGATTACCCATAACGGTGAACCGGTTGCCGGTGCGGTGGTGATGGTCTATCCGGACCTGTCCAGCAATCTGAAAGGGATGGGTTTGGGTATGTCCAACCCGACCGGGCCAGACGGCCTGTTCGAGTTTCCCCTGCCGCCCGGCAAGTATTATCTCGTCGTCCGCAAAAGGGACAGCGGCATGATGGCAGGGCCGCTGCGCGCAGGAGACCTGTTTGGCTACCTGCCGAGCAACCCCCTTATGGTTGCAGAAGGGAAAGTGCCCTCGGTGCACATCCCGGTGATTTCGGTGCCGGAGAAGGTTGAGCGTTACGCCTCCAGCATGTTCGGCAACACCAGCATCACGGGGCGGATCGTTGATAGCCAGGGCAAGCCGGTTGCCGGATTGCAGGCTCTGCTCTACGACGATCCGATGATGCTGAACCGTCCGCTTTATGTTTCACATCCGACCAGTGCAGATGGTCAGTTTGTATTGTCCTTTCCGAAGGGCGGCACCTACTTCCTTGCTGCTCGTGATGAACTCGGCGGCACCCCGGCTCCGGGCGAGCTTTATGGCCGCTACCAGGGCAGCGCCGACCATTCGGTACGCATCCGTACCGGCAAGGTTCTCGAAGGTGTTGAGATCAAGGTTGAAGAAGTTTACTGATCTGATGATTGCGGTGGCGCATAAGTTATGTGTCACCGGATAGCTTCTCTCTGCTTACCAAGAAAATTCATTTAGGAAAAAGGCCACAGTATTTACTGTGGCCTTTTCTTGTTAGGGCTTTAGTGAGGCGCTTTGAATAACCTCCGTTTTTTTGTGAGGTGCGGTGACGGCGGGCAAAAGACGAAAATTGGTTAGCGATTGCACAGTGCAAACTAGAAGAAGAATTACCATTAAGTGGTAAATATTAATGATTTTATGGCGTTATTAGTGTGTGGCGAAACGGGAATATTAATTGCATTAATAGGCAGTCGCATTTTGAAACCCTAGTAAAATAGTAAAGTAAATGTGTCTTGGTTAATTAGTATGGCGGTAATTAACCGTTATAATGGATTAAAATTATAAAAAATGCTTTAAATATAAGCGTTTAATGTCTGAGGTCGTTTGTATATGTTGATAAGCTCTTGCCGCAATGACGTGATTGTCCTCTGGTCTTTCATTGTATCTTTTGTTGCTATATGCCTGCTCGGCACTTACGGTGTCTCAGAAGCCGTCGTCAAGACCTACTATGTGCAAAATGGAAGTTGCGGGTCCAGCTACATCAATAGCACGGTCTATCAACAAGCTTTGACTGGTAGCAGTAATTGTTTGAACAATGATTATGCAGCCCGTGACCGGTCCTCAGGCGATATGCTTGTTGCCTATACTCCTGTGTTTGCCGTGGATACTACGATTACAGGGCAAGCTGGCAGCAACGTCAACTTCAAAGATCAGGATGACGGCAGTTACACAGGGCGTGTCCGGCTGGTGGAAATTAACAATGCAGGAGATGCAATACTAAACAACTTCGGTGAAGTGACGGTCAGTGGTTCAAGAAATTCATGGCGTTATATTACAGACCTTTCAACCCTTTCCGGTACGATTAACTCAGGTAATCGTCTTGGCCTTGTTGTCGGCGCTTCGGCAGGGAGTGCCAATGTCCGCTCTTTCTTTTCGCAGGACAGTGGCGGGAACAACAATGAAATCTGGTTTGTGGTAAACGAGGTCTCTGCGAATACGACTCCGAGCCTGATAATTAACCTCCCGGATGGAACCGAAACCCCAATCACTGTCGGGGATAATTATAGTATCGATTATGATCTGGAAGACACGGAGGATGAAGTCACGGTCGCCTTCTTCTACGATACTGACACGGATCCTGCTGTTAAGACTGCGATTACAGGTCCCTGCGCTGCTGCTGGCGAAGGAGTCGGTACAACGTGCGCATGGAATACAACTGGAGTGTCGGCAGGGACATACTACATCTATGGCGTCACAAGCGACGGAACCAACCCCCTGGTCACCGCATATTCCTCTGGTCAGGTGACGATCAACCCGGTTGTCAATTCAACAACGGCGGGCACAGCAACTGCACTACGCGGCAATTCTGCCATTGATGTGTCCGCTTCGTACACTGACGATGATAATGGAGATAACACACTACTGGTAGAGTGGGGACTCAATGGAGAAGATTTTTCTCTCGGTTCTGAGGCTCTTGCTCATTCAGTGAGCCCCTACACCTATCAAATCTCCGGATTGACGAATGGGGTCAGCTACCAGGTACGCGTCACCTATCAAGATAGTCCTGATGGGGTGACCGGCACTGCCGTCCAGATATTCACTGATATTGTCCCGGTGGATTTTAACCCCCTCATCCATTCAGCGATCAGTACCGGCTCCAGCAAGTGGGGTGGAGACTGGGGTATCGATGGCGGCAAATATGGCGAGTTTACCTGCAATACCTGTCACCAGAAGGGCAGCAGCAACATCAAGCGCATCAAGGAGAAGATTAGTTTTCCGGATGGTTCACCAATGCCCAATGGCCAATTGAACAGCGTTGTCGTTTTCTCGAATACAAAGAGCGGGGCTGCTGATTTCGGTGATGATGGTGATGGACGTAACACTACGGCCTCAAACCGAATCTGTGAAGTCTGTCACAGTATTACCGATTACCATCGCTCGGGAACGTTTAATACACCGACTTTGACGCATAACAATAAATCTGACTGTATCGATTGCCACCAGCATAAACTGGGCTTCAAGCCGGTGGGCAATTGTGCCGCATGCCACGACGTCAATTCGACCCATCCGACGGCACCCAAGGTGGTGGATGTGTCCGGTGGAACACTCAATGGCCAGGCCTATGGGTCACATTTGAAAGCGACCAACGGAGATGATCTGTCAAGTGTTGATTGGGCGGAACAGTGCGGCCAGTGCCACGAGATGCACAGTGGCAGTGTCTTCATCAAGAGCAACCCGGCCGTCGGTATCAATTACACCGACCACGGTGGCATCTATCTCGGTGGTCCATCGACCAACCCCATGATCAATACCAAGACAACCGAAGCAGAAATCTGTTGGGGTTGTCACGATAGTAACGGGGGGTCGACCTCTGAGTGGAACGCGATGGTGAATGATGGGTTTACTGTCACGGGTGGTTCAAGGTGGAATACGGCAACGTTCGAACTGGTTGGTAACTCGATTCCCGACAGGTCTGTATTATCAATTCATACCGCCAATGAGATTGACACGGATTCCGGTGGGGATGTGCGTAGCTCGTCGGTGGCGAATAATGTAAACTGGTCCACCAGTGTCGGTACTTTGCGCGATGGTGTTGATGGTCAACCTTCACCAGTGTTGGAAGATGTCGGCGCCATCCGTTGCAGCTACTGTCATGATGTGCATGGCACTGCAGATTATTCAGGTGTGATTGCCGCCGCTGATGATCCGGATGATGCACCTTACCTGCGTGGCAGCTGGATGGCGAATCCGTACCCCATCGAGCGGCCCCCTGAAACCGGTGACAGCTACGCAGGGAATGTTTTCCCCGGCCATACCGGAAGACCTTTTCCGGATGGGTTCAACGTGCCGCGTCTCTATTCGGACAGTGTTGGCTCGGCATCGATCGGTGGGTTCTTTATCGATCAGAACAGTGGCTATCCGACCCGCAAGGCTGATAACACATACATGACCGTTGAAGAGGTCGGTGGCCTTTGCACTCTTTGTCATGGAAATGATGTTGATAATATGAATTACTATACGACGGAAAACCTGTGGCAGGGGGTGAACGGCCACAGCAACTCCACGGTGAGTGGTAATGGAGATAATGCTGTTGATCTTTTTGATGCACGCCGTGGCAGCACCACCTACACGATGCATTTTCAGTCACTTCCTGCTGGGGCAGCCAGCGATCGCAGATGGGGTAAAGACCGCAATGGCAGTATGCCGTTCGGCGGCTGGTTTAATGGCGGCAAGCCAGACAAGGACCGGACTAATAACCTGCCGCCTAGGAATACGGGATGGTACGGAGGCACTCCTGGGGCTACGGATCGGAACCCTTCTGCGGAATATGGCAGGTGGTACAATAATGCTGGCGACGCAACGGCCATAGGTACAAATGGTGATGGTAATACTACAAGAGCACACAGTTTCAGCTGCTCGAAGTGCCATGCTCCCCATGCATCTGGCCTGCCGGCGCTGCTTGTTACCAACTGCCTCGATCCTGCAATCGCGACATGGAGCAATGACCAGGGCAGTACAACAGTCGGACCGGGCGCTTGGGGAGGGACTAATACCCGCAATCGGTATAATGCCATGGGCAACTGCCATCGTAATGAAGGGACAACCAGTGGTTGGAACAAGTTAGCTGCTGGAGAATAGCTGGTTAAGAACTACAGGAGAAAGCTTATGAAAAAATATCAGAAACCGCGTGTGGTGGGCAGCAGCAACGTCCATCCCTGCTAACCGCAACAAGCAAAGCCCGGGCTAACCACCCGGGCTTTTTCGTTCATATAAACCCCCTGTAGCCCTCCTTCTCGAAGGGGAGCTAGAGGGAATTTGATTATTTGAGGATGCGCTGTCGGCGTGGATCGTCTTTTTGGTTATTCGAGGGAGTGTTCTCTCCTTTGCCGCCACCTTGTTCAAGGAAGTCGGTAAAGGACTCTAGGTACTCAGGCATCTGTGGATAATAGATGTTTGACCAGGGCAATTCCTGCAGCTCCTTGACGACCTGGGCCGCGGCGTGTGCTTCTTTTAATTCGACGGCCATCTGGGCAATCTGCAGCTTGATCTGCGGGTCGTCAGGGAGCGCCTCTCCAGCGAGCCTCAGCATGCGCATCGCTTCGTCAGGCCGGCCCTTTTCGTAGGCCATCTGGGTCAGGTTGAAATACTCCATGGCAAATACAGGGTCGAGCTTGACCGCCTCTGCCATATAATCGAGCGCCTTGGTGCCTTCCTTGTGTTCTGCCGCAGAGCGGTAGAGGTTGAACTTGACCCAGGCCGAATCCGGAGCGTCCTGCTCCTGTGCCTCGAACAGTTCACGAATCTTTTCCTTCTGAAAAAAGTTACTTAAATACAGTGCTTCGCTCTGCCGTTGCCAGTTGGCCGGAACCGGTTGATCAATGGTGGCCGGAGCTTCGACATACTGTTTGATGACCTCGCCGATAAAACGGACATCCAGGGCAATACGGTTTTCCAGGTTGCCGTAGGAAAACGTGACGGCAAGGCAGTTGAGTTGGCGCTGCCGCAGCTCTTCAAGAGTCTGGAAGATCAGTGGGAAGAGTGGGGTGGAAATCTCGTTCTTGTAGAGTGGCTGAAAATAGCTGAGGTCGATATGCACCACGACGGGACGATCAAGTTTAGGAAGATTCTTCAGCGCTGCAGCAACAAACTCGGTGTTACGTATGTTTGCAACCGCCCAATTCTCCGAGACGGACATGGAATCGGCTTCGCCCTGATCAATGAGTTGGCTCTGCAACAACTGTTCGGTCAGCTTGTCTTTTGACAGCGTTGCCAGCGGGTCGCGCAGCGGCAAGGCCCAGGCCAGCTGACTAAACCAGCCCTGGCGCAACGCATAGTCGACAGACATGTTGGGGAACATCAACGGATCTGCTGTTGTGAAGTTTTCCAGTCTCGCAGGATTGTTCTGCAGAGCCTGGGTGATCTCGGCAAGCTTCTCATCGGGTGTGCTGATCAGGAACGGGTCGTTGGAAAGCAGCAGCAGGACCGGTTTCTGGCTCGACGCTTTTTGCCAGTGAGGCAATGCCGATGCCGGATGTTCAAGCGGGTGGAGGATCGCTGGCTCGGCAAGCAGGACAAACGGTTTCAGCTTCGTTGCTTCTTTTGGCGCGGCTGCCTGGGTTGTCTCCGGTTTGCTGGTCTCTGTTTCGCAGCCATGATTGAACAGTGCAAGAATCGTGAACAGGGTGAGTGTAAGTGCCGAGCGGAAAAATGGTTTGTTGCGCATAGAGCGTCCCTATTTAATCGAAATGTTGTCGAACATCAGGCTGTTGCGGTCGTGGGTGCCTTCGCGGAACAGGACCAGGTGGACCATGCGGGTGTCCGGTCCGGTAGTGAAGGTGAAGCTTTGCAGCCCGACCGGTTTGCCGGTGACCCGTCGTCCTTCGTGAACGCCTCGAAAATGCTTTTTGAAGGTCTCTTCGGTGTACTGCTCGCCGATCCAGAGAAATTCGTCGAACTCCAAAACCCCGATCCCCGCCGAGGCGCCTTCGGGAAACTCTCCCATGACGTTGAATGTTACCTCGTAGTTCCAGTTTGGTTTGACCTGCACCGGTGAAAAGTAACCGAGCGAGTCGATCGAGTTGATGCTGCGGAAGACCCAGCCGCGGCTTCCGTCGGCGGCATTTTCAGCGACCCCGGTGACCTTGACCAGGTGATCGATGAAGGTGCGCCAGTATGGGTGTTGCTCACTGTCGGGCGGCGGCTGGTAGTCCCCAACGCGTGGGAAAAGGGAGAGCTTCGGTTCGCCCTGAAAATCCTCGAGAAGAGGGGGTGTTGGTGCTTTCCTTTCTGTGGGCGGTGTGTCTGTCAGCATCGCAGAATTTGCAACTGATGTTGCCGTGTTGTTGGTGGTCACTGTTAAGTTTGGCTGCTTCGCAGAATTATCGTTTGAGTGTTGCTGTGGCGATTCTTCCTGGCAGCCTGCTAGGCTCAAAACGAGGGTAAGTAGGAGCGGTAAAGCATTTCTGAACATTGAAAACCTCAATTCCTTCATAACGACTTACTTTGCAAGCTCCGTATTATAAAGTAAGTCCATTTGCCTTGCCAGAGGTTCCTGTTTGAAACCAGGTTTTTGGTGTTGTTTGCTTGATATATTAATTTAATATGTTAAATAACTGTTAATGGGTCGCCATATGGCGCAACTGTTTATTGCGGGATGGTTTCAAATCTGCCTTAATAACAATACTTTATACTGATTGATCAAAGTCTCAAAAAACAACACAGAATAAATGTCGCTATATCGCTGTGTTTTGTATTCAAATAAAAATACATTTAAATTTTGGCGAAAATTGGCTCGCAGGTTGCTCTAAAGAGAGTCTTCATAATTTTACGATCTGGATAACTGTATCCAGGCGTCGGGAGCATTGAAACGATCATAGCTGCCTCCCTGCGCAAAAATGCATTTTTAGTCAAACACTATATTTTTATTTTTCAATAAGGGATCTAAGGGTTTTGCGGGAGGAAGTGAGTATGATTAAAAAGGGCAGATTAACAACGGGTTTTACGCTGAGAACGTTGCTGTTTCTCGTTGTGACAACATGTTTGTTGCTGGTGGCGGGTCCGTCATTTGCCGCACCGGGTGATTGTAACTCGTGTCACGGGATCAACGTTTCGGCAAGTCATCACCAGTCTGATTTATATAATCAAGGCCTCTGCAACCAGTGTCATGAAGGCGTGACGACCAACGGTGATTGTGCGACCTGCCATACCTTCGTTCCCCAGCAGAATGGCCACCATGAAACCACAGCAGCCACCTCTGGGAACTGTGCCGAATGTCACACCAACGTTGGCGATCTGGTTGACTGCCTCGGGTGTCATCAGGGGGAAATCAGAACGCCCCACCATCTGGCTGCCGAAGACAACCCGCGCACCCCAACAACTGGCGATCCTATAGAGTGCTCTGCTTGTCACACCACCATGGAACCCCTGACCGGATGCAGCGCTGCCAGCTGCCATCCTGCTGACCTTCGCAACACCCACCACGCAACCCCGGACGCGACCTCTGGCAACTGTGCCGAGTGTCACACGAGTCTGCCGCAAGTTGTTGATTGCGAATCATGCCACGACCCGGACTACTGGTCGAAGCCGGATGCGAACGGCAACCCGACCCAGGTCGATGCTCTGGGCAAACCGCTGGATGCCCGCAGCACTCATCATGTGTCAGAGACTGCCCAGGGTGACTGTACTGCCTGCCACACCAATGCTCCGAAGCCCACAACGTGCAGCGACTGCCACCACATGGAGGCGGCATCGACCCACCATGTGCGGGCTGAAGGTGGCGGTGGGGCGAACTGCTCTCACTGTCACGGTAGCAACATTGCCGTTGATTTCAACGTTAACGATGCCGGATTAAGGCCGGACTGCCAGGACTGCCATGCACCAAGTGTCGCCAACCAGGAGACGCACCATGCTTTGGCGACGTCGCGGGACGACCTGACGTGCGACACCTGTCACAGTGATGCTGTTCCGGTTACCGGATGCGATACCCTGGACTGCCATGGCGCCTCCGGAAGCTGGAGTGCCGGGAGTGCTAAAGCGCAGCACCATGATGTGATCCGGGTCGCACAGGGCGCTGACTGTACCAGCTGCCACAGCTCGCTGCCGGCGGAATACACCTGTGATTCTTGCCACGCTACGGGCAACGCACGTTTACGCGTCAGGAACCACCACACGAACCCGAAGACCACAATCCTGCCTTGCAGTACTTGTCACGGTGCCAATGCCGATATCCCTCACCCTGCAGGCCACGATGCGACCGCACCGGAAACAGACTGCCAGTTCTGCCATGCCAACGGCACCTATCCGGACGGTACGGCGAAGACCGCACCCTGGAGTGCAGGCAGCTCTCTTGAGCAACACCATAACGTTGTACGATTGGGTGAGAGCCTCGATTGCCAGGTTTGTCACTCTGAGCTGGAGCCGAGAGAGAGCTGCGGCAGTTGCCATACGTCCAGCTTCTGGACCGAGGGCTCGGCACGTGACCAGCATCATAACGTTGCCGCTCAGGGCAAAAGTTGCCAGGAATGCCACGGCCTCACTGATCCTGCCATGCTGGATCCCACCAGTTGTGAAAGCTGCCATACTGCCGATTCATGGGTTGTAGACAAGCGCACAGACCACCATGAATATGCTTCTAATGCCGCTGCAGATTGCGCGCTTTGTCACACCCTGACATCTCCACGCAAGACAGACTGTTCGCAGTGTCATTTTGGTGGGACTGCTGAAACGCATCACGCCGATCTGACCGGCAAAAATTGTGACTCCTGTCACACCGGCTATACTCCGCCGGTGGATTGCGAATCCTGTCATACGACCTGGACGGTAGACAAGAAAACCGATCATCACAAGTTTGCCGAGCAGAGCAGTACCGTCAACTGCAACGACTGCCACAGCAGCGTTACGACTGCGACCGGTTGTACGAGTTGCCACGAAAACGACCGAAGCGTCACCGATTGGAATGGGGCTGCACTTCATCATACCTCCAATCCACCAAACAATTTCTTCCCGACCTGCGGCAATTGTCATGGCCCCGGTTATGCCCCTGTTACGGACGCCGATTGTGCGGTCTGTCATCTTGAGGGTTTTATAGGTAGCAATCCACCGACCACGGCCGGTGATCTGCACCATGGAAACATCAATTACGTCAATAACAATTGCGGAGCCTGCCATGCCGGCAGTGCTGATATTTCAGCAAGCCTGCCGCTGGACTGCGCGGAGTGTCACAGCCAGCCGGGTGTCGCAAGGGATGGCAGCCAGGCCATGCACCACGGTACGACGGATGGTGCACCGGATTACACGGCGAATAACTGTCAGACCTGCCACCAGGGAATTAGTGGGTCGCAGCTTGACTGTGCTGCATGCCATGGCTCTTTGCCGGAAGACCCGGACACCGGTATTGCCAAGAACGGGGGGCCGGAGATGCATCACGCGACGACCCGGGTGGACACCTCGGTGTGTGATAACTGTCATATCCCGGATTTCGCTGCGGCGCAAAATGTTGATTGTGCAACCTGTCACAGTCAGCCTGGAGTCGTCCGCGACGGCGGGCCGGTCATGCACCATGACAACACGGCAGCTGGTTTGAGCGGCGATTGCAACCTCTGTCATGTCAACGCCTCAGCGGCTGTGACCACGGCCCAGTTCTCAGCATGTGAGCAGTGTCATGGCTCTGCGGTGTCGGGACAACATCACGATGCTGATTTTACAACGGTTGATCCGGTCGATTGCGCAAGTTGTCACGTTGGTATTGATGGTGTCAGCGGCAACGCTCTGGACTGTGCGGTTTGTCATACGGGCAAAGCCCGGGATGGTAGCCAGGTCATGCACCATGGCACCGCTGACGGAGCACCGGACTATGCCGCCGGTAACTGCGGCAGCTGTCATGTTGTGAAAGACTACGCTGACCTGGTCGCGGGCAATGAGTGCTTCAACTGCCACACTTACAACGGCGATCCCGCTTGGGAAGCTTACGTCGTTGATCAACATCACCTGGATGCCAGCGGTGCCGAAGTCACCAATTGCGCCGTCTGTCATGGTGTCGCACAGTCAGAACTGGACTGCGCGACCTGCCACGCTACTCAACCGGTAGATCCAAACACTCAGATTGCCAAGGACGGCAAGGCGGCCATGCATCATGCAACGGAGGCCGCGACAACTGGCAACTGTATCGATTGCCATTCTTCGGTGAGTGCCGACGGTCTGAATTGTGACAGCTGTCACGCGACCCAGCCGGTCCTCGACGGCAGCATGGCGATGCACCATGGCACGTCAGACGGTGTCCCGGACTACACTGTTGACAACTGTATGACCTGTCATCTCGGTGCCGAAGGTGAGGCGATCAATTGCGGCTTGTGTCACGCTGCAGTAGGCACGCTTGCCAACCAGGACAGGCATCATTTCTCACGGGTGGCGACGACCCAGCCATGTACGACCTGTCACGTGGCGGTGAATACGGCTGAACTCGACTGTGCGACCTGCCATGCCGCCCAACAGGGGTCTTTGGATGGCTCAGTAAATATGCACCACAACTTGACCATGCTCGGTCAGTTAAAAGAATGCGCGACCTGCCATGAAGGGGCTGCGATCGCCGATAACGACTGCAGTGTCTGCCACCTGGCAGACGGGAAACCGCCGATCGCCGATACGCATCATGCCACGCCAACGGCCCAGACAGGCCTCTGCTCAGCGTGTCATGTAGGCGCCGAGCCGGTGGGGATTGCCTGCGCTAATTGTCATGGTGACCAGGGAGCAGATGCTGAGCCGATTGGACACCATCTGAGACCGGAATATCAGAATGACAATTGCCAGTTCTGTCATACGGATATCACCCTGAACGGCTCCAACTGCGAATCCTGTCATACCAGTGGTGGCGTCACGATCCAGGAGACACATCATGCCACGCCGTTGAATAGCGTTGGTGGTGACTGTTCGGTCTGCCACCAGTCGGTCAGCTCGCCGGACGTCTGTGCCAACTGCCACGCCTCCAGTCCGCACCACACGACTCTGGCTGCAGACTACGGACTTTGCGAACAGTGCCACACCTGGTCGGCCGACAAGAACGAGAACCCGCAACAGGGCTCCTGCCGCCAGTGCCACGGACAGTACATGCATGGCAAGAACAGTGCGGCCCCGATCCACGACTACCGTAGTTGCTTCAGCTGTCATGGCAATGGTGGAAACATGGACGCGGTCTTCCCGACGGCGGTCAATGTTCCGGTTTTCCATGCCAAACCGTCGCGCGGTGTTGGCTTGACCAATCCGGCTCCGGGCAAGGGAACATTCAACCTGTTCTACGGCAGCAATGGTGGTAAGAGCAGGAACGAAGACCGCTTTGGCGAACGCGAGGATTGGGAACGCCTGGGTGAAGGACGCGATTACCGTGACCCGGGGATCAGCTACACCCTGGTGCAGATCTCCGAGGGTGGGCAGACCTACCAGGTGCCAGCGTTCGACAATATCCCAGCACCTAATCTGCCAAGCGGTGGTGGCAGCACCGGTGGTGGTAGTGGCCTGAGTGTCTGCACCAGTTGCCATAATGATTACAGCAACCTTGTCGCTTGTGAGAATTCGAAGTGGCGCGACCACCAGACTCTCAACCGCGTTGATCTGGCCACCTATCAGTTGGCCGAATCGACCTATCTTGGCAGCTACTGCCCGGATCTGCCGCCGGAACCTGAAGAGCCCGCTAACCTGGCACTGAATAAGTCCGCCAGCGCCTCCGATGACGAGGGCAGCAGCTACCGCGCCTCCCGTGCAGTAGACGGCGATAGCGGTACGCGCTGGTACGCGCGTAGCTATAGGACGGAGTGGCTCAAAGTCGATCTCGGTTCGCGGCAGAGTATCAGCCAGGTCGTCATCAACTGGCACAACTACTATGCACGCGAGTACGATGTCGAAGTTTCGACCGACAACCAAAACTGGACACGGGTCTATCGCAACGAGAACGGCAACGGTGGTACCGATACGGTCAACTTCAGTGCCCGTGATGCCCGCTACGTGCGTATTGAGTGTAACCGCAGAAACGAGAGTGGTTATTCAATCTACGAACTGGAAGTTTATCAGTAGGTTTTTAATGATTCGCAGGAATCCATAAGGGAGGTTGCTATGAAGAAATACCAGAAACCAAGAATTATCGGCAGCAGCAACGTTCATCCCTGCTAAAGGGGAGGGGCAAGTAGAAAACGGTGGGGGCACAATTGATTTTGTGCCCCCATTGTTTTTGTTAGAATAGGTAAGTTGATGGCAATCTGTTTAATTGAACCTGAGGTGCAATAATGCAATACGATGATCTAGGTAGCGGCCTCCCGGTCGTGCTGGTACACGGCTTCCCCCTCAATCGCAAGATGTGGCGAGCGCAACAAGACGTGCTGGTTGACCATGGCTTCCGGGTGATCTGTCCTGATCTGCCGGGGTTCGGCGACAGCCCTTCTGTAGAGGGTGACGCCACGATGGGTGCTTATGCCGATGCAGTGATCGGCTTGCTCGATCGTCTGGGCATCGACAAGGCTGTCGTTGGCGGGATGTCGATGGGGGGCTATGTCCTGCTCAACCTGGTTGAACGGTATCCGGAGCGGCTGCTGGGGGCAATGTTCCTGGTCACCCGGGCCGCTGCCGATGATGCCGCGGGGAAAGAAAAGCGCAGCTTGCTGGCCAGGGAGGTCGGTAACGGTAATCTCGCGGTCGTTCCTGAGACCTTTGCCCAGGTGCTGTTTGCTCCGGAGGTCCAGCAGGAGCAACCGGAGCTGGTCAGGGAGGTGCGGGGGTGGATGGAGTCAACGCCTGCTGCGGGAGTCGTCGGTGGTTTGCTGGCGATGCGTGACCGCGATGATTATGTCGACAGGCTGAGCGGTTTTAACCTGCCGGCGCTGGTGGTCGGGGCCGAGCAGGATATGGCCGTGCCCCCGGAGCATGCCCGGGTGCTGGCCAACGGTCTGCCGCATGCCGAGCTGTGCATTATCCCTGGGGGTGGGCACATGGTGAACCTGGAACAGCCGGAGACTTTCAATCGCATCGTGTTGGGCTTTCTTGAAAAAACCTTGGGGCGCTGATCAAGCAAAACCTTTTATAGAACAATCTAAAACAATTTCACGCAGAGTCGCAGAGTCGCAGAGAACGCTGAGAAAAGTCTTTATGCCTTTTTGTTTTCCAATCAAAAGCTTGAAACTCTGCGTACTCAGTGCCTCGAGGGAGCTAAGCGAACGGGCGTGAGATTTATTTTTGTAGCAGTTTTTTTATGATCAGCGTTTATCGGATTTGATCAGCGTCCAATTCGCTCTAGCTGGTCTTTCTCCCTGGGATGTCAAAACCCTCCGTACTTTTCCAGGTATGCCTTCAGCTTGACCTTGCGTTTCGTATTCTCCGAGCTCATGTAACGGATCTTGCCAAAGATCGGTCGCTCCGGGCCCCAGGCCCGGTCGTAGCGCCCCAGGCACCAGAAGATGCCGCTGTAGGAGTTGGGGTCGCGGCCATCGAGGGCATAGCGGTCGTTCAGATCGATCATGACCTCTGCGGCTGCTTCGGGTGATGCCGACCACTCCAGAATCTTCTTCCCCCAGAGCATGCGCAGGTAATTGTGCATCATCCCCTCCTGGCGCAGCTGGTTCTGCGCCGCGTTCCAGAGCGGATCATGGGTCTGCGCGTTCCTGAACTGATCAAGCGTGTAGCAGGTGGGTCGGGAATCGCGGCGGTGCTGGTCGAGTGTCTTTTTTGCCCATTCCGGCAGGCTCTGGTACTCGCGGTAGCTGTCCGGCTCGAAGCAGCACATGTTGAAGCCGAGCTCCCGCCAGGTGACCAGCTGATCGAGAAAGGCTTCGGCATTGACCGACATGTGCCACCATCCGCTGCGTTTGCCATCGGTGCGCAGCGACAGATCGTGGGGCGTCCAGTTTTCCTTTTCGGTGATGGCAGCGAAAATTTCGTGGCTGCTGATGTGCCCGAAGTGCAGGTAGGGGGAGAGGCCGCTGGTGGCATCCAGGTCCGGATGATTGCGCTCATCGACATAGCGGTCGATCTTGTCGCTGAGAAAGTCGGCCAGAATCTCCTGTGCGGTCTGTTGCCCGCCCCTGGTTTGGGTCACGGTAATCGAGTGATCAATCGGCAGCGTCGTCAGTTCGTATTCTGCGGCCTGCTGTAAGTTGGGGGCTGCCGAAGGCCAACGCTCAGATACCGATTTCGGCAGTGCAATTTTGTCCTGGGCGGCCAACCCTGCCAACGGCTCCGCATCGGGCCATTCCATCAGGTGCCGCGGCAAAGTCTTCTGCAGAAAGCGTCGAAAAGCATAAGCGGTCGGGTAGGCGTGATCGGCGACCCGCATCGGCAGCAAGCCATTGCCGTCGATGGCTTCAAGACGCATCGGCAGGTGTTCTGCAGCGGATTGCACCTGGCCGGGAAAGCAGAAGGCCGGAAAGTCGTCGGTAACCACCAGGCAAGCCTGGACCGAGAGCGCAGCCAGCAAACCTTTGCCCGCCCCAGGCGCGGTTTCGACGTAGGGAAAATAGGTGACGGGGCTCGCGTTGAGTGACTTCAGGTTGTCCTTCATCCCCTGCAGGACAAAACGGTGCAGGCGATCGCTCGCATAGGGGTAGTCGCAGCTGAGCGGCTCGAAGATAAGCAGGGGCTTGCCAAGTTCTGCGGCCATTTCTGCGCCACGTTGCAGGGCGAAGTTCCAACGCGTTCTGCGGCAGGCGAGCATCCAGTAGAGGACATATTGGCCTTCGCTGTTGACCTCCTGACCATTGATATTGCGTATGCGTTGTGCTGGAACCATCACGTTAAGCCCTTCGTATCATTAATGTTCTTTCAACTATAGCAGATGAATGGTTTTGTTCGAATTGCGATTTTGATGACGCGCAAACAGATGCTGTGTCAGGGTGGTGCAGACACGCTGAAAATAATTATTATTCTGTGCTTGGCGCCTGATCAAAGTGTCCCCGTTTTGTTTTGTTTCTGTTATCATGCCGGCCATGAAGTGGCTGATACTCATTGCATACCTGATCGTGCTTGGCTGTCGTTTGTGGCTGCGGCGCCTGAACCTTGACCACCTGGCCAAACATGGCCATGAGGTGCCGCAGGCCTTTGAGGGCCTTGTTGACCAGGCTTTACTGGCAAAGACCTCGGATTACACCCTGGCCAACAGCCGCGTTGCCCTGGTGGAGTCCCTGATCGGCAGCCTGCTGTTGCTGGTCTTCCTGTTTGCCGGGCCGCTGGAATGGTACGACCGCTGGATCCAGGGATTGACGGAATCCTTTGTCGGGCAGGGCGTATGCTTTGTCGTCGGCCTGACCCTGGTGCAGATGCTGTTGGACGTTCCGTTCAGCCTCTATCGTACCTTCGTGCTGGAGGAGCGGTTTCAGTTCAATACCTCGACGCCGAAAATTTGGTTGACCGATCTCTTGAAATCACTCGGCATCGGATTGTTCCTGCTGTCACTGGTGGCTGCCGGGGCTCTCGTGCTGGTGCAGTCCAGCCCGGCGTTCTGGTGGCTCTGGGTGTGGGGCTTCTTTGCCATCGTCACCCTGTTGCTGATGTACCTTTCACCCGTGCTGATCGAGCCGCTTTTTTTCAAATTCGAACCGCTGCAACAGGAAGCCCTGGCCGAGCAGGTCAAGGCGGTGATGGGGGAGGCTGGCCTGCAGATCGATCGTGTCTTGCAGGTTGATGCTTCACGGCGCAGCAAGCATTCCAACGCTTATTTTACCGGCATCGGCCGGGTCAAGCGCATCGTTTTGTTCGACACCCTGCTCGAGCAGATGGATGATGATGAAATTATTGCCGTGCTGGCCCACGAAGCCGGGCATTGGCGACTGGGACATATCTGGAAACGCTTGCTGACCATGGAGATCCTTGCCCTGGCCAGTTGCTGGTTGGCCTGGCTGCTGCTGGAGTGGGGCGGACTGGCGGGACTGTTCGGTTTTGACCAGATCAGTTTTGTCGGCCAGGTATTCTTGCTTGGTTTCCTGGCAAGCCTGGCCTCTTTCCCCATAACGCCGCTTTCCAGCGCCCTGTCCCGACGTCACGAGTGGCAGGCTGATCGTTTTGCTTATGACCTGACCGGCAAATCGCGGCCCTTGTCCGGCGCGCTGGCAAAGCTCTCCAGGGAAAATCTGAGCAACCTGCATCCGCATCCGAGTTATGCCTGGTTCTATTATTCTCACCCCCCGGTCACTGCCCGGATCGCCCGCCTTGCGGAAATGGAACTGTCACCATGAATGCGATGTGGATGGTCCTGCTCTCAACGGTGCTTACCCTGTCGGCGCTTTATGTGCCGCAGCCGCTGCTGCCGGTTCTTGCCGAGCAGTTTGCCGTCAGTCGCGAGTTGGCGGCTTTGCTGACAACCATCGCGTTCATCCCTTTAAGTCTCGCGCCACTGGTCTACGGCTACTTGCTGGAGACCGTCTCCGCTCGGCAGATTCTGCGCGTCGCCCTGTTGCTGCTCGGCATCTCGACACTGGTCATGGGCTTTGTTGACAGCTACCGGTGGATGCTCGCCTGGCGGCTTTTCCAGGGCCTTTTGATACCGGCACTGCTGACCGCCCTGATGACCTACACCTCGCAAAGTGCTGCCAAAGGCGATGTGCAGCGGGCCATGGCCTGGTATATCGGTGCGACGATCGCCGGTGGCTTTGCCGGCCGGGCACTCTCGGGAGCGATCGCCAGCCTGTTTCACTGGCGCGGCAGTTTCCTGGTTCTGGGCGCCTGTCTTCTCATCGTCTGGTTCAGGCTGGCCAAGCTTCCGGAGTCAGGGCCATTGCGCGTGCAGAGGCCGAGACTCGGACTGATGCGGGAGGTGCTGGCCCGGCGGGTTTTCCGTCGTTCCTATCTGATGGTGTTCTGTTTTTTCCTGGCGTTTGCCGCGGTGATGAATTTTTTGCCGTTCCGTCTGACCGAGCTCACTGCTGACGCTGACGAACTGCGCATCGGGCTGGCTTATTCAGGCTACATGATGGGGCTGCTGGCCTCGCTGAATGCCGTGAAAATCCAGAAGTTGCTGGGCGGTGTCGAACGCACCATGGTGATTGCGCTCGCAGTTTTCCTGCTGGCGCTGGTTCTGCTCGGCATCCCTTCGGTGGCCGTCCTGCTGCTGACGATGTTCCTCTTCTGCGGCGCCATGTTCCTGACCCATGCTTCGGCGACCGGTCTGCTCAACCAGTTGGCCGATGAGCACAAGGGGATGGTCAACGGTCTTTACGTGTCGTTTTATTACGGCGGCGGCGCCCTCGGTTCATTTTTGCCAGGTTATGTCTATCGCGATTACGGCTGGACGGGCTTTATCATCGCTCTCGCTGCAGTGGTGATAGTTGCGCTGGCGTTGGCGGTGAGCCTGCTTTTGTTGTCACGGTCTGAAGCCGTCAAAGATTGAGTCGTTCCTGCTGCCGCGGTTTAGGTTGACACCGGAGAGAGGCATGGTTATCTTTGGTGTTCGCTTCACTTAACATTACGATTTAACGAAAGGAATTTTCATGTACGTAAGACTGTTCGCTGTCCTGATTGCGCTGGCCTATCTTGTCGGCTGTGCCCCCGAAGAGGCCAATTCTGCCCCAGAGCTAAAGCTTGATACCCCGAAGAACCGGATCAGTTACACGATTGGCGTCAATATCGGTCAGGATTTCAAAAGCCAGAAGATGGATGTCGATCCCGATGTCCTGCTGATGGGCTTAAAAGATTCCCTTGCCGGTAAAGAACTGCAGCTCAGCGATGAAGAGATGGTCGACGAGATTCAGGCCTTCCAGCAGGAGATGCAGGCGAAAATGGTTGCCGAAATGGAAGCCATGGCGACGACAAACAAGACGGATGGGGAAGCCTTCCTGGCGGAGAATGCCAAGCAGGAGGGTGTGGTGGTTACCGAGAGCGGCCTGCAGTACAAGGTGCTGGAAACCGGTGACGGCGAGTCTCCGGGACCGGCCGACGTGGCAACGGTTCATTACCGTGGTACGCTCATCGACGGAACCCAGTTCGACAGCTCCTATGACCGTGGTGAACCTGCGACCTTCCCCGTCGGTGGTGTTATTGCCGGGTGGACCGAAGCCTTGCAGTTGATGAAGCCCGGTGCCAAGTGGCAGCTCTTTATCCCTTCTGAGCTTGCCTACGGCGAACGTGGCGCTGGTCAGGCGATTGGTCCGAACGCGACGCTGCTCTTTGATGTCGAGCTGATCAGCGTTGAAAAGGGAGACAACTGATAATGGGTGTCCAGAATGATCGTGCTGTCGCTGCCGGCGACCAGGTCCGGGTCAACTATATCGGTCGTTTCCCGGATGGGTCCGTGTTTGACTCATCGGAGGGTCATGAGCCTCTCGAGTTTACAGTTGGCGCCGGCCAGGTGATCGATGGCTTTGACCAGGCAGTCATCGGCTTGAAGCCCGGAGAGAGCCGCACGGTGGTGGTGGCCCCTGAAGATGGTTATGGCGCCCATCTCCCCGAAATGGTTGCCGAGGTCGAGAGAAACCTGATCCCGGACCATGAAAAGCTGATGCTCGGCAGTATGCTCGAGGTAACCGTCGAGGAAGGGCAGACCCTGGAGGTCCAGATTGTTGAGCTGTCCGATGAAACGGTTGTCCTGGATGGCAATCACCCCCTGGCGGGCAAGGAACTGCATTTTGAAATAGAGATGCTTGAATTTTCCTGACCAGATCGTTAAATCGCGGGGCCGCCTGACCAGGCGGCCCTTTTTTGTCTCCGCCCTGCAGCCGTGATGCTCTGTGTGGACTTCGTGTCGGGGGCAGGGTTGTAAAAGCACCTGATTTATAGGTGCTTTTAAGCCATCGGAGCGTGTTGTGACGGGCCTGCAAGGTCGGCACGAACCCTGCAAATCCAGTTATTGAACTCAACCAACGACACAGGAGTGCCAAATGCCTGCTAAAAAAATCGTTCTCTCCAATGATGCGGCTCTGCTGTCGATTCTGCAGAACTCATTTTTTCAGCGCGAAGGTTTTGAAATGATCCCGGTGCAGGATGGTCAGGCCGGCTTCCAGGCTGTTGAGGCGGAAGCCCCGACCCTGGCCGTTTTTGACCTGGCGGAGCTCGGTGAGCAGGCCCTCGATTGTTGTCGCTCAATCAAGGATGACCCCCTGCTGGCAGCAACGCCGGTACTACTTGTTCTGCCTGAACGCTCTGCTGATGACCTCGCGGAAAAGTGCTGGGGTGCAGGTTGTGATGCGGTTGTGCATCGTCCACTGGTCTCAGAGCGCTTTCTTGATGCAGCCTGTGGCCTGCTCGGGATATCACGGCGCCTCGCGCGTCGTTTCCCGGTGTCCTTCCAGCTGGCTTTTCTCGATGAGAAGCAAACCCGATATTCGGGCAGCTGTGTGAACCTCAACGTCGGCGGCATGTTCATGGCGACGGAGACACTTTTCCCGGTCGGCACAAGCCTGTCTGTGGAGTTTGCTCTGCCAGGCACGCAAGACCGGTTGTGCAGTGATGTGCGTGTGGCCTGGGTGAACCACCCGGAATGGCTGAAGAAGAACGCCTTGCCTTGCGGGCTGGGACTGCAGTTTGTCGAGAAGGACACGACTCTCGGGACTGCCCTCAGAGATTACCTGGACAGCCTGTCAATAGAAGACTGATTCTTAGTCGTGGTGTAGGTTCGCGCCGCAATATTTACAGAAGTCGGCATCGTAGCTGTGCTTTTCTCCACCACATTCAGGGCAGGCCTGGGTTGAAACTTCACCCCTGATCGGTGCGACCAGCTCTGCGGTCACGATCCCTGTCGGAACAGCAATCACCCCATACCCCATGATCATGATAATGCTGGCCACCGCTCTCCCTAGGGGCGACTGCGGAGAAATGTCGCCGTAGCCCACCGTGGTCAGCGTGGTGATGGCCCAGTAGCAGGAAACCCCGATCGACGTAAACCCGCTTTCGTCACCCTCAATCAGGTACAGCAACGATCCGAAAATCAACACCAGCGACAACACCACGAAGAGGAACACTGCGATTTTTCTCAGGCTGGCGCGCATGGCTTTCAGCAGGGTTTCCGCCTCGTTGATGAACTGGGCGAGTTTGAGGATTCTGAATACCCTGAGCAGGCGCAACACCCGGATGACCATCAGGTATTGTGAGCCGGGCAGGAGCAGGCTGATGTAGGTCGGGAGAATGGCCACCAGGTCTACGATGCCGTAGAAGCTTTTGATGTAGCGAACCGGTTGTCCCAGCGAGATAATCCTCAAGACGTATTCGACCGTGAAGAGCAGGGTGAAAAACCATTCAATGACATACAGCATCATGCCGTGCTCGGCACGGATTTCTGCGACGCTGTCAAACATGACGGCAACAATGCTGAGGATGATCGCCAGGAAGAGGGCGATGTCGAAGTTCTTGCCGGCCGGGGTGTCCGCTTCGAAGATGACTTCATGCAGGCGCAATCGCCAGTGTGCAGGGAGTTTGCTCCCTTTCGGCTGCGGTTTTTGATAGCGGTCGGAAATAGACTTTTTGCTCATGACGCCTGCCGGTGTGGTGAGAAGTTCAATATATTCTGCCAGTTGCCGGTTAAGGGGTCAACCTGGAGTTGTTCTTGACGGAGGCTGATGTTTTGAATAGCCTGGACAGGCTGGTAAGAAAAAGGCCCCCGATTGCGGAGGCCTTTTCTGAAGTTTTGATCAGCTTTTCGCTGACCAGTGTCCATGCAGGTTGCAGTATTCACGAGCCGTGACAGCTTGGGCAATGACCGGGAAGGTTGCGACCGGCGCCTGGCCTGGCTGCAGGTTCTGGCGATAAACCTTGCCGTCGGCAAGCAACTCGATCCACTCGATGTAGTGCTCGTCCTGCATCGGGTGTTCAACGCTGCCTACCTTGACGGTGATGCTGTCAGCGCCGATTTCGATCACCGGTACATGCTTTTCCACTGCCGCGTCGACGGTGTTCTCGGCCATCAGGACCATCTTCTGGTTGCAGCAGGTGAGGGCGCCTGGGCCGCCGTGGAGTATTTCAACGATGTTGCCGCACAGTTCGCATTTGTAGACTTCATTCAGTTGGGGCATCTTCATTCTCCTTGGGATTAGTAGTTTTCAGGTTTTAATTCAAAATGTGCCTGGGGGTGGGCGCATGCCGGGCATTCGTCGGGAGCAGAGGAGCCTTCGTGCTGGTATCCACAGTTTTGGCAGCGCCAGGTCATTGTTTGGTCACGTGAGAAAACCTGGTTGCGCTTGATGTTATCAAGTAATTCCAGATAGCGCTCTTCATGGTATTTTTCAGCAACCGCGATCGACATGAAGGTGTCGGCAATGTCATGGAAACCTTCCTCGCGGGCTGTTGCCGCAAACTCGGGGTACATGGTGGTGTATTCATGGTTTTCGCCACCAGCTGCTTCCTGCAGGTTCTCGGCCGTTGTTCCGATGACGCCGGCGGGGAAGGCCGCTGTGATTTCAACTTCGCCGCCTTCGAGCATTTTGAAAAGACGCTTGGCGTGCTCACGCTCGTGGTCGGCTGTTTCTTCGAAGATTTTGGATATCTGGACAAAGCCCTCTTTTTTAGCCTGGGCGGCAAAATAGGTGTAGCGGTTGCGTGCCTGGCTTTCGCCGCAAAACGCTGTCAGGATATTCTTCTCCGTCTGGGTACCTTTCAGGGACATAGAAACCTCCATAGCAATTTTTTAGAATGTAACCCGTTGAGTCGGGATTATATCATAAAGTCAACACCCCGCAATTTATGACAAAATAAGTCATTTGGTCAAGGCAAAAGGGGGACACAATTAAAGTTAACCATTGTGTCCCCGGCATGTAAAAAAGAAAAGGCCTCCCTTGTTCAGGAAGGCCTTTTGTCTGCAGGTTAGTCGTTACTTCTTATGACAATCGTTACACTTGGTCGGGCCGCCTTTGTCCTTGTGGCAATCTTTGCAGGCAGCGCCGTGAGCAGCACTCTTGTCGATGGCGATCTTGGCGGGGGTGCCTTCGTGGCAGGCGTCACAGCCGAGTTTCTCGCCATGGGTCTTGTGGTCGAAGGCAACGGAACCCTTTTTGTTCTCATAGTTGTAGGAATCAGCGGCATAGGCAACGGTGAATGCGAAGGCAACGAGCATTACTGCAACAATCAGTTTCTTCATGTGTCTCTCTCCTTGGGTTGTTAATAGTTTAAAATAAGCGAATGTTAATCTACGTATTTTAATGCGTCAGGTCAAGTGTTTTTTTTGTAAGCGATTACAGAATGTTGCCGCTTTCAATTCTTGGCGGGAATGTTATAATTCGTTCACTAATTCAGGCAGGGGGTTGTGATGATGAAATCTTGGTTGATGATTGTCATGTGTATGTTGATGCTGGCCGGTTGCGCTTCACGCTGGGAGCACGCCAGCAAGTTGCCCTCGGAGTATTACGCCGATGATCGGGATTGCCAGGCCATGACCGGTGGTGCGTCAAGGGGGATTGAACCGGGGCAGGAACGAGTGAGCTATGAAAGCTGCATGTGGGAAAAGGGCTGGCGCAAAAAACAGAGCATCTGGTTTTTCGACCCTCCGGTGAATTGATGACGCCTCTAAGAACAGTTAAGGGCTGACAGTGATGTCGGCCCGCAGGCTGATGACAAAGTTCAGTCATGCTTTTATGATTTGAAAGAACGGGGCAACAGATTGTTAATCTGTTGCCCTTCTGATTGGACTTTCAAACCCAAAGGCACAAG
>JAVVDT010000029.1:0-17118 GCA_032250875.1 Desulfuromonadales bacterium | reverse complement strand
CATCCCGAGCTCTGTTTGATCTTCTCGGCCTCTGCAGTCGGGGTCCGCAAGCCGACAGCGATGTCGTTGGTCAGATGGTTGCCTCCAAGCGACAGAACCGAAGTGTGTTTGATTGCTCCATCGACAAAAATGGCGACGTCCGTCGTTCCACCGCCGATATCGATCAAAGCA
The DNA here is from genome assembly GCA_032250875.1 of Desulfuromonadales bacterium. GTDB lineage: Bacteria > Desulfobacterota > Desulfuromonadia > Desulfuromonadales > BM103 > M0040. Next base: position 16,947 of record JAVVDT010000029.1, on the reverse strand, counting down.
ACACCGAGATCCTTTTCATCGGCCGTCAACACGGCTTCCGCCGAAGCCAGCTGTTCGAGAACAATGTCGCCGACATCCACACCGGCCTTATTGCAGCTTTTGATGATATTCTGCGCGCTCGCCACTGCACCGGTGACAATATGGACCCGGGCTTCCAGACGGACGCCGCTCATACCCAGCGGTTCCTTTATGCCATCCTGATCATCGATAATGAATTCCTGCGGCAGGATATGGATCACTTCACGATCCATTGGAATCGCCAATGCCTTGGCGGCATCAATAACGCGGCGAACATCTTCGTTGGTGACTTCACGGTTCTTTATGGCGATCACACCCTGAGAGTTGAGCCCTTTGATATGGCCACCGGCAATTCCGGCAAAAACCGACTTGATTTCACAACCGGCCATCAATTCGGCCTCCTGAAGCGCCTTGCGAATCGCATTGACAGTGCTTTCGATGTTGATGACCACGCCCTTGCGCAGGCCGCGCGACGGACTGGTGCCGATACCCACGATATCGAGGCCTTCATCGGTTATCGCCCCGACAATCGCACAGATCTTGGTTGTGCCGATGTCGAGTCCGACCACCAGATTTTCCCGTTTATTGCTCATGTCTCTCCCCTTCTCTCTCTTCATTGCTAACCCCTGCCAACCGTCCGTTTCACATCCAACTTCACGATAACGCGGTCGGTGACGTTTAAGTCAATATATTTGAGAGCCAGTAAACGCGGCTCAAGGTCGCTGTAAATTTTTTCCAGAAGATCCAATTTGGTGTTAAAGCCCAGTTTGCCCATACGTACAGGGACTCCGCCGACACGGGTATGCAGGATCAAGCCTGCCTGCTGGTCGTAATGAATTTCCGAAACATCATCCAGGTTAAACAGATTGCGGTTTTGCAGCTCATCCATGAGCTGCAGTGCCAGGTTCAGAGAAGCCTGTGTCTGGTCCGGATTGTCAAGCAAGTACTGGCGATCAATCCCGGTAATCACCGGATAATCAAGTTGATCATTTGCATCAAGCATCTTGAAAACTTCTCCAGTTTTATCAACGTAGTACAGGTAACCGAGATCAATAATTGCCTTGGCCTCCCGTTCCCCGACTCTGATTACGACCTGATTCGGGAAGGATCGTTCCACTTCAACTTTGGCAATCCAAGGGTGCTCCTCAATTTTTCGGCCGATCAGATACAGATCGAGATCGAACAGGCTATCGCCCAGCTTGATATCCGAGGCATCGAGGATATCACCTTCACTGACTCGCACCTGGTGTTCCACGCGGACCTGCTGCACTCCGAAATAACCTGACTCAAGCAGCATCTGGGCCGTCAACAGAGCGCCACTGGCAAGCAGGAAACCACTTCCTGAGGCAATGCTGATACGCAACAGACAATGAAAGAGCTTTTTCCAATCGCGCGGCTGCTTTTTCTGCTTGCGGCGATTGGTTTTGATCTTCTTCTGTTGGCTGGCCTTCAGATCATTCATCGATTCAACCACTCTATTGACTATCAGTTGACTACTTATTCAACCCTGCATCTTCAAGGATCTGCATGACCAGCTCGTTAAATGGGATACCTGCCTCAGCAGCGGCCTTGGGCAGCAGACTGGTTGCCGTCATACCAGGAATGGTGTTCACCTCAAGACAGAAGAATTCTCGTTCCCGCACCATAAAATCGACCCTGGCAGCCCCCCTGCATGAGAGTGCTCGACAGGCAGCAACAGAGACCTCCTGAAGCCGATGGTAAAGAACCGCTTCTAATGGTGCCGGCAACAAGTACTCGGTTTGCCCGGGCGTATATTTCGATGCATAATCATAAAAACCGCTTTTCGGGACAATCTTTATAATCGGTAACGGCTCACCATTCAGAACACTGACAGTCACTTCGTCACCTTGAATAAAATCTTCAATCAGGATCAGGTCATCATGCTTGCGCGCTTCAGCTAGACCCATTTCGAGCTGGAACCTGTCATGGACAATACTGATGCCGATTGTCGAACCTTCGCGGGCCGGCTTGACGACCAGAGGGAAATGCCGACAACGCTCCCGCAGTATTGCCAGATCATCTCCTATCCGGTAGGCGAAAAATCCCGGAGTCGCTATTTCGTGATAGAGCAGGATCTGCTTGGTGGCCACCTTGTCCATGGCCACGCTTGACGACATCACACCACTGCCAGTATAGGGAATCTGCATCATTTCAAGCAGGCCCTGGACCGTGCCGTCTTCACCATAGCGTCCATGCAAACAAATGAAGGCCATTTCAGCATCAACTGTGCGCAATTGTTCCGGCAAGTCGCGATCGACATCGATCGGTACTGCGTCGCATCCATTTTCAAGCAATGCGGTCAAAACGGCCCGGCCTGTTTTCAGAGAAATCTCCCGCTCAGCAGACAGCCCCCCCATCAGTACAGCAATCCTTTTATTTTTCAGTTCATTGCGATGTGCCATAACTCTCATCTCACGTGTGCGAACTTGCTCTCAAGCTTTTTCTCTCAGAAGTTGCAGCAGATTTTCGCCGACCTTCCAGACGTTGCCGGCGCCGAGCGTGATAACGATATCACCGGCCTGCAATACGGCTTGCAGATGTTCAATCGTCGCTTCGGCATCGCCGGTATAACAGCAGGACTTGTGGCCATGACCGCAGATACCATCTGCCAGCTTTTCAGCAGAGACTTCAAGCCTCGGTTCTTCGCCGGCCGCGTAGACATCCATCACGGCAATATGGTCAGCCTGGTAAAAAGCCTTGGTAAAATCATCAAAGAGAGCTTCGGTCCGGCTATACCTATGCGGCTGAAAAACCGCAACCACCCTGCGGCTCCAACCTGAGCGTGCTGCAGCCAGAGTGGCTTTTATTTCTACCGGATGATGGGCGTAATCATCCACAATCATAATCTCCTGAGCTTCACCTTTGACCTGGAAACGCCGCTGTACGCCACCGAAATCCTGGAAGCCCTCGGCAATAGCAGCAAAGGGCATATCCAGTTCCATGCCAACGGCGACGGCTGCCAAAGCGTTCAGGACATTGTGTCGTCCCGGCATACGGATATTCAGTCGACCGAGTTCTTTACCTCGATAATGCACGAGGAAACCGGTGCGATCAGCCTCATGCTGAATGTCAGAAGCCTGAAAATCCGCCTGACTTACCAAACCATAGGTTATCAACCGCTTCTTGACTGCAGGTATCATCCCCTGCAGGTTCTCATCATCCAGGCAGAGGATAACCAACCCGTAGAATGGCACCTTGTTGATGAAATCGGTAAAAGTCGAACGGATTTCATCCAGGTCGCGGTAGTAGTCGAGATGGTCTTCATCAACATTGGTGACGACGGCGATGGTTGGTGACAGCTTAAGGAACGATCCATCCGATTCATCGGCTTCGGCTACCAGGAATTCACCCTGTCCCAGCTTGGCGTTGGAACCGATCGAGTCAAGTCGCCCGCCAATGACTACAGTCGGATCAATGCCGCCATGGGAGAGTACGGTCGCCACCATGCTGGTAGTGGTGGTTTTGCCGTGGGTTCCGGCAATCGCGATGCCATGCTTCATACGCATCAATTCGGCCAGCATCTCTGCACGAGGGATCACCGGAATCTTACGTCGATTGGCTTCCAGAACTTCAGGGTTGTCATGCTTGACAGCCGTTGAGGTCACAACAACATCCACTTCAGCAAGGTTCTCTGTCCTATGGCCATAAGCAATCGTACCGCCGAGACTGCTCAAGCGCCGGGTGATATCACTCTCTTTGAGATCCGACCCGGAAACCTGATAACCCAGGTTGATGAGCACTTCAGCAATCCCGCTCATACCTATGCCACCGATGCCGACGAAATGGATTTTTTGAATCTTGCCGTACATAATTTTCCTTTCACACCACTTCCAGAAGAACCGTTCGACATTCCTGCAGCAACCGTGCGGCAGCACCCCGGCGTGCCAATCTTTTCGCCGCAGCAGACATAGACAGGAGGCTGCTGCGGTCATGGAGCAGACCGTTCAGCAGTTTAGCCAGGCGCTCCGGAGTCAGAGCAGCTTCCTCCATCATCAGAGCCGCTCCCTTGGCCGCCATGGCCTGGGCATTCACCGCCTGATGTCCGGCAGTCGCATAAGGATAGGGGACCAGAATCGCCGGGCGGCCACACGCCGTCAGCTCGGCAAGGGTCGTTGCCCCCGCCCGGCAGACAATCAGAGTCGCCTTGGCATAGGCCTGTGCCATATCCTTGATAAACGGCTGGACATCAACATTCGGCCAGCCATTTTCCTGGTAAGCTCGCACGGTTTCCGCGTAATCGAGTTGTCCGGACTGATGGATGATTTCAAGTCTCTCTCGCCATTCATCCAGATAAGGCAAAGCAGAAAGCACCGCGCGATTAATTGCCCGTGCCCCCTGGCTACCGCCGAACACCAGCAGGCAGGACGTGTCTTCGGCAATGTTCGGACAGTTCTCCATCGACGCGCGTACCGGGTTGCCGGTCAGCACGGTTGCGCTTCGATAAAAAGCCCGGTCCGCCTCCTCAAAAGAAAGGCAGACTCTTTTTGCCCAACGACCGAGCAGGCGGTTGGCCAGACCTGGCCAGGCGTTCTGTTCATGAACCAGATACGGTATTCTTAAGGTTTTGGCTGCCAGCAGGACGGGGACCGAAGCATAGCCACCAACGCCGACCACAACGTCCGGGCCGAATTCGCGCAGTATCGTTCTGGATTGTCTAAAGCTCTTCAACAGCTTGCCGAGAACTTTCAGGCGGGCGAAAATTCCAAGCCCGGCCCAACCGCTCATCTCAATGGTTTTTAATGGCCAACCGAGCTCCGGCAGCATACGGGCTTCCAGACCACGTTCTGTGCCGACAAAGAGAATCTCACTCTGTGGGTCCTCATGCTTGAGTTGTTCGGCCAGTGAAATCGCCGGAAAAAGATGTCCGCCGGTGCCACCACCGGCCAGTAGCAGCCTCATCGCAACTCTCCCGGCAACTGACGTGAAACGTTCAAAAGAATGCCGATGGCCGCCAAAGTGGTCACAAGACTCGTCCCTCCGTACGAAATGAGCGGTAGAGCCAACCCCTTGGTGGGAACCATTCCCATGACCACGGCCATATTGACCAGAGCTTCCAGGCCGATCAGCAAGGTTACACCGAAGGCCAGAAAGCAGGTGAACTGGTTTGGCGCATTGAGTGCCGTGCGCAAACCACGCATCACAAGCAGCATGAACATTGCTGCGATGACGATTACACCGATATAACCCAGTTCCTCGCCGATCACGGAAAAGATAAAATCAGTGTGCGCCTCGGGCAGGAAGAAAAGTTTCTGCTTACTCTCACCGAGGCCTTTGCCGAAAGTGCCACCCGAGCCGAAGGCAATCCAGCTTTGAATAATCTGGAAGCCGGTATTGCTCGGATCGTCCCATGGGTTCAGAAACGCCAGAATCCGCCGTCGCCGGTAATCAACGTTCATGACCATGAAATAGAGAAACGGCAGTGCAGCCAAACCGAGACTGGCAAGGTAAGTGATGCGGGTTCCTGCTACCATCAGCATGGCAATCGCCACCACGCCAAGAGTCAGGGCGCTCCCCAAATCAGGCTGGGCCAATAACAATCCGAGCAGAACTGCAAGAATCAGCAGGTATGGCAGAAGTCCGAAGCGAAAACTTCTGATTTTCTCCTGCTTGCGGGCCAATGAGTGCGCCATGAAGAGTATCAGACCGATTTTGGCAAACTCCGCCGGTTGGAACGTAAAGCCGGCAACTCTGATCCAACGCGCTGCACCACCAACCTTTTTACCGACCCCGGGGATCAGGACCGCCACCAACAGCAGGACACAAATGGCCAATATCGGCCAGGCAGCCTTGCGTAGAATTTCAAGATTAACCCGCATCAGCAAAACCATAACTCCGAAACCAAGCAGAGCATAAGCACCCTGTCGCTTGAGGAAAAACAGACTATCGCCATAATCCCTTACCGCCATGATTGAAGAAGAAGAAAAGACCATGACAACCCCGAGACAGGTCAAACAGACCGCCAGCAGCAGTATGGAATGATCAGTTCCCTGTCTAATTTCCATGGCGACAATCCTCATGCGGTCTCAATGCGAGGAATTCCCGGGCAAAAATCTGACCACGCTCTTCATAGTTTCGGTACATATCAAAACTGGAACATCCTGGCGACAGCAGCACCGTTGCTCCAGGGCTGCTCAAGCGGGCAGCAAGTCCGACGGCCTCGTGCATATCAGCGGCTCGGTGTATGTCTGTAAGCCCTTCGAAGGTTTGTGCCATGCGCTCTGCTGCAGTCCCGATAAGGATCAGATTTGTAACCTTGTCACAAATCGGCGCAATCAGTGGCGAAAGATCTCCCTGCTTATCCTTGCCGCCGGCAATCAGAATAACCGGCTTTGCCAACCCGTCCAGACTTTTCACCACGCTGCCGATATTGGTCCCTTTGGAATCGTTGTACCAGCAGGCACCGCGCAGTTCACCGAGGAACTCCATGCGGTGTGGCAGGCCGGCAAAGCTTATGGCAGAATTCCAGATGATCTCTGCAGGGCAGCCTTCCAGCAGTAATGGAATCATGGCGGCCATAACATTTTCCTGGTTATGCCGACCGCGCAGCTGTAACGCGTCAAGCGGAAAGAACATTTCACTACCCCGCCAGCGCCAGAGGATCTTGCCATCAACCAGGCTCATGCCGCTTTCCAGCACGGCTTGACTGCTGAAACAGATTTTTTCTGCGCGAGTTGCCGCTGCCGCCTGCATCACCAGCGCATCGTCATGGTTCAGAATCGCCACGTCGTCTTCATGCAGGTTTTCAAAAATACGCGCCTTAGCCGCAATGTAACCGGCCATGTCGGGATAACGATCCAGGTGATCTTCAGAAACATTGAGCAGCACAGCATAGCGGGGTCGAAACGCTTCTATGGTTTCCAGCTGGAATGATGACAATTCGACAACCTGCCAATGAAAATCACCGCCGACGGCATCAATCAGCGGCGTTCCGAGGTTGCCGCCGACGAAAGCCTTCTTGCCCCAGCCTTGCAGCATCTCGCCGATCAGAGTGGTTACGGTCGATTTGCCATTGGTTCCCGTGATGGCAATCATGATGCCGCTTAGCTCACGCCAGGCAATTTCAACTTCACCAAGCACCGGCACGCCATGCTCACGGCTGGCACGCAAAGCCGGTATATCAAGAGGAACACCCGGGCTGACCACAACCAGGTCCGCGGCAGTAAAGAGCGCCTGCGTATGACCGCCTAGATCCAGTTCAATACCGGACCTTATTAATTCTTCCATGTTGTTGAGCAGGCTTGCCGGTCGATGATCTGACAAGGTCACTCGGGCATGCCGTGCCCTGAAAAAGCGCGCCAGGCTGCAACCGGTGGCGCCGGCCCCTGTTACAACGATCTTCATGTCCCGATAATTTTGTTTCATTTAGCGCAACTTCAGTGTCGAAAGGCCGATCAGGGCCAGAATGATGCTGATAATCCAGAACCGCACAATAATTTTCGGTTCCGCCCAGCCTTTCAATTCGAAATGATGATGAATCGGCGCCATGCGAAAAATCCGCTTCCCATAGAGGCGAAACGAGGTCACCTGCACAATCACCGACAGTGCTTCCATAACGAAAATACCACCGACAATCACCAGCACGATCTCCTGCTTGGTAATAACGGCGATGGTGCCGATAGCCCCGCCAAGCGACAGACTGCCGACATCACCCATGAACACCTGGGCCGGGTAAGTATTAAACCAGAGGAAACCGAGTCCGGCGCCGATCATGGCGCCGCACAATACTGAAAGCTCGCCTGCTCCCGCTACACCGTTTATCTGCAGATAGCTCGACAGGGTCGCATGGCCGGCCACATACGCAAAAAGCAGATAAGTCCCCGCCGCTATAATCACCGGACCGATTGCCAGGCCATCAAGGCCGTCAGTGAGATTGACGGCATTGCTGGCACCAATAATCACCAGCATGGCGAACGGCACATAAAACCAGCCAAGGTCAGGATTGACGCCTTTGAAAAAAGGGAACGCCAGGGTCGTCTGAAACCCTGGATACGTCATCAGTATCATGCCGACACCGAAGGCGATCAGCATCTGCCAGAACATTTTCTTGCGCGGCGACAGACCATCGCTGTTTTTCTTGCGCACCTTCAGCAAATCATCGACGAAACCGATAACGCCATAACCAACAGTGACGAGGAGTACCAACCAGACGTACATGTTGGTCAGGTCGGCCCACAGCAGCGTCGGCAACACGATGGCAAACAGAATCAGGGCACCCCCCATAGTCGGCGTGCCCTCTTTTTTAAAATGGGACTCAGGTCCTAATAACCGGATGGTCTGTCCCATCTGCAACGCCGAAAGCTTTTCGATCAGCCACGGCCCCAGCAGAAAGCTGATAGCAAGAGCCGTAATAGCCGCATAAATCGTCCGGAAAGTAATAAACCGGAAGACATAGAAGATCGAATATTCCGTATGTAGCGGGTAGAGCAGGTGATAAAGCACGTTTAATCTCCGTCAGTCACCGTTTACAGCAGTCTTCTGTTTTAAGCGACGCAACGCGGCAGTCACTTTTTCCATGCGCATGCCTCGCGAGCCCTTGATGAGAACACGGTCACCCGCCTGAAGTATTTCAAGAAGCCGTGCAGCTAATTCATCATGACTTCCGGCAACAAAAACTTTGTCATCGGGCAATCCCGCATCCTTTGCTCCGCGAGCAATTTCTGTGGCCAGTGCTCCGTAAACGAATAACCAGTCAGCTCGTTCTGCAACTGCGGCACCAATCTGGTGATGCAATTTCGGAGCGGACGGCCCTAATTCGAGCATGTCCGCCAGCACTGCGATACGCCTCCCGGGCCTGCTGAGGTCTCCTAGTGCATCGAGTGCGGCATGCATCGACAAGGGGTTAGCGTTATAGCTATCCTCAAGCACAACAAGGTCTCCCGGGAGCTCCAGAAGCTCCATGCGCCCCGGACAAGTCTTAAATGCTGTCAGCCCGGCTGCAATGTCTTTCAATCCGACACCAAGGACCGTAGCCGCTGCAGCAGCTCCAAGAGCATTAGCAACATTGTGACGACCCGGCAAAGGCAGTACGACCCGCTGCACGGCACCATCGATCTCCAGATAGAAGCTGACCGAGCCGTTTTGCGCCGTAATTCTGTCCGCCCGGATGGCAGCATCAGGGCTGAGACCAAAGAGGACTTTGCGGACGCCATTGGCCACTGGCAACCTGAGGACTTCCGGGTCGTCGGCATTGATCAGGGCGACTCCCTCTGCCGGCAAGCTGATAAACAGCTCTCCCTTAGCCCTGGCAACACCGGAAATTCCTTCAAAGTTTTCCAGGTGACCTGCGCCGATATTGGTGATCAGACCGATATTGGGAGCAGCGATTTCAGCCAGCCTGGCGATTTCGCCACGTGCGCTCATCCCCATCTCGATAACCGCCCAACGATACTCAGGCTGCAAGCCGAACAGTGTCAGTGGTACACCAACCAGGTTATTAAAGTTTCCAGCCGACTTCAGCCCCGGTCCGAGGTGTTCAAGGATAGCTGCCAGCATTTCCTTGCAGGTGGTTTTGCCCGAAGTGCCGGTTATACCGACAACAGGACCAGCAAATTGCCGCCTTACGGCTGCAGCCAGATCTCCCAGGGCTTTGAGCGTGTCGTTTACCTTGATGACCGGCACCAATAAACCGCCGATCATTTCTTCACTGAGACATGCTGCAGCACCGCGCTGTATCGCCTGCGTCAGGTAATCATGACCGTCGAAATGCTCACCACGCAATGGGATAAAAAGGTCTCCCGGCTTTACGGTGCGACTGTCCGTGGAAATCCCCTGCAGCTCGACAGATGCTCCGTTCTGCATCAGGTGTCCGCCGGTGGCTTCTGCAACGGCGCGCATATCCATGCGAATCATTGGCGACCTCCCACCTGTAGTGCCATGCGCACCTCTTCACGATCATCAAAGTGGATTCGTCTTGTGCCGAGAATCTGGTAATCTTCATGTCCTTTGCCGGCAATCAGCAAAAGATCGCCAGGCCGCAAGATGCTGACAGCAAACTGAATGGCCTCCCGGCGATCCTGGATGACGACGTAGCCTTTACCTTCACCAACAACCGCTTCAGATTTGCTCCATTCGCGTTCGTGGACCTTGATCAGTCCGCAGCGAATATCGTTGAGAATCTGCATAGGGTCTTCTGTGCGCGGATTATCCGATGTTGCGATGGCGATATCGGAACCGCGTGCGGCAACTTCAGCCATAACCGGACGCTTGCTGCGATCGCGATCACCGCCGCAGCCGAAGATCGTCAGAATGCGTTGCGGCGCCAGTTCCTGCATCGCTTCGATGACCCGACGCAAAGCATCGCCCGTATGCGCATAGTCGACCAGGATGACCGCATCGCGGTCATTTTCAACCAGCTCAAGGCGTCCCGGCACTCCGGTTGCATCTGCCAGACCCGTGGCGATCAACTGCGGAGACAGGCCAAGAGCAACGGCAGCGCCGATAGCACATAACAGGTTCTCAACATTGTAATCACCGAGTAAGGGGCTAATGATTTCAACTGTTCCGAGTGGTGTCACCACCCGGCCACGGATGCCCTTCAGCGAGACCTCGAGGAGCTCCGGATAGACGTCTGCATGCCGATCACGTCCGCAGGTCAAGGCGTCAGGTAACATGAATGCCAGACGCTGGCCGTAGCTATCGTCAACATTAACCACGGCGCGTCCCTTATTGCGGGGAAGCAATTCCTTGAACAGGTGATATTTACTTGAAAAGTACTGCTCCATATCCTGGTGATAATCAAGGTGTTCAGGAGTCAGGTTGGTAAAAACGCCAACCTGGAAATGCACGCCATCGACACGATGCTGGTGCAGGGCGTGCGAGGAGACTTCCATCACCAGTGAACGTGCGCCATTCTTCCGGAAAACACTGATCTGCTTCATCAGGTCATGAGATTCCGGAGTCGTATGTGGAGCCTGGTGCAAATCATTGCCGTAACGGTAATTGATCGTGCCGACCACAGCCGGTGCCAGATCGGCCCGTCGCAGAATCGCTTCCAACAGATAGGTGATGGTCGTCTTGCCGTTGGTGCCAGTCACGCCGACAACCTTCATGTCTTTTGTCGGATCGTCATAGAATTCTGCCGCCACCAGCGCCATCGACTGACGCGAGTTTTCGACCTGAATCATTGTCACCTGCTCAAGGCCTTCCAGCATGTCCTCGCAGAACACGACCTTGGCACCGTTTGCAATCGCGCTGGAGATGAAGTTGTGCCCATCGCTGACAGCCCCACGCAGAGCGAAAAAAGCGTCGCCGTTTTTGATCTGACGAGAGTCATAATGCAGGCCTGTCACGTCCAGGTCCATGTTCCCATACACCTGTTGCACCGGGCATCTTTTCAGGAGTTGCGATAGTTTCATAAGTAACCGTAAGGACAGAGTCTTATCATGAGGGTGGTGCCAAGCGCACCCATACCGGTGCACCGTAAGGGATTGCCATACCGGGGTCAGGTGACTGCTCGACAACCCGGCCACGCCCGCGGAAACTGACGTTCAATTGTCCTGCTTGCATAAATTCAAGGACCTGACGATAGCTCAGGCCGACAAAATTAGGCATCATCGGTCCAGCAGAAGGTTCGGATGGCGCCATTTCCTGGAGTCCGGATCGTGCCGGTGCCGAGGCTTCGACAATAATCTGCTCCAGTGACGGCAAGGCTTCACCGTTAGGCATTTCCTGATTTGGAGCCACTTTAAGAGACTGCATTGCCTGTGCGGCAATTCGGGAAAACACCGGAGCAGCAGTCAGCCCCCCGTAATGCCCGACTTTCGGCTCGTCGATAGTAACCAGCATGACCAGCTGTGGCGCTTCGGCTGGGAGAAAACCGACAAAAGAGGTCACCCACTTGTCTGTCGAGTAACCGCCTGTCACCGCATCCACTTTCTGTGCCGTGCCGGTCTTGCCGGCGACCCTGAAGCCCGGCACTCTGGCGTTGGTCGCTGTGCCGCCATCTTCAGTTGTCATTTCCATCATTTGGCTAACAACCCGCGCTACATCCGAAGCGATCACTTTGCGAACCACGTGCGGCTGATTCCGCTGAGTCACCTGCCCTTCACTGTCAACAACCTGATCAACAACGTATGGTTCCATCAGATACCCGCCATTGGCAATGGCTGCTACGGCAGCGACCAGTTGAATCGGTGTGACGCTGATTCCCTGGCCGAAAGAGATCGCCGCCAGGTCGATTTCAAACCATTTATCCGGCGAACGCAACAAGCCGACAACTTCGCCTGGCAGATCGATGCCGGTCTGCTGGCCGAAACCGAAATCCCGGATATAGCTGTGAAAGGCTTCCCTTTCCAGCAATTTGCCGATTTTTGCCGAACCAATATTCGAGCTGTACTTGATAATCTCGGCCGGAGTCAGTTTCTGATATTTTTTATGGTCGTGAATTGTCTTGCCACCAACCCTGAATTGACCGTTCTCACAATCAATCCGCTGCCCGGTCGTGATGACTGCTTCATTGAGAGCCGCCGCCATAAGAAAGACTTTAAAGGTTGACCCCGGCTCGAAGCTGTCGCACACAACACGGTTACGCCATTGGGAAGGCTTGAAACGGGTATAAGCGTTCGGGTTATATTCCGGGTAACTGGCCATGGCCAGAACCTTGCCGGTTGAAGGCTCCATCATGACGACCGTGCCGGCCTTGGCTTCTGTCTTGCGCAACCCTTCGGCCAATTCCCGCTCGGCAATATATTGCAGGTTTTTATCTATAGTCAGATAAAGGTCATGCCCATGGGTCGCACCCTGGACTTGTGGCGTTCCCGTGCCGATGCCGCGCCCAAGGGCATCGCGTTCCATAACCAGATAACCACCGCGGCCGAGAATCGTTTTGTCATACTGGAGTTCCAGTCCCTCCAGACCTTTCGGGTCGAGACCGGTAAAACCTAGCAGGTGAGCAGCGATAGTGGAGTTGGGATAGAACCGACGGGGTTCTTTAATCATCCCGACGCCTTTAAGCGCCATCATTTTGACTGACTCACTCTGACTGGGAGAAACCTGGCGCTTCAGCCAGACGAAGTTGCTGCTGCTCTTCAGTTTGCTGCTGACTTCTTGAGCGGACAGATCAAGAGCTTTGGCCAACTTTTTTCCCGCCGTCGCGGGATCTTCCAGCTTGCGGGGCTCAACATAGATTGAATCAACATCGACACTTACGGCAAGCTCCTGGCCATTACTATCGTAAATCGTGCCGCGTTGAGGGGTTAGCGGAATACTTTTCTGATGCTGCCGTTCGGCGCGTTCGTCCCATTGCTGCTCCTGCATAACCTGGATTTCAAAAGCGCGCATCGCCACCAACGCAAAGCCGAGGATAAATAAGACCCCGATGATGCGAATGCGAATACGAACGCCTTTCTCCAGTTCTTTCATCAATTCACCGTTATCACCTGCTCTGCAGAAGGCAAGCGCAGGTTCAACTCTTTTCGCGCCACCCGTTCGATGCGTTCCGGACTTCTGAGGCTGGCGGCCTCGAGACGTAGATTCGATGATTCATGCTGCACACCGCGCAAGCTGCTTTCCAACTGCGAGATCTCGTACTCAAGGCCTGTTACCTGAACACGCGACCAGACAAAAAAGAGCGAGACCGCCAGCATAAGGGCAATAAACCCAAGCACCGGCAAAAGGCTTGGGCGACGTAGTGTAAAACCATTGATTTTCGGTAAGGCCCTGACCGTTGCTTCAGACATTGTGATTATCCTCTACCGGAAGTTTCTCCATGGCCCGCAACACAGCACTTCGGGATCGTGGATTCAGATTGATTTCGTTTTCCGTAGCACGCACAGCTTTACGGGTCAGCACACGAACCACCGGCTGATGACCGCAAGCACAGACAGCAAGACGAGGCGGACAGTTGCAGCCACTTGCCAGGTCACGAAAGGTTTGCTTGACCATCCGGTCTTCAAGGGAGTGGAAGCTGATCACGACCAGCCGGCCACCGGTTTTCAGTCTCCGCCATGCGAAATCCAGCCCCGCACGAAGGCTTTCAAGCTCACTATTGACATAGATCCGCAAGGCCTGAAAGATTCGGGTTGCCGGGTGAATGCGCTGCGGCACTCTTCCCCCTGGCACGACCCGGCAGACCAGCTCGGCGAGCTGCAAAGTCGTCACAAAGGGAGTTTTTTCTCTGTCCGCTACAATCGCCCTGGCGATCTTGCTCGCCCAGCGCTCTTCGCCATACTCACGAAAAATGTTCCGCAGCTCATCAGCTTCGGCTTCGGCAATCACGGTCGCGGCGGAGATACCTGCGCTCGGATTCATGCGCATATCCAGGGGACCTTCCTCACGAAACGAAAAACCGCGTTCCGGGCTGTCGAGCTGATGGGAAGAAACGCCCAGATCCAGCAGGATTCCGTCGAGCTGATCAATTTCAAGAGAGTCGAGGAGTGCATTCATATCAGAAAAGTTGCCTTGTCTCAGAATCGCTCTGTCACCAAAATCAGCCAGACTTTTTTTTGCAGCAGCAAGAGCCGCGGCATCGTGATCCATACCAACCAGGACACCATCAGGAGCGGTTGCTTCAAGGACCAACCGTGCATGACCGGCACCACCTAAAGTTCCGTCCAGGTAAATACCGCCTGTGTGTGGCGCGAGGAACCTCAGAACCTCATCTGCCATCACCGGCACATGCCTGAACTCATTCAAAGCCAAAACTAAAGCCCCAGATCGAAACGCTTCTGCCGATCCTCAGCCTGACGCTGTTCTGCTTCGGCAAGCATTTCGAGATATCGCGTTTTACTAAAAATCTGGATTTTCCTGGCGCTGCCAACAACAACAACGTCACGCACGCCGTCGGTATCAAGGTGACAATATTCGCGCAAGGATTGCGGCAGCTGAATCCTGCCCTGCTTATCAAATGAGCAGTGAGTTGCTGGAGTTACGGTTGTGAAGTAGAGGTCCTCCCGAAACTGATCATTCGGAAGTTGTTCGAATTTATCGAGGAAGCTGTTCCATTCGGGAACAGGATAGGCGACGACCCCGCAGCGATCCTGGGTAACGACCAAAACATCAGCCCCGAAGAGCTCTTTCAGCTGCTCACGGAACCTGGCCGGGATGCTTGCCCGCCCTTTTGCGTCAATTGAATTATAATAAACGCCCTGGAAACCCATTTGGCCCTCTTTGGCCTAAAATTACACTATTCACCACACCTTGGACAAAGACTAGTCGTAGACAGGGTCACTGTCAAGAAATAATTCAATTTTTTAAGGGGTTAGATCATTTTGTGGAGGGCAGGAAGCAGCTTCGGGTAAAGTCCTTTGCAGCATGGCAATGCAATACTACAACAACCTGACAAATACAATGTTTTGTTTTTCAGGGGGATAGGAAAGAAAGCTAAGAGTTCGCCTTAACCATAACGGTTCAACCTTTATTCGTCCGGGGTTTGCTGACAAAACACATACCTGAATCTCAGCCCGGACGGTTCGGGAGTTGCATTTCGATCTGCTCAATACGCCGATCTTCGACCAGACGCACGGTAAAGCGGACATCGTCTGCCACGCAGACATCTCCGACTTCAGGGATACTGCCCATTGAGTGCAGCAGAAAACCCGCCAGAGTATTGACGTGCTCCTCTGAGAGCTTCAGATTAAATCGGCGATTGATATAACGAAGTGTAGCGCTGCCATCAATCAGGTAACGATCGGAGCTGAGAGCCGTGACAAGGATTTCATCCTCATCAAATTCGTCCTGGATCTCACCGACAATCTCTTCAACAATATCCTCGAGGGTACAGATCCCCTCTACCCCGCCGTATTCATCAACAACCACGGCAAGATGCAGGTGCTTGCGACGCAAGGCCTGCATCAACGCCTCGATAGGCTTAGCCTCCGGGACAAAGTATGGCGGACGAGCCAGCTCGGTCAGGGAAAATTTTTCAGGGCAATCGAGATAGTTCAGCATCTCCTTGGAATGGATAATGCCGACCACGCGATCAAGGTCGCCATCGTAGACAGGAAAACGCGAGTGACGGGACTTGGCTGCCATCTTGACAACATCAGCAAAATTTGCACCGACCTCAATGCCGACCACCTCGGTGCGCGGCACCATCACATCACGCACCCGTATCTCGGAAAGATCGAAGACGCTGTGCAGCATGCGCCGCTGCTCCTTGGCAACCACGCCTGCATTCTCACCCAGCATGATGATGGAGCGAATCTCATCCTCGGAAATCAACGGCCTTTGCGCTTCGGCACTCAACAAACGGTTTAACAGGCTGGAGACACCACTGACCAGCCAGGTTACAGGGCGCAGCACCCACATCACCAAACGGATCGGATGCAGGACCAGAAAGGAGAGCTTCTCCGGAGAATTGGCAGCATAGGTTTTCGGGCAGACTTCAGCAAAGATCAACAGGACGGGCGTCAGAATCAGGATGGTCATCAGTTCGCCACGCTGCCCGAAAAAATCAATAAAGAGCGTTGTAGCAAAGACCGACACCATGATATTCACGACATTGTTGCCGACCAGAATGGCGCTCAACACTCCTTCGGGACGCTCCAGAAGTTCGGCCAGTTTGCGGGCTCCGGGCCGGTCTTTTTCCGCCAGATACTTGACCCGCAGACGATCCATCGACATCAAGGCGGTTTCCGAGCCGGAGAAAAAGGCTGACAGCACAAAGAGTATGAACAACCCGAAGATATGTAACCATTGATCATGGGTCATTGGGACAATTCACCTGTCGTTTCCAGAAGATTCATAATATCAGGGATATTAGCTGACCATGAAAAGAAACACAATCAGCTAAGCACTTAAAAATTTATAGCTATTCTTATGTCTTTTCAATCTGGCTCACTGGTTGCCATGCAATACGCAGATTTTGTTTTCAAAACACACCTCACCTGCTGGAGCAGGGCAAATTTGTTCTAATTGCATTTAATGCCAGATTGGCGTTTCCTGGTATTTCCAGTCATTCTCAAATAGTCA
>JAVVDT010000299.1:0-2663 GCA_032250875.1 Desulfuromonadales bacterium | reverse complement strand
AACGCAGCCAGGGGCCAAAAGCGCTGCAATGAGAAGGAATGAACTAACCGCACGGGGCACTAGGCCTGATAGCTGAGTATAAATCTTCTCAGTTTTTACGCCAGAGGACGACAATGATCAGCGCAACAGCCAGGATCAGCGCCGCGCCGGCTCCTAAGTAGCCTATCTGTTCGACTCGACCACCCACGTTTTGCCCGAGAGTTTCAAGCTGTAAACGGGTTGCGCTGATTTCCGCGCGGGCTTCCGTATACTGGCTGCGAAGATCGGCCAGTGCTTGCGCGGTGTCAGTTGTTTGCGCGACAAATTCAGCCCGCAGTGCGTTCAATGATTCCTCAATGGCATCAAACTTTCCGGCCTGGTCAAGCAGGAAACCGTTCTGCTGTTTGCTCTCAGCGGCCAGGGCGGCCAAGGATTCACCAAGCTGCTGCAGACTGCTCTCCATCTGCTCAGTCCTGTCCCGTTGAACAGTCGTGGTCTGACTCAAGGCATTGAGACGCTCATTAAATTCAAGCTGTTCTCTGGCGAAGTCGGAAGCGAGTGTGCCGAGTTGCTTCTGCTGCTCCTCGAGTGCAACCTTGTGGGCACCAGTCTCTCTATTCAGATGCCAGAGTTTTTCCTGGATCTGTTCGATTTCGGTCAGAATGGAGACCTTTTCTGCATGCAGCGACGTTGAGCAGAGCAGAATGATGATCAGCAGGTATAAAGCTTTCAAAGCTACCTCCAAAAAAACGCCGCAGACGGCTGTTGGCAGTCGATGATGACGTCAGCCGCCCACGGTTGGCGTCATCCTGGTTAACGGTCAATGTAGCTTAATCGCTCGGGCAGGTAAAGAAGCTGTGGTCCCAAAAAACAAGCCATTCTTTATTTCCTGGTAATTTAGCGGCTATTGCAAGCAAAGCTTTTTTGCGATGATGGTTGCGCCGTTTGCAGAAGACGTCCCCTGTCGAGAGTCATCACCTGACCAGCCAGGCGCCTGGACTGGTCACAGTCGTGGCTTGCAAGGACCACGGTGGTGCCTTGACCGGGGAGTGCGGCCAGGCACTGTTCAAAAATCGGCAGGATCTCCTGATCGAGCCCGGCAGTCGGCTCATCGAGCAGCAGCAATCGGGGTCGCAACACCATCGCCCTGGCCAGCGCCACCCGCCGGGTTTCGCCGCCAGACAACCGGTGAGCATGGTGCGCTTCGAAGCCGGATAAGCCGACCATCTCCAAAATCTGGCTGATGCGGAGATTCAGAAGGTCGCCTGATATGTTGCGCAGGCGCAGTCCAAACGCAAGGTTCTGATAAACACTGGCATCGAACAGATACGGGGCTTGGTCCACCAGGGTAATCTGGCGTCGCAAGTGCTGTCGCTGGGACGCGTTGATCACCTTCTCACCTGCGAAACAGATCGTTCCCTTTGTCGGCACCATGAGCATCGCCATAAGCTGGAGCAGAGTGCTCTTGCCCGCGCCATTCGCCCCCTCCAGAAGGTAGATCCGTCCCTTGTCAAGTTTGAAATTTTCAACATCAAGACAAAAATCTCCGCGTCTAAGCGCGATGTCTTGCAATATCATCAGTGAATCCATAACAATCACCTTTGCTGCATCAAGTTCAGAAACAGATTAATGATCAGGGCGACACTCATCAAAACGATCCCCAAAGCTAGACCAAAGGCGAATTCCCCCTTGCTGGTCTCCAGGGCAATGGCTGTAGTCATCGTCCGGGTGGAACCGCGGATATTACCGCCGAGCATCATCGCTACCCCGACCTCGGCGATCACGCGACCAAAGCCGGCAACAATTGCTGCCATCACTCCGAAACGAACCTCCAGCAGTACCTGACAGGCACCGCGCAGGCGGCCAGCACCAAGGGTTATGGCGGTTGGCAGAATGCGTTGATCGGCACCGGCAACAGCCGCCAGGGTGTAATTGGCGACGATCGGTGTGGCCAGTACGACCTGCCCGGCAATCATCGCCCAGGGAGTAAACAGCAAACCGAGCGGGCCGAGAGGGCCCTGGCGGCTGAACAGACCAAATAACAGCAAGCCGACCACTACCGTCGGCAACGCCATCAGCGTGTTGAGCAAGGTCACGGCCAGTCGTTTACCGGAGAATTGCCGCATACCGATAACAGCGCCGAGAGGAATACCGAACAGCGCCGCGATCAGAATGGCAGTCAGCGACGTATAGAGAGATGTGCTGACAGCACTCAAGACCTCCCGGTCAAGATGAATAATCATGCCGAGCGCGGCACTCAGTGATGTAATGAGATAATCCAAATAAATGATCCGTTAATCGGCAACGTAGAAGAGTTGCTCGCCATTGATTTTATAGTCAGTGAATAGACGACGTCCCTGCTCTGAGACAAGGTAACCCATAAAACTCTTTGTCAGATCCAGTTTAATTTGTGGGCTCCTGGTCAGGAGAGTGCAAACTCTCAGCGTGGAGGATTACCTCAAAGGGGTAATTTATGGGTATTTTGATTTATTCACAACTTAAAAACCACCAAAGATTACCATTACAAACCCAAGGTGACAACCTTCTAAGTTCTTGGCCTGAGCTGAGAGAGTTTTTACGAGAGAAGTTTTTTCTGTCTTCGCCATCGAAATCGATGTGGGGACTATTGGGGAGTGATTGCAAACGACGGGGGGCTCTAGTACCCTGCAACCCATAATCTTTCG
>JAVVDT010000298.1:0-2666 GCA_032250875.1 Desulfuromonadales bacterium | reverse complement strand
TCCAATCGCCTGCGGTTGCAGCGAATACAGTCCCCTGTCCTGCATCGCCGTCATAACGGTTTTGAATTCGCTTTCCAGCTCTGTCGCCAAAGCCTTGCGCAAGGCCTCCCGGGCCTTGTGGATTGCGCCCGGGTCGACAATCGCCATGGCTTCCGCCAATTCCATCTCGCCGGGCAGGGTCAGCGCCAGAGCCAGCAAGGCGGGATCGGCAGCCTTGTCGGTCAGTGCGCAACGGAAAGCCGTCAGGAAATCCGCCGGAACCTTTGGGTTCCTGCCGCCGCCGATGTCGTCGATCATCGCCAGCATGACATCGCTTGCCAGGCGCTGTCCGGCCTCCCAGCGGTTGAATGCATCGCTGTCATGGGCAAACAGGAAGGCCAGTTCAGCGCCGCTGTAGGCATAGTGAATTTTAACCGGCGCCGAAAATTCACGCAGCAGTGACGGCACCGGGGCCACCGGTACATTGATAAAAGTGAAGGACTGCTCGACCGCGGTGACCGTTAAAGTCAGGGAAGCTTCTGCCGCTAACCCTTCGCCGGCCAATTGCAACGGCAGGTCATGACCATCCGGACCAAGCAGACCCACCGTCAGCGGGATCAGGAAAGGCTGTTTCTCGGTCTGCCCCGGAGTGTCGGGACAGGACTGACGGACATGCAGACGAAACTCATTGGTGGTCTCATCATAAACCCCATCGATATCGAGAACCGGCGTCCCTGCCTGGCTGTACCAGCGCTTGAATTGGTTGAAATCGACAGCGTTGGCATCGGTCATGGCCGCGAAAAAATCGTCGGTGGTCACCGCCTGGCCGTCGTGCCGTTCGAAATAGAGATCCAGTCCGCGCCGAAAGCCCTGTTTGCCGAGCAGGGTCTGATACATGCGGATGACTTCGGCCCCCTTGTTGTAGATCGTGGCGGTATAGAAGTTATTGATCTCAATATACGACTCGGGCCGCACAGGATGCGCCATGGGACCGGCATCTTCAGGGAACTGGACGTTGCGCAGCAAGCGCACCTCACTGATCCGTTTGACCGCCTTTGATCCCATATCGGCGGAGAATTCCTGATCGCGGAATACCGTCAGGCCTTCCTTGAGGCTGAGCTGGAACCAGTCGCGACAGGTGACCCGGTTGCCGGTCCAGTTGTGAAAGTATTCGTGGCCAATGACGCCTTCAATCCCCTGGAAGTCGCTATCGGTGGCCGTCTCGGGACGCGCCAGGACATACTTGGAATTAAAGACATTCAGCCCCTTGTTTTCCATCGCCCCCATATTGAAATCATCGGTGGCGACAACCTTGTACTCATCCAGGTCGTATTCGAGCCCGAAGGTCTCCTCGTCCCAGCGCATGGCGTTAATCAGCGAAGCCATGGCATGGTCGCACTTGAAACGATTACGCTCTTCGACAAAGATCTGCAGGCCGACCTTGCGACCCGAGATGGTGGTGAAGCTGTCTTCAATAACTGTCAGCCGCCCCGCCACCATGGCAAACAGATAGCTCGGCTTCAGGAATGGATCTTCAAAGGTGGCGTAGTGGCGGCCATCATCAAGAGCTCCTGAGTCGATCAGGTTGCCGTTGGCCAGCAGTACCGGAGAGCTGCCGGCATCGGCCACCAGGGTCGTGGTGTAGCGGGCCATAACATCCGGCCGATCCGGATAATAGGTGATTTTGCGAAAACCCTGGGCTTCGCACTGGGTGCAATAAAGCCCGCTCGCCAGGTAAAGTCCCTCAAGCGCTGTATTAGCCGCCGGATTAATCTCAACCAGCGTCTCCAGAGCAAACTGCTCCGGTACATCGGGAATCGTCAACGCTTCGCTGTCCACGATATACTCGTCGCCCGACAACTCCCTGCCATCGAGCATGACGTGCCGCAACTGCAGTTGCCGGCCGTCAAGCCGCAACGGCCCTGGCGTATTCGCATGGTCCGGATTAACGTGCATCCGCAGCCGGGCACGCACCCTGGTGCAGGTGGGCTCAAGTTCTACGTAGAGATCAAGGGTGTCGACCAGGTATGCGGGCGGACGGTAATCTTCAAGACGGATCGTCTGTAATGCCTGTTTCATTAGTGACCTTTTCCTTTTGTTATTTTTTCAGGAGTCCATCTCATCAACAGGCTCCAGTGCAAGATACCTTAATTCTGCATTTGTGGCAAAGAGCAATCCCTGGGCAATCCACTGGAATATAGTTCAACCAGTCGGATTTGCATCCGGTACAGAAAGAGTCCGGCAGGTTTAAAGAATCTTGTTTTATCGCATATGTCTTTGCTCTAATATCATTAACCACTCTGTCCTACTACCCAAAGGTGACAACTTGGAACTCTGGCGCAACATCCGCTCTGCATGCAAACCGCTCGTTGGCCTGCTTGTCATCCTTCTGCTGGGTCTCCTCGACCTGCTAAGCGGTGCCGAACTCTCTTTTTCGATCTTTTATTTAGCGCCGATCTTCTGGCTGACCTGGACGTATGGTCTGACGCTTGGTATTTTTGCTTCTCTGCTGGCAGCTGCAGTATGGCTGTTTGCCGAGATCACCGGGGGACAAACTTACCAGCTGCCCTGGACATTATACTGGAACATGTCGGTGCGGCTTGGTTTCTTCCTGCTCGTAACGATGCTGCTCGACAAGTTCAGGTCCAACGTGGAGCGAAGCCGCCTGCTAGAAAGGCTGTTTTTTC
>JAVVDT010000297.1:0-2685 GCA_032250875.1 Desulfuromonadales bacterium | reverse complement strand
CGGCTGCGGCGAATGCTGTCGCGTTTGCCCTGTCCAGGCTTGCACGCTGACTGCTCAGGGTGTCGTCACCGATATGAACCTCTGCACCCGGTGTGGCAGGTGCGCAGAGGTTTGCCCGACGCTGGCGACGGAGATGTCGGGATATTACCGGTCCGTTGATGAGCTCATCAAGATCATTGAAAAGGAACGACCATTCTTTGACCAGTCGGGGGGCGGTGTCACTTTTTCCGGCGGTGAGCCGTTGCTCTATCCGGACTTTCTCATCGAGGCCCTCGAAGCCTGCGGCAGACGGCAAATTCACAGTGCTGTTGATACTTCGGGGTTCGTCAGTAAAGAAACGCTCCTCCGGGTGGCGAGGCACACGGACCTGTTCCTTTACGATCTGAAAATACTTGATGCCGACAAGCACAGGCAATATACCGGCGTTGACAACCGCTTGATCCTCGACAATCTCACCGCCCTGGCCGAGAGCGGCGCAGCGATTCAGATACGCATTCCCCTGATCGGTGGTGTTAACGATGATCATGACAGCCTCGCCGCCGCAGCTGCTTTTGTCGCCGGCTTGCCCGGAGAAAAGAAGCTGGTGAATCTGCTGCCATTCCACGATGCTGCCAGGGGTAAGGATCTGAAGCTTGGACAGGCACGCGACCTAAGCAGGCTCGGGGAGCCGACTCAGGCTGATCTGGTGCGAGCAATCGGCCTCTTTGCGGAACATGGTCTGGTCGCGAGTGTCGGAGGTTAGGCTTCCAATGCCAATGCAATTTTGCATATTCAAAATCTGCGACAGATATTATGCATATTGGCATAAACCGTTATAATGTTAAACAATAACAGTAAATTAGGATAATTGTTTAAACGGGTTATTATGTGTTATCGCATAATCGCTTCGACCACATATCTGTGTAAGTCTGTATAGCATACAATCCTGAAAATTTAAAAATGACAAACCCTGACTCGCAGGCGCCTAATCTGGTACCAGCCTTTTTTGAAATTAATGCAATTATTCCAGAACCTTAAGATTGTTTTTCCTGCTGTGCCTGCCTGATTTTTCCGCGTAATGCAAGATTCGCTTTACAGCCTAAAAGAATCGTGTCTCGCCGCTTGGCATCTTGCTTGCTCTATTTATAATGTCAGAGTGATTGAGCGCGTATGGCGAATTCGTCCCTGAAGCTGCGGATCCTTATCTGACAACCTCAAATAAACGCAACAAGAAAGGTGACAACCATGAACCTGCTGAACAATGCCATCCTGAAAGTCCCGACACCTGTCAATGAACCGGTTTACAATTACGCACCCGCAACTCCGGAACGCAACATGCTCAAAGCGGCGATTGACGAGATCAGATCGAAGCAGGTGGAGATTCCCCTGATTATCGGCGGCAAGGAAGTGCGTACCGGCAAACTCGGTAAAATCGTTATGCCTCACGATCATCAGCATGTTCTCGGCGAGTATCACCAGGCCGGTGAAAAAGAGATCACCATGGCGATCGATGCCGCGATGACCGCCAAAGCGGGTTGGGCCAACCTGCGCTGGGAGGAGCGTGCGGCCATATTCCTGAAAGCTGCGGAACTGCTTTCAGGCAAGTATCGCTACATGATGAACGCGATCAGCATGCTGTCTACCAGCAAGAGTGCATTCCAGGCTGAGATTGATGCCGCCTGTGAGTTGATTGATTTCCTGCGTTTCAATGTCTACTACGCCCAGCAGGTCTATACCGATCAGCCCCTGTATTCTTCGAAAGGTCTCTGGAACTTCGTGCAGCAGCGGCCTCTCGAAGGATTTGTCTTTGCTGTTGCTCCGTTCAATTTCACCGCGATCGCCGGCAACCTGGCCACGGCTCCCGCCATCATGGGCAATACCGTCCTGCTCAAACCGGCATCTTCTTGTGTTTATACCCCCTACCTCTTCATGCAGATCCTCAAAGAGGCGGGTATGCCCGACGGCGTCATCAACTTTGTGCCGGGTCCCGGTTCAATGGTCGGCAAGGTCTGCCTCGATCATCGCGACCTCGGTGGTATACACTTTACCGGCTCGACCGGCGTCTTTCAGCAGATGTGGCAGACGGTCGGCAGCAATATTGCCAAATATAAGTCGTACCCGCGCATCGTAGGTGAAACCGGCGGTAAAGATTTTATCTTTGCTCATCAGAGTGCCGACGTGAAACAGCTGGCAACGGCCATCATCCGTGGTGCCTTCGAATTCCAGGGCCAGAAATGTTCCGCAGCTTCGCGCAGCTATATCCCGGCATCGATCTGGGGGCAGGTTCGCCAGATTCTTGAAACGGACATGGCCAGGATCAAGATAGGCCCGAGCGATGATTTTAGAAACTTCTTCAACGCGGTCATCGATAAGTCTGCCTTTGCGACCATTACTGAGTTTATAGACTATGCAAAAGGTGCCAAGGATGCCGAAATCATCATTGGTGGCGGTTATGACGACAGCAAAGGCTACTTCATCGAGCCGACCGTGATACTGACCAGTAACCCGCATTTCCGTACAATGGAAGAAGAGATTTTCGGGCCGGTCATGACTATCTATGTCTACGACGATGCTAAATACGAAGAAACTCTGGATGTCTGCGACCGGACCTCGATTTACGCCTTGACCGGTGCAGTCTTTGCCACGGAAAGACAGGCAGTTAGCCTTGCCATGAGCAAGCTGGAAAACGCCGCGGGCAACTTCTAT
>JAVVDT010000296.1:0-2694 GCA_032250875.1 Desulfuromonadales bacterium | reverse complement strand
GCCTCTGCCAGACCAGCGCTTCGATCAGTTGCCGGTAAGAGACTCTGCCCTGATAATAGCTGAACATGCCGAACTCAAGTGGAATCGCCGGTATCGATGAAGGCCGCGGCTGTGGCTGTGGCCTCTGCTGCGCACACCCGCGGGTTGAACTGCGGCCGCGATGTGATGTGGTTTGTGAGGGCCTCGTGCCGGCGACCGTTAGGCGGTTGCCGTGGCGTTTTTCGAGGTAATCAATAACCAGTTTATAAGCCTGATGGATCTCACGAAAACGTTCCGTCTGCTGCTTGCAGATCTGCATCGACGAATTCGCGTGGGCATCGGGGTGATGAGCCTTGGCCTGGCAGCGAAAAGCTGCCTTGGCGCCGCTCGGTTGAAGATAGTCGAGAAAATCATGGGACAGCTTGACGTCTTTGCCGAAGAGGGTTCGGCAGGCACTGAACAGGGCTTTTTCAGATTGAAAATACATGGTCAGCAAATGTCTCTGTGAAGTGTCTGTCCCTGTAATCCCTCGGCCGAGATCTCGTTCTGCTCGATCAGCGGCGTTTCCAGGTCAAGTCTCTGCATGACCGAAGCCGGCAGTTGCTTGCGGCTTTTTACCCCGAGCTCGATGAGCGTCTGTGTCCTGGAAATGAGACTGCCCTTGCCGCTGATCAGTTTATTGTGAGCGCCGTCATAAGCTTTTTGGGTATTGTCGATATGATCGCCGATCTTTTCCAGGTCGGCTACAAAGCCGACGAACTTGTCATACAGATTGCCGGCTTTCTCGGCGATCTCCAGGGCATTCTTATTCTGGTTTTCGTAGCGCCAGATATTCTGGATGGTGCGCATGGTCACCAGTAGGGTCGACGGGCTGACGATCATGATGTTCTGATCAAAGGCCTTGCGAAAAATTTCACTGTCTTTGTCGATGGCCAGCATGAAAGCGCTTTCGATCGGGATAAACATCAGAACGAAATCAAGACTTTTAATCCCTGGCAATTCGTCATACCGCTTTGTTTCCAGATTCTTCAAATGAGCATTGATCGACAACAGATGCTCTTTAACGGCCAGAAGCCTTTCCTCTGCGTCTTCGCTGCGCACGTATTTTTCATAAGCGACCAGGGACACTTTTGAATCAATGATGATGTCCTTCTCATCAGGAAGGTGAACAACGACATCGGGCTTGAATAATTTACCGCCTGCATCCCTGAATCCACCCTGCGAATCATATTCGATCCCTTTGCGCAAGCCCGATTCTTCGAGAATGCGCTCAAGGATGATTTCTCCCCAGGCGCCTTGCGTTCTGGTATCGCCTTTGAGGGCCTTGGTCAGGTTCGCTGCGTCTTCGCCGATCTTCTGGTTCAGTTCCTGAAGGCGTTGCACCTCCTTGATCAACGAGTGCCGTTCTCTGCCCTCGGTGGTGTAGACCTCGGTGATCTTCTTCTCAAACTCGACAATCTTCTCTTTGAACGGCGTCAGAATGGTATCGAGGTTGGCCTTGCTCTGGTCGGCAAATGTCCTGGTTTTTTCTGCAAAGATCTGATTGGCCAGATTCTCAAACTGGATCTGCAGCTCCTGCTTGGCATCATTCAGAATCTGCAGGTTTTCTGCGGATCGTCTGGTTTCCTCCTTGAGCTCTGTGGATAAGCGTGCTTGCTGCCGTACCAGTTCGGTGCGCTCCTGGATGAGCTTGTCGCGTTCCTCATGCTTGTCCCGGAGTTGCAATTCGAGGCGCTGCAAGTGCGCATTACGATTGGCGAGACGTTCATCAAGTATTGCCAGATCGCTGGAAAGCTCCTGACGACCGGCTTGACGCGCCGCTTCAATACGGCTTTTTGCCAGCAGGATGGCCGGGAAGAGTCCCAGGGCAAAGCCAACGAGCAGGGCGGCAACGAGCCAGATCAGGTCGGGCGCAGCAGGCATGCAAGGCTCCATAAATCGTTTATAAGGATGAGTGATGGATAAAGATAGCAGTCTCAGGACGAGGCTGCAACAGAGGTGTGACGGAATAGTTCATTGTGGCGACAGCACATGTGCAGCTACACGTACGGGCAAACATTGAGACCGGTGTGATTAAGCAGTCAGTATCGAGTCAGCTTTGATGTCTTCGCAAATAGTCATGGGATGGCGACGCCATCAGCTTAGGCAGTACTGATGCAGGTCTTTTGAAAAGTGATCCAGGCCGTCCTTGGTCATGCGCGCAGGTGTCTGGCAGGTTGTACAGATTTGACGGTGTCCCGGAGCATAATCCTGCAGGTTGAGGGGCAAGGTCTGCTTGCACTGCGGGCATTCGAAGCGAAGAAGTAGGCTCATAACTGACTCCATTGTTGGTGCTGACTCATATTGGAGAATAACATGCCAGAGATTAAAGTGGCTCTGCAAGTAAAAAAAGATATTTGTTCGGCTGCTGCGTTAAAAACGGTTCTATAAATTCAAAAGAAAGTCGTGCTTGCCACCAAAACACAAAGGCACCAAGAAGTGCTTTTTGTTGGCTAAAGACTGATCTTTTCGATCTCGAAATTTTGATTTTTGCATGAACAGACAAGATGCTGGCATCGTGTCTTGGTGACTTTGTGGCTAAGCTTTTTTTGGTTGGAAGTCCGTTAAAGCTGATGCGAGTTTGCTGGAGATCAATTCAGCTGCAACGCCAGGGCCAGCGTCTCGACAACCAGAAGGCCGGTTTCTGCCGCGCTTGGGCCGTAGGCAAGGATGCCG
>JAVVDT010000295.1:0-2698 GCA_032250875.1 Desulfuromonadales bacterium | reverse complement strand
TGTGGGCTCGCAGCGACCAGTGGGGCCTTGCCGGATTGCCTGCGGCGCAAAGCAGCTACGATCTGACCATCGGCTATTATCCGATTGTAATCGATGGCCGTGAGGGTCTTTCTACCGGCATCAACGGCACGGTTCCCGGCCCGCTAGTGCGCTTGCGTGAGGGTGACGACGTGAGACTCAACGTCAACAACGCCCTGATGGATACACAGCATTCTTCAATCCACTGGCACGGCATCCTGGTTCCTTTTCCCATGGACGGGGTGCCTGGAGTCAACTTCGCCGGCATCCTCCCCGGTGAAACCTACCGATACCAATACAAGCTGAAGCAGGCCGGTACCTATTGGTATCACAGCCATTCATTCTTACAGGAGCAGTCCGGTACCTACGGCCCGCTCATCATCGACCCCAAGGATGGCGAGCCGTTTGGTTACGATCGGGATTACGTGGTCGTACTCTCCGACTGGTCTTTCGAAAAGCCAGAGACCATCTTTCGCCACATCAACCTGCTCGGACACTATTACAATTACCAGCAGCGTACAGTGGGTGATTTCTTCGATGATATCCATGAAAACGGCTTCAAAGCGACTCTGGCCGAGCGCATGGCCTGGGGTGGGATGCGCATGAGTCCGGTCGATCTCGCCGATGTGACCGGAACCACCTACACCTATCTGATGAACGGCAATTCACCGGGCATGAACTGGACCGCGCTGTTCAACCCAGGCGAGACCATCCGCCTGCGTTTCATCAACGCTTCTGCGATGAGCAATTTTGACGTGCGTATCCCCGGGCTCGAGATGGACGTGGTGATGGTCGACGGCAAGGCGGTCCGTCCGGTTTCGGTTCATGAGTTCCGTATCGGCGTGGCTGAAACCTACGATGTGCTGGTTCGCCCGACCAGGGATCAGCCTTTTACCCTGTTCGCCGAGTCTCTGGATCGCAGCGGCTATGCGCGCGGCACGCTTTCCCCCGAAGCTGGTCTGGAAGCGCCGGTGCCTGGGTTGCGGCCACGCCCAGTGCGCCAACTGGACGATATCGGCATGGGCATGATGCTGGATATGGGACAGGGCGGCATGGACCACGGCCGCATGGACCACGGCAATATGAAACATGACAAACAGATGGTGCAACACGATCCACGGATTCCCGGCCCCAACGGACCGCAAGCGTTTCTGCCCGACCGCAAATCCTCATCCAACGTGGCGATGATTATCAAAAATCCCCGCTATCGACTTGATGAGCCAGGTATCGGCCTGGGTGAAGACGGTTGGCGGGTATTGACCTACCAGGACCTCGTCTCTGATGAACCGCAGGTTTATGCAAAAGTCCCGGAACGCGAAATGACCGTCAACATCACCGCCAACATGGAACGCTACATGTTCTCCTTCGATGGCATGAAATTCAGCGAACACCCGGGGCCCTACCTGTTCCGTCATAATGAGCGACTACGGCTTTTCCTGGTTAACCACACGATGATGGAGCATCCGATCCACCTGCACGGCATGTGGATGCAGCTTGAGAACGGTGCTGAAAAGCTACCCTACAAACACACCATCCTGGTCAAGCCCGGCGAAGTTCTTTCTACTCTGATCACTCCCATCGAGAAAGGTGACTGGGCCTTTCACTGCCACCTGCTGTATCATATGGAAGCCGGTATGTTCCAAGTCGTGAGGGTCGCGTGATGAGCAGAAAAATGACGGAAAAAGCGATTATTTGTCTGATCTTGTGGGCTTTTATATTTGGCCCCGGCAGCCTGAATGCCGCTGAAGGCATGTCTTCTCATGCGACAGATCGGTATCCGGCTGATTACCAGGAAGTTGAGACAACTCCCAAGGTCGGTCAAGCCATTCAGAAATATGCCGCCGACGCTCAGCAAGGGCCTCAGCAGAACTTCGGCATACAGCCCATTCACGACAACCAGATCTTTGCGACCTTCAGGGCCGATCGCTTCGAACACCAGTGGCGCGAACATGGTATGGAAGCTATATTGTGGGATGTACAAGGCTGGATCGGCAATGACTACAACAAGCTTTACCTGAAAAGCGAAGGCGATCTGCGGCTTGATGACGACGCAAAGATTGAAGAAGCAGACGTTGAACTTTTTTATAGCCGCAATATTGCCAAGTTCTGGGATCTGCAAATGGGTCTCCGTTATGACTTTGAACCAGATCCCGAACGTTCATTTGTGGCGTTCGGTTTTCAGGGGCTGGCGCCACAATGGTTCGAAATCGACGCCACCGCTTATCTGAGCGAAGACGGCGATGTCTCAGCCAGGATTGAGGCGGAATACGAGTTGATGTTGACCCAGCGATTAGTTTTGATTCCAAGGGTTGAAACCGGCCTGTCAATGCAGGATGTTCCCGAATATGAACAATGGCAGGGCATAACAGATGTTACCGTGGGTGCCAGGCTCATGTATCATCTCCGCCGGGAATTCGCACCCTATCTCGGGGTCAGTTGGTCACGAAAGATCGGAGAGACTGCCAATCGGCTTGAGAGTGAGAACGTAGATGTCGATTCTGCAGTGATCGTGGCCGGTGTGCGTTTCTGGTTCTAGTACCCTGTAACCTATAGGATTTCGCAAGATTGCGCAGGGATTTGGCGTGTCAGCAAGGCGCGACTTCAGCTGCCCAGCCGTAGCTACTCAGCTGAAGTCGCAACGCCGCTGACGCGGCAAAGAACCAGCAAGATGCGATAGTTT
>JAVVDT010000294.1:0-2704 GCA_032250875.1 Desulfuromonadales bacterium | reverse complement strand
ACCTGGTGCTCTCCGGTCTGCACTCTTACGGCGGCTGACCGGGACGAGGTGCGTAAATCCTGGTGTCATGAGGCTGGAAAATTGAAGCATGGTTCAAGTTTCAGACTTGAAAACTGCTCTGAACCGGACTGTATGGCTTTTGATTGCCCATCGAACACTCGCAACAGAGCCTTGAGTGTGGCTTTGCGTAGTTGATCACTGTGGAGTAATGACCAATATTTTACGAAACCGCACGTTTATTCTTTTTGAATAAATCGATATCCTTACAGCCATCGAAGACTCGCAGTAAAAGCGAATCTAAGAAACCTCCTTCTTAACCTCCTGAAGGTTAGAACCTTACCCCACAGCCTCCCCCTACTCCTGGCTGTGGGGTTTTTTTTATTAAAAACCGAAGTGAAGAAGAAATTACAGAAGTGAGAATCGGTGCAGGATGGCGAAGCACTGTCTGACCCTTCTCAGTAAACATTTTCATAGATGCTGACTCAAAGGCCTGCTTCTACAAATTCTGGCCACTTGGTTCTTGACCGGCTGGCTTTTCTTGTTGACTAATTGTGCCGGAAACGGTTTTGCCCGCGCAATCAACAGCAATCAACAGCGATCAACAGCGATCAACAGCGATCAGCCCGTCCCCCGTTTTTTAAGCTCATTCTGGATGAGTTTTTTTTGTGTTGGGCTGAGCCGTCGCGAGGCCAGCAGGTTGTGTAGCTCAGAGATGCGCAGCGCAGGGAGAAATAGCGTGAACCAGACGGATGGGGTCCGTCGGTTTTTGAGGATGGCGAGCCTTAAGTTGGGCCGCAATTTCCACTTGGGATGCCTTGCTATGATGGAAATGGTTTCTGCAGAAGACCGGGCACCGTTAATGAACTGCAGAATAGCGACCTCGCGTAAACGCGGACTGTTCAGGCAAATCTCAACCAGGCGGGTTTCGCCCCCCTTGAGGATCTCGCCAACGACTGTGGCGGTTGCCCGCCTGGCCAAAGTCATTTTGTTGCCCAATTCCGTGGTCGGCAGGCGTTGCAGAATGGCACGCTCTGCGGCGAACTTCTGGTCCGGCGTCACGCCTGGAATCAGACAAAGATCGACCAGCTCGAACAGGCGGAGATGCGGCAGCATGGCAAGGACTACCGGTCCGGGTGTGCCGGGATTCTTTGCCAGGGCAATCTGCAGGCGATGACTGCTTTTGACTATGTCCAACTGGGATATGGTTTTAAGAAGATCTTCACTGAGGTCGCGGCGTTTGAGCAGGATCATGAGATGGTCCTCGTTCAGATTCCGGTTCTTCAAGGCTGAGCGCAGCACCTGCATCTCCGGGTCTAAAAGGACCTGAAAAAACTCTTCTCCTGTGGCAGTCAGAGCCTTGTAGAGTCGTTTCCCCTGCTCTGTATCGATTTTATGAGATCGGGATTTCTCAGCCATGGTTCAATTATGCAGGCTGAAGAAAAAAACGTCAACGCCCCGGAGTACCATCGTCACGCAGATACTCTTCGAGGAAGTCCGTCTTGAAACTGGCGTAATCGTTGGCTTCGATGGCAACGCGCGCACCGGCAACCATGTCCAGATAGAAGCGTACGTTGTGGATCGCTGCCAGGGTTGCCGAAAGGACCTCGTTGGCGTTGAAGAGATGATGCAGATAGGCTCTGGTGAAGTTGCTGCAGCAGTAGCAACTGCATGAGGCGTCGACAGGAAAGAAGTCGCGGCGATAACGTTTATTGGTCAGGCGTATCTTGCCGCGCCTGGTGAAGAGGGTGGCACTGCGAGCATAGCGGGTCGGAATAACACAGTCAAACATATCCATGCCGCGTTCTATGCTTTCAAGAATATCTTCCGGCAGGCCGACTCCCATCAGGTACCTGGGCTTATCTTCCGGCAGAAAGGGCTCGGTGTAGTCAACGACCTTTTTGAGCAGTTCCAACCCTTCGCCGACGCTGACACCACCAATAGCGTAGCCGGGGAAATTCATTTCTTTGAGAGCCAGAGCGCAATCACGGCGAAGATCATCGTAAACACTGCCCTGAACAATTCCGAAAAGCGCCTGATCTTCACGACCGTGGACATTGAGACACTCCTCTGCCCAACGCAGTGTCTTACGTATCGATTTGCCGGCGTAATCGTGGGTGGCCGGGTAGGGGATGCATTCATCAAAGGCCATAATGATGTCAGCGCCGAGGCGGTTCTGGATGCCGGTTGCCTCGCGCGGGCCGAGAAAGATACGTTCGCCGTTAATTTCATGCTTGAAAAAGACCCCGGTATCGGTAATCTCCTTTTTGGGAAGAGAGAAGACCTGGAAGCCACCGCTGTCGGTGAGAATCGGCTTGGGCCAGTTCATGAACTGATGTAATCCACCTGCCTTTTCCACAAGGCCTTCGCCGGGCTTGAGGTGCAGGTGGTAGGTGTTTGAGAGAATAATCTGGGCACCGGCATCGTCGACTTGCGCAGGAGTCATCGCTTTGAGGGCTCCGTGGGTGCCGACTGGCATGAAAATCGGTGTTTCGATGATACCGTGAGGAGTCGTGACGCGGCCACGCCGGGCACGGGTCTTGTGATCTTTGGCGAGCAGTTCAAATTTCATCATGTTATGATTGGCTTTTCCGGGAGGCAGACAGTGTGCCTTCACTTAACGGGTCTATTTAGTTTTCGTCCGGAAACGGCCCTTTTCCGCAATCTCTGCGTCAATCAGCGGATTTGATTGTGCGGCGTAAAGTAC
>JAVVDT010000293.1:0-2714 GCA_032250875.1 Desulfuromonadales bacterium | reverse complement strand
TTTACGCCGCACAATCAAATCCGCTGATTGACGCAGAGATTGCGGAAAAGGGCCGTTTCCGGACGAAAACTAATTATGACACCCTTTGGGAGACAGCACAACCGGTTGGCGCAACACCGATTGACGAGGAGCTGTTGACGTAAATGCACTTATTCGACAGATGAAACAGGCCAACTTCAACAGGCCATGGCATGGCGGCAGAAAATCAGAACCGGGCTCTCCAGTTCAGGGAGTTCAAGAGGCCCCAACAGCTTTTGCCGGGTGAGGCCGACCAGCAAGCCCCTGAGGATATAGGCAGTTTCCAGGGAGACGATATCGGTCCTGATACTGCCGTCTGCTTTACCACGGTCAATCGTCCGAACGAACAACTCCACAACCCGGGTAATCCGGTTCAGCATCAGCGCGCGCTCCGGGCAGGGCAAATCGGCCATATGATGGGGAAAGTCGCGCAGCAAAACCTGGATTTCACCGCACTTCTTCCTGGCGAATTGAAAATGAAAACGGATCGCCGCTTCAATCCCCTCCAGCCCAGTCGCGGCACCGCAGCTGGCTGGCTCCAGTCCAGCCAGGTATTCCGCCATCAGCCGCTCAAAAACCTGCAGCAGCATCTCTTCCTTGGTGTGGAAATGGTAGAAAACCGTGCCCTGGGCAACCCCCGCGGCCGCAGCGACTTCAGCGGTGCTTGTCTCATTGAATCCCTTGGCGGCGAAAAGCTGACTGGCAGCTTCCAGTATCGCTTCTTTACGGGTCATCTGTATCGTCCTCTCGCATGATCAGCTTCAGCTAAGCCTGCCGATGGTCAATACGACCCAAGAGACGCTTCAAGGTCAAGCCCCCCACCGAGAGCCTTGATCAGGAAGACGCTTGTCTGCAGCCGCGCACCCAGCAGCTGGACGGCCAGCCGCTCGGCCTGCAGCGTGGTGCGTTCGGCATCGACGACCTCCAGGTAGCTGACCATTCCGGCATCGTATCGCTTCCCGGACAGCTCTGCGGCGCGACGAGCGGCCCTTACCGCCTCATCCAGGAAGACGGCCTGGTCAGCCAGCAGACGCAGGCCAGCCAGACCATCCTCTACCTCCTGAAAAGCAAGCAAAGTCTGTTGCCGGTAGTTGGCAACCGTCTCTTCCCATGCAGCCCGGGCACGATTCAGGTTGGCCCGGTTGCGCCCCCCCTCGAAGATCGGCAGGGATACGGCAGGTCCGAGCGCCCAGACCCTGTTATTCGCATCGAACAGCGAGGAGAAGCCACTGCTTTCGAAGCCGCCGCTGCCAAACAGGCTGACTGCGGGGAAGAAGGCGGTCTCAGCGATGCCGATGCGGGCATTGGCAGCGGCGACCAGCTGCTGCGAGCGAGCGATATCGCTCGCTCGCAGCAGCTGGTCGCCGCTGCCAATGCCCGCATCGGCATCGCTGAGACCGCCTTCTTCCCCGCAGTCAGCCTGTTTGGCAGCGGCGGCTTCGAAAGCAGTGGCTTCTCCTCGCTGTTCGATGCGAATAACAGGGTCTGGGCGCTCGGACCTGCCGTATCCCTGCCGATCTTCGAGGGGGGGCGCAACCGGGCCAACCTGAATCGTGCCCGGGCTGCATGGGAAGAGACGGTTGCCAACTACCGGCAACAGACTTTGCTTGCTTTTCAGGAGGTAGAGGATGGTCTGGCTGGCCTGCGTCTGCTGGCTGACCAGGCCGTCTTCCTGGATGAGGCGGTAAGGGCCGCTCGTCGCGCCGCAGAGCTGTCCGGGAAGCGATACGATGCCGGAATGGTCAGCTACCTGGAGGTCGTCGATGCCGAACGCACCACGCTGCAGGCCGAGCGGCTGGCCGTCCAGCTGCTGGGTGCGCGGCTGCAGACAAGCGTCTTCCTGATCAAGGCTCTCGGTGGGGGGCTTGACCTTGAAGCGTCTCTTGGGTCGTATTGACCATCGGCAGGCTTAGCTGAAGCTGATCATGCGAGAGGACGATACAGATGACCCGTAAAGAAGCGATACTGGAAGCTGCCAGTCAGCTTTTCGCCGCCAAGGGATTCAATGAGACAAGCACCGCTGAAGTCGCTGCGGCCGCGGGGGTTGCCCAGGGCACGGTTTTCTACCATTTCCACACCAAGGAAGAGATGCTGCTGCAGGTTTTTGAGCGGCTGATGGCGGAATACCTGGCTGGACTGGAGCCAGCCAGCTGCGGTGCCGCGACTGGGCTGGAGGGGATTGAAGCGGCGATCCGTTTTCATTTTCAATTCGCCAGGAAGAAGTGCGGTGAAATCCAGGTTTTGCTGCGCGACTTTCCCCATCATATGGCCGATTTGCCCTGCCCGGAGCGCGCGCTGATGCTGAACCGGATTACCCGGGTTGTGGAGTTGTTCGTTCGGACGATTGACCGTGGTAAAGCAGACGGCAGTATCAGGACCGATATCGTCTCCCTGGAAACTGCCTATATCCTCAGGGGCTTGCTGGTCGGCCTCACCCGGCAAAAGCTGTTGGGGCCTCTTGAACTCCCTGAACTGGAGAGCCCGGTTCTGATTTTCTGCCGCCATGCCATGGCCTGTTGAAGTTGGCCTGTTTCATCTGTCGAATAAGTGCATTTACGTCAACAGCTCCTCGTCAATCGGTGTTGCGCCAACCGGTTGTGCTGTCTCCCAAAGGGTGTCATAATTAGTTTTCGTCCGGAAACGGCCCTTTTCCGCAATCTCTGCGTCAATCAGCGGATTTGATTGTGCGGCGTAAA
>JAVVDT010000292.1:0-2717 GCA_032250875.1 Desulfuromonadales bacterium | reverse complement strand
GCTCTCGATGGCCACGTCTGTACCGGTGCCCATGGCGACGCCCACATCGGCGGCGGCCAGCGCAGGGGCGTCGTTGATCCCGTCACCCGCCATGGCAACGCGATATCCCTTGGCCTTCATTTCGTTGACGATACGTTGCTTGTCCTCGGGGGAGACTTCGGCATGTACTTCGTCGATCCCCAGCTCTTTGGCCACGGCTTTGGCGGTGCGCGGATTATCCCCAGTGCACATGACCACGGTGATCCCCATTTCGTGCAGTGATGCGATGGCCTCTTTTGAGGTCTTTTTGATCGGATCGGCGATGGCGATGAGGCCGAGAAGGTCAGCGTCGCGTCCCGCCCAGATTACCGTTTTGGCCTCGCCTTGCAGGCGCTCCGCCTCTTTCGTCAGCGCGTCGGGGATGGTGATCTTTGCCGCTTCGAGAAAGCTCCGTTTGCCGATGCGAATCACCGCGCCATCGACCCTGGCCTGGACGCCGCCGCCGGTCGTGCTCAAGAAATCGGTGATGTCCGGCAGTTCGAGGCCCTCGTCCTTCGCCTTATCGACAACAGCCCGGGCGAGGGGGTGCTCGGACTGCGATTCGACTGCAGCCGCCAGGCGCAGCAAGTCGCCGGTCTCCACGCCGTCCGGCGATTGTACATCGACCACCGAGGGCTTGCCCTCGGTGAGGGTGCCGGTCTTGTCGGTGATGAGATGAGTGACTTTCTCGGCACGCTCGATGGCTTCGGCGTTTTTGATCAGGATGCCGCTTTGGGCACCCTTGCCGACCCCGACCATGATCGACATGGGGGTGGCCAGACCCAACGCACAGGGGCAGGCGATAATGAGTACGGAGACGGCCACGACGATGGCGTAGGACATGGTCGGCGCCGGGCCGAAGGCGGCCCAGACCCCGAAAGCGATCAGGGCGGTCAGTACGACCGCAGGCACAAAATAGCCCGCGACTTGGTCAGCCAGTTTCTGGATCGGTGCCCGGCTGCGTTGGGCTTCGGCGACCATCTTGACGATATGCGCAAGCATGGTTTCCTCTCCAACGGCCTCCGCGCGCATGACGAAACTGCCCGTCTGGTTGACCGTGGCACCGATCACCTTGTCGTTTTCGCCTTTCTCCACGGGGACCGGCTCTCCGGTGAGCATGGACTCGTCAATCGTGCTTTTTCCGTCGAGAATGACGCCGTCCAGAGGAATCTTTTCGCCGGGCCGCACGCGCAGACGGTCGCCTTTTTCAATGGCGTCGATTTCCACTTCCTCCTCCTCGCCGTCATCCCTGACCCGGTGCGCGGTCTTGGCCGCGAGGTTGAGCAAACTCTGGACGGCCTTGCCGGTCTGCCGACGGGCGCGGGCTTCGAGCCACTGGCCGAGCAGGATGAGGGTGGTGATAACCGCTCCAGCCTCGAAATACAGCGCGACTTCACCCTGCTTGCGGAAGGATTCCGGGAAGAGATCCGGGAACAATACCGCCATGACGCTATAAGCATAGGCCGCACCGACACCCAGCATGATCAGGGTGAACATGTTCAGACTGCGGTTGACGATGGACTGCCAGCCACGGGTGAAAAACATGCCGCCCGCCCAGAGGATAACGGGTGTCGCCAGTACAAGCTCCAGCCAGCCCTGCAGTTTCGCCGAAAGGACCCCTTCAAAGGAGAGCCCGGGGATCATGCTGTCGAAAGCGAGGAGCAGGACCGGCATAGTCAGTGCGCCGGCGACCAGAGTTTTGCGCTTCAGACTCCGAATAGTCGCTTCTTCCTCTTCAGCGTCATCAACGGACGCAGTCATCGGCTCCAGGTCCATGCCGCACTTGGGGCAGCTGCCCGGACCCTGCTGGACAATTTCGGGGTGCATCGGACAGGTATATTCGCGCGACGCTTCTGCCGGATCGGCTGTCTCCGGCTGCGGATGGAGATAGGCTTCCGGATCGACCGTGAACTTCTTTCTGCACTTCTCCGAGCAGAAGGTGTAGGTTGCTCCCTGCCACTCGGTTGTTCCACCTTTGGCGTCGGAGGTGACCTCCATGCCGCACACGGGATCTCGCATAATTCACACCTTATCTTTCGGATCAGAGGTTTATTGGAAGAGGCTTTCCAGATTCCCGGCACCGCCATCTGCATGGGCCTGCTTCAACTGTTCGGCTGTCAGCACCTTGCGGGCATCGCTTACTGCCTGCAGGTGGCGGACCTGGATATCGCCTGCAAGCGTCTGCACCTTGCGGATCAGGGACTCGGCGTAAGATTCTTATCATGATAATCTCCTTTTGGTTGAAGAGGGTATCGAGGCCTGTCTTTGCTTTGAAAATAAAAAGCAGAATTAAATTTACTCTTTATGATCGGTTTTGATTGAGTTGTTTTCCTGCTTCTGTTGTTTGTGCCCATGTCCGCAGCAGCATCCACCCTTGCGCATCATCATGAAAAAGAATGCCCCGATCGCCAGGTACCAGAGGATGTCTGTCCATGTCGCGTTCATAAATCACCTCGTCTTGTCGTCAGTGATGACACTCATGGCTGCCATCTTCAGCCAAAGCCTTCAGGATCGGGCACTCGACAATCGGACCATGGCCATCGCAACTCTCGTCCAATTGTTCCAAAGCTTTTAGCATCCGGCTAAGATCCTGAATTTTGATCTTGATATCCTTGATCTTTTGCGTCGTTTTTCTCTTAATGTCGGCCTTGGAAGCCGACGGATCATGGCTAAGATTCAGAAACTCCTGAA
Organism: Desulfuromonadales bacterium; assembly: GCA_032250875.1. Taxonomy (GTDB): domain Bacteria; phylum Desulfobacterota; class Desulfuromonadia; order Desulfuromonadales; family BM103; genus M0040. Next base: position 8 of record JAVVDT010000292.1, on the reverse strand, counting down.
TTTCACCC
>JAVVDT010000291.1:0-2720 GCA_032250875.1 Desulfuromonadales bacterium | reverse complement strand
GTGCCTCGACTCTCGCCAAGGCATCGCCCGGCTCATCAAAACGCGCCACCAGAACCGCATCAACCACGTCGCCGGCGAAATCACGGGAAGTCAACATGTTCGCCAGGCGCAGGCGCACAAAGGCCACGACATCAGCCTGTACTTCGGCGCGTGGCCGGGTCAGCTTGGTTTCCAGCAGGTCGAGACTCTGTTCGACCAATTCCGGGATGCTGAGCTGATAACCGCGATCCAGAATAATATTGAGAACGCCAATGGCGCTGCGACGCAACGCATAGGGATCGGCCGAACCGGTCGGGATCAGGCCGACACCGAAACAACCGCAGATCGTATCGATCTTGTCGGCGATGGAAACAAAGGCGCCGATATTGTCCGACGGCAGAGTTCCACCCGCTTCGGTGGGCAGGTAATGTTCGAAGATTGCGGTCGAAACACGCGGATCCTCGCCTTCGATGCGCGCGTATTCACGGCCCATGATACCCTGTAACTCAGGGAATTCGTAAACCATTTTGGTCTCAAGATCACATTTTGCCAGCTTGGCAGCCCGCTCGGTAAGAGCAACGGCCGCCGGTTCGAAACGTTCGGCCAGCCCCTTGGCTATCTGCATGAAACGTTCAACCTTCTCGAAACTGCTGCCGAGTTTAGCCTGGTAGATCACCTGCTTGAGCGCTTCCAGATTGCTTTCCAGGGTGACCTTCTGGTCTTCTTCCCAGAAGAACATGGCATCGGCAAGCCGCGCCCGGATAACCCTTTGATTGCCCGTGATGACGACCTGTTTATCCTCGGGGCGGGTATTGGCGACGGTGATGAACTTGTTGAGCAGCTGCCCCCGGTCATCTTCAATGGTGAAATAACGCTGGTGCTCACGCATCGAGGTCACCAGAAGTTCACTCGGCAGCTGCAGATATTTTTCGTCAAAGCTGCCGCACAGAGGCGTCGGATCCTCAACCAGGTAGGTCACTTCTTCGAGCAGCTTCTCATCGATTGCGGCCCTGCCGCCAGCGGCCAGACCGGTCGCTTCGACCTGCTCACGGATAATCGCCTTGCGCTCGTTGTGATCGGCCGTGACAAAATGCTCGCGGCAGCCTTCCAGCCAGTCGGCCAGTCCGGTGACGGCAAATTCCTGCGGTGCCATGAAGCGATGACCGCGTGAGTGGTTGCCGCTGGTCAGGTTGCCGTGGCTGAAGGGAATCAGTTCACCGCCGTACAAGGCGACAAGCCAGTGCATCGGCCGGGCAAAGCGTACATCGAGATTTTCCCAGCGCATCGATTTCTTGAAAGTCAGGCCGGCGACCAGACGCGGCAAAACTTCAGCCAGCAGCTCTCTTGTCGGTCTTCCAAGCTCCTCCTTCTCGACAAACAGGTACTCGCCCTTGTCGGTTGTCACCAGCTTGAGATCCGCGACATCAACCCCTTGCCCGCGGGCAAAACCGAGAGCGGCTTTGGTGGGTTTGCCTTCGGCATCGTAGGCAATCTGCTTGGCCGGACCCATCGCCTCGGTGCGCAGGGTCGGCTGATCCTCAGCGACCGCGCTCACAGCGAGCGCCAGACGGCGCGGCGTCGCAAAGGTTCTGATCTCGCCGAACTCCAGGCGCGCGGTCTCCAGTTCTTTACGGATCATCCGCTCCAGATCAGCCATCGCCTTCGGCAGAAATCCCGCGGGAATCTCTTCGCTACCTATTTCAAGAAAAATCTCTTTGGACATTTAAAAGTTCCTTTTAAAGGCGGGGGCTGGGGGCTGGAGGCTGGGGGCTGGCAAAATCCGGCCCCAAAACCCATCCCCTGTTCCGCACCTTCTATTTCGTTTTTTCCAGTCCCCAGTCCCCAGTCCCCAGTTACTACCCCCTAGCCCCCGCCTTTAAGAGCGGAAAACCCATCTTCTCCCGCTGCGCGACATACGCCTCGGCACACAGCTTCGACAGGTTGCGCACCCGGCCGATATAGTGGGCACGCTCGGTCACCGAGATGGCGCCGCGCGCATCCAGCATATTGAAGGCATGGGAGCATTTCAGCACGTAGTCGTAGGCCGGGAAAACCAGCGCCTTCTCCGCCAGACGGATGGACTCCTTCTCGAACATGTCGAACAGCTGCAGCATCATGCCGGTGTCAGCCTCTTCGAAGTTGTACGTTGAGAACTCCACCTCGGTCTGATGATGGACATCACCGTACTTGATGCCGCCGCCCCAGTCGAGGTCATAGACGTTGTCGACCCCCTGGATGTACATGGCGATACGTTCGATGCCGTAGGTCAGTTCGCCCGGGATCGGCTTGAGGTCGATGCCGCCGCACTGCTGAAAATAGGTAAACTGCGTGATCTCCATACCGTCCAGCCAGACTTCCCAGCCAAGCCCCCAGGCCCCGAGAGTCGGCGACTCCCAGTCGTCCTCGACAAAACGGATATCGTGCTTGACGGGATCGATACCGAAGCTCTTGAGTGAATTGAGGTAGAGCTCCTGAATATTCATCGGCGACGGTTTGAGGAGTACCTGAAACTGGTAGTAATGCTGCAGGCGATTGGGGTTGTTGCCGTAACGACCGTCGGTCGGACGGCGTGACGGCTCCACATAAGCGACATTCCACGGCTCCGGGCCGAGGGCGCGCAGGAAGGTTGCCGGATGAAAGGTGCCGGCACCTTTTTCGGTGTCGTAAGGCTGCTGAATGATACAGCCCTGGTTGGCCCAGTAGTGCTGCAGGGCCATAATCAACTCTTGAAAACTCACAAT
>JAVVDT010000290.1:0-2737 GCA_032250875.1 Desulfuromonadales bacterium | reverse complement strand
ACAGACAGCAGAGTTCAAAGAACGATATCGATATCGAGCTGGTGTCGAAGCCACCATGTCCGACCTGGACCGGGTGACCGGAATCAAGCATCTCCGGGTCAGAGGCATGATCCCGATCAGACTCGCCGCGACACTGAAAGCCACCGGATTGAACATCCGTCGGGCAGCTGCGTTTATAAGCAAAGGCGGACGACCAAGAAGTGGGGATAATTCCCCTATATCGAACTCACGCCAACGTTTTTCTGTTTTCAAGGCGTGCCTGCGGATTAAACTGGAGTACTTGAAGACATTTGCTGTGCAATTTAACTTGTGCGGCAACATTCCGGGTGATTCTGCGGATCTGGCGGCATGAGTGAATTTGCGAAGCCATCAAAATTTGTCAATACATATTTTATGTTTAGCGGGCGACTCGCAGCCCGTTTCCCTCAGTGACGGTGACAGTCCGTCCCTGTGTAACCGTGAGAAACATAGGAGGCCAACATCAGGATTATCACTCCGGGTAAAACCTCCCCGTCGCACCCATCGAACGGGGTTGCCGGAGGTAAGTGACTCGCTACGCCGCGAGGCGGGCGGGAGAAGGGCTTGAGGCCGAGGTTCAGATCCGTTTTCTTCTGCCGAAGCGACGGCAGGTAGAGGATTAGGTCGAGGTGGCGTGGTCGTGGGGTGAGGATTCGCTAAGCTCTGCAACCCAGGCTCTCTGAAGCTGAGAGAGTTCAAGGCGCGGAAGCTCACGGAGAGCCGTGCTGGAAGCGATCACAAGTGGTTAGGCGCGGAGAGGAACTGAACAGGGAAACGAAGTGACCGAGTGAGGCCTCGCGGAAGTCTCTGTGCACGCAGCAGAGTAGGGCACTGGGAGCCCGATGCAACCGTGAGGAGTCAGCGCCGTCATAGTAGTTGTGGTCGGTCAAGCCACGACGAAGGACGACACCGTGAAAGGATGGTCAAGATGCACACTGCGGACAGGGGCACGTTCCATGCGAAAACGACCCGGAGCCGAGACGCGGCACCGCCAGCGCATAAACCATTCTGACGGAGGAGTGGTGTAAGGTGAAGCGAATCCTTCACAGTGCGATCGACAAGGTCTACAACTGGAACAACCTGTCGGACGCCTCGCACAAAGTGGTGCAGAACAAGGGCAGCGGTGGAATCGACCGTATGAGCGTAACGACGTGGGCGCAGAAAGAGAAGCAGCATCTCTGTGCCCTGCGCCATCGGCTCATCAACGACACCTATCGCAGCAAACCGGTCAAGCGGTGCTACATCGACAAGCCGGGGAGCAAAAAGAAGCGGCCACTGGGCATCCCCGTCGTAACCGACCGGGTCTGCCAGCAAGCCGTTCATAATGTCCTGAGTCCGGTCTTCGAAGCGTATTTTCACGAAGACAGCTATGGGTTCCGCCCCGGACGAAGCACGCACATGGCAGCAAAGCGAGTCGAAGAACTGCGTAAGCAGGGATATCGAACCGTGGTGGATTTAGACATCAAGGGTTTCTTTGACAATGTCGACCACGAAATCCTGATGCGACTCGTCCGCCAGGTCATCAAGGACCGCCGGGTTCTTGGCCTGATACGCGGCTGGTTGAAGGCCGGAGTCATGGAGGAAGGGGAAGGTACGGTATCAAACCTCCGGGACTCCCCAAGGCGGGGTGATAAGCCCGTTGCTCAGCAACATTTATCTCACCGTCCTGGACAACGCATTGACGGAAGCAGGTTACACCTTCGTGCGCTACGCGGACGATGTTGTGATCCTGTGTCGTCGGGAAGAAGAAGCTCCCGAAGCATTGAAGCATGTTCGGGAAGTCCTGAAACGGTTGAAATTGGAACTCAGCGAGGAGAAGACAGCCCTGAGCACATTCAAGGCAGGCTTCGACTTTCTCGGATTTCATTTCACCCGCCGGGGCCACACCATCGGGACGAAATCCTTAAAAGCCCTGTATGCAAAAGTTCGGGAAATGACCCGACGCAAACAAGGTGATAAGCCCGTAGCGGAGATCATCAAAGCCCTGAACCCGCAGTTACAAGGTTGGGGCAATTATCACCGCCGCGGCCAAAATGTCGGCATGTTCACCAAACTGGACAAATGGGTACGTAACCGTCTGCGCTCCTATATCCACGGACGCTGGCGAACGATCCGCTGGCCGGGGAAGCGCAAGCCGACAAAAGAGGAATTCGATCAGATGGGACTCTTCGCAATGCGTCGTATACTACGGCCTGAAGCGCTTCAGCTCATGCTGTTCTGAGTCCCCCGGACGGGGTAATTCACGGGGCTGCCGGATGCGGGAAAACTGCCTGTCCGGTGGCAACAGAGGGCTTGGTCTTGGTGACAGGGCCATTCTATTCTCTAATCGCGATCAAGATCTATGAAAATCTGTAAGATCAAAATTTGATGGACTCGCAAAAACACTATTTCAACATAAATAGCTGAATTAATTGACTAAATGTCTGATTTAACCTTGCTGTCTTTACCATCTTGTGTTAGGATAACCGCAATAAATTCAACAGGTTATCCGGAGAGCACATGATCAACGTCAAGGACCACAAAACCTACGACATGTTCAACCCATTTGAGCATCTCGGCCCGAAACGGATTGCCCTGCTGGAATCCTCTTGGGCACATCTGTTCCGCGAAGAGATCCTTCACAGGCTTCCGGCTGAGAAGCTCTTCCCTTTGTATAATGAAACGAAGGGACGGCAGACCAAAGAACTCTTCGCCATGCTCGGCTTAGTCCTTTTGCAGC
>JAVVDT010000028.1:0-17409 GCA_032250875.1 Desulfuromonadales bacterium | reverse complement strand
CACAGATATCAACCTGCTTCGTATAGACCTGCGGCAGCATCAGCTCGGCAGCATTGCCAGACATTGCCGGCAATGGCAGCCAGCAGCACAGCAGCAAAACAATCTTGAGCAGACTTCGTACCGGCGATAAGCATCGCCCCCCTCGTGCAGCAATCGACATAACACCCCTCCTTAGAATAAATGACAAATGCGGACATAATCCGTTAAGGACCTGCAATCACAGTGAATCTTAACATCCAGTGCCGCTTACTGCACTGCAATCAGCAACAATTTCATAAATATTTGTGGTTTTGTTTCACAGATGACTTGAAATGGAAAAATAATCCCCGGCCATAGCCACCAGACGCTGTTCAACCTCCGCGAGAAAATCAGCTGAAGACCTTTGATCTGGTTTGCCCAGGCAATCACGCAAAGTGGTGCAGGATTTTGCCGTGAACTGTTGAGGATTGCCACACAATCGATAGAGGCTGTTGATTTTTTCGGTTGCCTCGAACAGGCCCAGATCTACCAGCAGACAAGCATGCGCGAGCACAGCGGCATTCTCCCGACTGCCACCGGCCCAGCGTTGGGCCGTCCCCACCAGCTTTTGCCCACCAACCTGCAGGTTGTAGCGGCCATCGCAAAAAGACCCCGGACTCTCGCCTGTGGTTGCGAGGAGTCCGTAGCTTGCCAGAAACTGCGTGAGAAATTCACAGAGCACTTTATAGCCATCCTCCAGATACCAGCCGCGGATCTTGGGGTGGACCATTGAAAAGTTGATGACTCCGGGTCCCTGGGGAACGCAGGAGCCCCCGGTACAGCGGACAATGACAGGCCATCCCTGCTCGGCCAGCATCCGACAGGCTTCCTCAAAATTAGTCATGCGGGATTCCCTGACCGTTGTCACCAGGCACTGGGAGGAACGATTGATGCTAAGGCAGGGGCCACTGACTCCTCGGATAACACGTTCCAGCAATTGTTCATCAAAAGTGGCGCATTGAGCTAAATCGCCAAGCTCATCAGAGGTTAGCAGACGCCATGGCCTGTCGAACCGCAAATGCGGGAAGTTGTCACTGACATTTCGATGAGTCATTTGAATGCAAAAATCCTTGCCGGACAAAGCAAAAAATCTTGCCGATCTGATCGGTCGGGAGGCTCTCTGCAGTCGAGTCACTTCCGACAGCGCTCACACCATTGATGAAGCGATCAGCAAATATAATACTGAAATAATTACCCATCACAGCACCCTCCGCAAATTCTGCTAAACTTTGCAACACATAGCTTAGCATCATTGCAGCAACATCATACCATTAGAATTAACAGGAGGAAAACACCATGAAAACCTTAGTATTCGCGAACAATGACCAGATGCCGATCCTCGGCCTGGGCACCTGGAAGAGCGAACCAGGCAAAGTCGGCAATGCGGTTCGGCAGGCAATCAACATCGGATACCGGCATATCGATTGTGCAGCCATCTACGGTAATGAAGCGGAAATCGGCAGAGCACTGATGGAGGCAATGCAGGCGGGAGAGGTTAAACGTGATGAGCTGTGGATTACCTCAAAGTTGTGGAATAACGCCCACGCCAAAGAGCAGACCGGCGAAGCTTTGCAGAAAACCCTGCAGGATCTCCGCCTGGACTATCTGGATCTGTATCTGATTCATTGGCCGGTCGCCGTCAAACCGAACGTTCTCTTCCCCAAAAAGGCCGACGACTTCCTCAGCTTGAAGGAAATACCGCTCACTGAAACCTGGGCAGGCATGGAGGCGTGTGCTTGGCAGGGTCTGACCAAACATATCGGCGTATCCAACTTCAGCATCAAAAATCTTGAGTTAATCGGCAACGTCGCGACACTCAAGCCAGAGATGAATCAGATCGAACTGCATCCTTATCTGCAGCAGAATGAAATGCTGACCTATTGCAGAAAGCACAACATCCACTTGACTGCCTACTCACCATTGGGTTCGGGAGATCGACCGGCCGTCATGAAAAAAGGGCATGAACCGAACCTGCTCGAAGATCCGGTTGTAATAAAAATCGCTCAGACCCATGGCTACAGCCCTGCTCAGGTTCTTTTGCGCTGGGCTATAGAGCGCGGCACCGCAGTGATCCCCAAGTCGGTTAATCCAGCGCGGCTGCAAGAGAACTATCAGGCGGCGGATCTGGAACTGGGCAATCAGGATATGACGGATTTGGCGAAGCTCGATATCGGTTACCGCTATGTTGATGGAGAATTCTGGACGACCGAGGGTTCGCCCTACACTTTGGCAGGCTTGTGGGAGTAGTATCAAACGTAATCAACCCAACAATTAAAAAAGGGGTGCCGTGAGGCACCCCTTTCTGTTTACATTTACTAATCGACTTTATTTAATGCCGGCAGCTTCTTCCAGCATAGCCGTAGTCACCGACTTAGGCCGTTCAATACCGTAACCGAGAGCTCGGTCCCAGGTAATGTTGGCGAGGCAGCCGAGGGCACGGCCGATGCCGAACAGGACCGTGTAAAACTCGTACTGGGTAACGCCGTAATACCACTGGATGACACCGGATTGGGCATCGACATTCGGCCAGGGGTTCTTGGCCTTGCCATGCTCGGTCAGAACGTCAGGAGCAACTTCGAAGATCATCTTGATCAGCTGGAACAGCGGATAATCTTTAAGACCCGGTGTCTTCATGCAGAATTCACGTTGCGAGGTGTAGCGCGGGTCGGTCTTGCGCAGTACGGCATGACCGTAACCCGGGATAACCTGACCGCTGTTGAGGGTGTCCCACAGCGCTTTTTTGAGACCTTCTTCGGTCGGCACTTCGCCGCCGAGTTTGGCCATGAAGTTCTGAGTCCAGCGCAGGACTTCCTCGTTGGCAAGACCATGCAGCGGGCCGGCGAGACCATTGATGCCGGCACTGTATGCATAGTAGGCATCGGACAGAGCCGAGGCGACCAGGTGTGTGGTGTGAGCGGAAACATTGCCGGACTCATGGTCGGAATGCAGGACGAAGTACATCCGGGCAACATCATCATAAGGAGCGGGGATGCCCATCATGCGGGCAAAGTTACCGCCCATGTCAAGATCGGGATCTGCAGCGATGTGGGTGTCGCCCATGTACTTAATGCGATAGATATAAGCACCGATCGGGGCGAGCTTCGCCATCAGGTTGGTACAATCCTCGTACATGTCTTCCCAGCAGGTCATCTTGTTGAATTTGCCGGCGGCGTAGTTGCTGGCAAAAACCGAGTCACGCTGCATGGCAAGAATCGCCGAAGAGAACATGGCCATCGGATGTGAATCCCGCGGCAGGGCACGTAAAACATCTATGACGTATTGAGGAATCTGGGAGCGCTGCTTCCATTCCTCGACAACTTCCAGAGTCTGCTCCATGGTCGGAACGTCACCGGTCAACAACAGGTACCAGAAGCCTTCGACATAAGGATAGTCACTGCCGGGGACTTTAGGCAGGGCTGCGAAGGTCTCAGGAATAGTCATACCGCGGAAGCGGATGCCTTCATAAGGATCAAGGTAAGAGATATCGGTGACCAGGCTCTTGATGCCGCGGGCACCGCCGATAGCCTGGCCGATGGTCACGTCACCCAGTTTGACATCGCTGAATTCTTTGACCAGACGGGTCGTCCGAGGACGATGCTCATCAATTTTCTTGCTTAGGACTTTTTTCAGTGTCGACATACGCTCTCTCCTTTGGGGGAATGGAATTGTGGTGGGTAAGAATGCCCACCAGGATAAAACTGTCCCTTTGTTCACCATACAACAACTGTCACATGACAAATCATCCCGCCATCACCCTCAACCCCTTGGATGCAGACTTATGCAAGACAAAGAGAATTGCAGCGGGAGAAAATATAGAAAGCGATCAAGAGCAAATCATGCCTGTGATTCTTTACCCTTTCTCATCTTCCAAATAACGTTCTAACAAGTCACCCATAAAGTGTCAAGCCGATTTTGTATACAGTATGCGATTTCTTTTTTCTGGAGAGGCACGTAATTTTCAATTGCATTACTGACTCGTCATGGTAACATGCACAAAAAATAGGCATACAACCCATGAAAATCGGTTCTCTAAAACTCAAAAACCAAATTATTTCAGCTCCCATGGCGGGCATCTCCGACCTGCCTTATCGTCTCATCATGAAGCGCCACGGTGCATCCCTGGTATTCACCGAGATGATCAGCGCCAATGGACTCTTCTTCAACGGCAAAGCGACTCGCGAGTTGCTGAAGTCCAAACCGGAAGAGCACCCACTGGGAATTCAGCTGTTTGGTGAAGATCCAGTGCGTCTGGCTGAAGCAGTCAAACAGGTTGAGGGTTGTGGCGAGCTCATTGATCTGAACCTCGGCTGCCCAGTCCGCAAAGTCATCCGCTCAGGAGCCGGCAGCGCCCTGCTGCGCGAACCGGGCAAGGTTGCTCGCATTGTTGCCGCCGTACGTCTCGCGACGTCCCTGCCGCTGACGATCAAGTTTCGTTCCGGTTGGGACCATGACTCTATCAACTTTCTTGAGATTGCCCGAATCGCTGCCGAAGAAGGCGTTGATGCGGTCGCCCTGCACCCGCGAACACGTGCGCAGATGTTCGGCGGACAAGCCGAGTGGCGACAGATCAAGAGGCTCAAAGAGTCTGTTTCGATCCCGGTCATCGGTAGTGGTGATCTCTTCTCGGCGGAATGTATTAAAACCATGTTTGAGCAGACCGGCTGTGACGCGGTCATGATTGGCCGAGGAGGCTATGGCAACCCCTGGATTATCACTCAGGCTCTGGATCTGCTCGCTGGTCGACCCATAACACAACCACCCATAGCAGAGCGCCTTGACGTGGTTCGAAGTCATTTCGAACTTTGCCTGGAGACCTTTGGTCCGTACAAGACGTTGGGACAAATGCGCAAGCATTTCTGCTGGTATGTTCGCGGCCTGGAAAACGCAGCCGGGTTCCGCATGAAGATCAACCAGACCAAAACGATCGATGAAATGAGCCGCCTGCTTGAGGATTTTTTTGCCGATGCCGCCTGAGAAGTTTACAACAAGCAAGACTGAAACGGCCTCATCTGCTACAGACTCGACACTCTATGGGATGATCCTGGAAAACATTGACCGTGCCGTGATTGCTTTCGATCAGCAAGGCCGGATCAGCCTCTTCAATCCGGCCTCGGAAGCACTCATGGAGCGCTCATCGCGTCAGACGATCGGCCAACACTACCAGGAGCTGTTTAAAGGCCAGAAGACCCTGCTCTATCTGGTCAAAGTTGCTTTGGTGGATGGCCGTTCCATTACCGATGACGAAGGTCTCTACCTGCACCGCCAGAACGCGGCACCACTGCCGGTCAATGCTTATGCTGCGCCGATTTATGCCAAACAGGGCAATCAGGACGGTGCGGTCATGATCATCCGTGACCTGTCACGGATCAAGGAGCTGGAAGGGACCTTGCGCCGCGCCGACCGCTTGTCGATGCTGGGGACTTTAGCTGCTGGACTGGCTCATGAGATCAAGAACCCGCTGGGAGGCATCAAGGGCGCGGCACAGCTGCTCGCCATGGAACTGGCCAAAGAGAGTTCCTTGCTGGACTACACGCAGATCATGATCAAAGAAGTAGAGCGAATCAACTTCATTATTGAAGAATTGATGGATCTTGGTAATCCACGTGCCCCGGAAATCGGTGATGTCGATTTAACCAGAGTTCTCAACGATATTATCTTACTGCAACGAGAAGCGGCACGCGGTCAGGACATCAGGTTTATTTTAAAGCTCGACCCGAGTATTCCGCCGATCAAGGGGGACGAAAATTTCCTGACCCGGCTTTTCCTCAACCTCATCAAGAATGCCAGAGAAGCCATTACAAAAAAAGGTGACGTCCTGATCGAAACCAGGATTTCTTCCAATTACCACATATTCAGTCCGGGCAGACGCTCATCACAGATGGTGGACATCACGATCAGCGACACAGGCTGCGGTATTGCAGAGAAGGAGATGGATCGCATCTTCACTCCTTATTTCACCACCAAGAACAAAGGGAGCGGCCTGGGCCTGGCCATTTCTCAAAAAATTATCGAAGATCACCATGGTCTGTTGAAGATTGAAAGTTCCCCTGGCAAGGGAACGACTATGATCGTCTCATTGCCGCTGCATCGTTAAGGCGGTTATTTTTCAGGAGGAGTTGTATATGTCGATCAAACGGATTCTGGTTGCAGATGACGAAGAGAGCATTCGCTGGGTCCTTTCCAAGTCTCTCACCAAACAGGGCTTTGAGGTTGATTTGGCCAGCGACGGCAAGGAAGCGTTGCTCATGAGCAGGAAGCAGAGTTACGACCTGGCCGTTCTGGACATCAAAATGCCGGGGCTCTCCGGGCTGGAACTGCTGCGTAAATTTCAGGAGGAATGCCCGCGGGCACTGGTCATTATCATGACAGCCGAATCATCAATGAGCAATGCAGTCGAAGCAATGAAACGTGGTGCATACGATTATCTCACCAAACCGTTTGATCTGGATGCTCTTGATGCCATCATTTTCAAAGCACAGAAAGCAGCAGAGGTTTCTGCCGAGGTGTCACTTCTCAAACAGGAGATCAAGAACCATTATCAATTGGAGCGCACGATCATCGGCCAGAGTCAGCCGATGCAGAAGATCTACAAGGTTCTCGGCAAAATCGCGCCTGCGGATGTCACCGTTCTGATTTACGGTGAAAGCGGAACGGGCAAGGAGCTGATTGCCCGGGCCATTCATTACAACAGTGCGCGTCTCGGCAAGCCGTTTATTGCTCTCAATTGCGCCGCGATCCCCAGAGAACTGTTGGAAAGTGAATTATTCGGCCATGAAAAAGGGGCCTTCACCGGTGCTACGGAAAGAAAGATCGGCAAGTTTGAACAAGCCAAGGACGGCACCCTCTTCCTTGATGAAATCGGCGACATGCCTTTGGAACTGCAGGCCAAGTTACTGAGGGTCCTGCAGGAGAAAGAGATAACCCGAACTGGCGGCAACACAACGATAAAGGTAAATACCCGCATCGTTGCGGCAACCAACCAGGATCTCAAGGAAAAAGTTCAGCGCAAGGAGTTTCGCGAAGACCTCTACTATCGCCTGAATGTGGTCCCTCTGGAACTGCCGCCGTTGCGCGAACGCCGCGAAGACATTCCCAACCTGATCGATTACTTTCTGGTGAAAGCCGGCGAGGAATACAACACCTCAGCAACCGGCCTCTCCAAAGAAGCCATGGATTTGCTCTGTCATTACGAATGGCCGGGCAATGTACGCGAACTGGAGAATATCATCCAGCGCGCAGCGCTGCTCTCGCCCGACAAGCTGCTCAATGTGGTGGATTTCCCCAGCCTGGTCATGGGACGCGACAACAGAGGCAATGGTGCTTCTCTGGAAGGGTTGATCAATCAGAAGCTCCAGAGTTCTCTGGCGCAGATCGATTTACAGGACATGAACAACCTGTACGAAATGGTTTTGCACCAGATGGAACGACCATTGATCAACATCGTTCTGGAAAAGACCCGCGGCAACCAGGTCAAGGCAGCCGAAGTATTGGGGATCAACCGGAATACCTTGCGAAAAAAGATTCAGACTCTCAATATCACGGCCAAACAAAATTAAGAGGAAGAGAAGCAGACCACCACATCAGGCTTAACAATTAAACCACCGGCGCTTAGCGATTGAGCGCCGGTTGTTTGGATAGCAGTGATCGCATGGATGGATTAGAAACGTATTCCCAAACCAATCAGATGAAGGTCAAGTCCGGGATTCTCGTTATACAGGTCTGAGTTTGAGATATGCTGATAGCGATAGCTGAGTGAAAATTGGCCCAGATTGAGAGTCGTTCCGACATGGCTCGAGAATTGAACCGGCCCACCGAAATCATCTTCGCCGATCTCATGTCTGAACATCCAGGTCGGGCGGAATCCACCCTCAAGTTCCCAGACATCATCCAACAGACTGAAGACAATATCCCCCCCAACCGCCAGCCAGCCGCTATCTTGTACATCGGTACGCAAGTAACCGACGCCAGAATCCAGGCGCGTAGAGAGCGTTACATTTGGGCCGAGTTGTTTCTGCCACGGCAGGGCCTGCAGATAATAGAGTTCTCCAACAGTGTAGTTTTCGTGCCGCGTCGTGCTGTCTATGCCCCCGCGTACACCAAGCTCCATCGTAGTACCGAGAGACCATGATGCCGTTGGCAAAAGCAGAACCAGTAGAGCAACAAACAGATAAGATTTCATAATAGCCTCCTCTTAAACGATGATCAATATTTACCACTCTGGTCGCTCTGTTCAACTGAAAACCTTTATCCAATCAAAAAAACACAGTGAGCCAAAGCATATTTTCTCTGCTTTATCTCCAAATAGGGTAATGGTATCCTACGATTATGCCGCAAAAAAATGACGTCTCACCACAACGCAACGTTCCTCATGTAGCGATCATCGTGGCCATGACCAGGGATCGGGTTATCGGTTCCGGTGAGGATCTTCCCTGGCACCTTCCCGAGGATTTACTGCTCTTCAAACACCTGACCATGGGGTGCACAATAATCATGGGACGTAAAACCTATACGTCCATCGGCCGTCCACTGCCCGGACGGCATAATATTGTCCTGAGCCGATCACAAAAAAAAATGCCGGGCGTTCAGGTTTGCGCCAACTTCATGGCAGGCCTGACTGCGGCAGCACAACTGGGCCGCAAGGTCTTTATCATCGGCGGAGAGGAACTCTACCGCAAGGCACTTCCGATTGCCTCGGAATTACACATTTCCTGGGTCAAGGGTTCTGTTTCCGGCAATGTGCGCTTCCCTGAACTTGATCTTGAGAACTGGATCGTTTGCGAGAGCGTGGAACACGCTGGGTTTCGCTACACCCGCTACCAGCGCAAAGACAACAGATGCTCAGCACGACGATAAAACTGCATCAAAACAGCTTTACCTCTATACTGATAAACAGGAGAACATATGAAACACAAAATCCTGGCAAGCATGGTTGTATTCCTGCTGCTGGCGGCAACAGCGTCAGCGCTGACCCTGGAAGGGAGCTGCGACATCCGCTTCTTTGGCCGCTCGACCTTGCACGGCTTTGACGGGACAGCGGCCTGCCAACCCTTTACCCTGGCAACCTCAGGCGAAATCGGCGACAGCGGGATGATCCAGCAAACGGTGGTCGAGGTGTTGGTCGAGGAGATGGATACCGGCAATACTATTCGTGACAAGCAGATGCACGCCATGTTCGAACAAAAGAGCTATCCAAAGATTCAGGGCCTGTTCACCGATCTCGATCCCGATGTGGTCATGCGGCAGCTGCAGGCGAAGGATAATGCTTTGTCACACCTGGAATTTGACCTGCGGATTCGCGATATCAACCAGTGGGTGCAGGCAGTCACCCGTGACCTGGTGGTTAATCCGGAACAAATTTCGTTCACAATGGCATTCCCGGTTTCTCTGGCCAGCTTCCAACTGCAACCCCCCAGTGTGCTTGGCTTCATCAAGGTTGATGACCAGATACAGGTAGAAGTCAGTGTAGTGTTATGGCGGCATTGATCCATCCCATTGACGTTGAACTCACCAACAAGGAGGAATCCATGTCCGTCTGGATCCAGCATATAGAAACTTTAACGCCGGAGATGAACTATTCCCAGGAATACGCCAGCAGAAAAATGCAGGAATGGACTGTTGACGAGCGCCAACGTCGTATGGTCCGCGCCCTTTACCGCAAATCGGGGATTGATAAACGGCACAGCGTGATTACGTCCTTCGATCAGAACCTGCCGGGTGACTTTTTCCCACTCGGAGCCGATGGACAGCGCCGTGAGCTATCCACGGCCGAGCGCAACAGGGTTTATACCCGGGAGTCCCAGCGCCTCGCGGTTGACCTGGCCCGCCAGGCCCTTGCCAACTGCCCCGATCTGAAGCCTTCCGGAATCACTCATCTGGTCACGGCATCCTGTACGGGTTTCTGTAACCCCGGGCCCGACTACCACATCATCAACGAGCTCGGTCTGTCGCATGCCACGCAGCGTTACAATCTTGGTTTTATGGGTTGCTATGCGGCGTTTCCGGCTTTGCGCATGGCCAAACAATTCTGTGAAGCCGATCCTGCAGCGGTGGTGCTGGTCATGTGTCTGGAGCTCTGTACCCTGCATCTGCAGATCAACGGCGGTGAAGATTCCATGCTTGCCAATTCCCTGTTTGCCGACGGAGCTGCAACAGCCATCGTCAGCGCCCGCACGCCAGAGGAGAATCAATCCTGCTTCCAGCTCGGCAATTTTTTCTCCAGCCTGATTCCGAGCGGCAAAGAGGATATGGTCTGGTCCATTGGTGACCTGGGCTTCGACATTGCCCTGTCAAGCTATGTGCCCAAAATCATCGGCGCCAATATCCGTGATGCCGTCCGCCCGGTGCTATCCTCCAGGGATCTCGAACTGGAGGACATCACGACCTGGGCCGTTCATCCGGGCGGCAAGGCGATCGTCGACAAGGTCGCTGAAAGTCTCGCCCTCAGTCAGGAGCAGGTTGCCGCCTCCCGAAAAGTCCTGCGCGAATATGGCAACATGAGCAGCGCAACCATACTCTTCGTCCTCCAGGAGATACTGCAACAGCAGGATCGCCCCAGCCATGAAGAGGTCTGCGCCATGGCCTTTGGACCGGGGTTGACCGTTGAGATGGGGCTGTTGCAGACGCAGCGAGCCCACAACTCCAAAAGAGCAGAGACCAGGCAAGAAGAGGCTCTGGCCAGGCCATAAGAAGGCCTTGCGAGATTGAGTCAGCAACATGCAAGGAATTCAATAATGAGATTGAGCATTGCGACCAACTTCGACCGGGAACTGGTCGAACAGTGTCGGGATTACCCGGTTACCGAACTGTTTGGCAAGCTGCAAACCGATGCAGTGGGCGGCGGACGGGCACCTTACCAGCTAGCCAGGGTATCGCGCCAGCAGCTGGCCGACCACGTCAAGCATGTCCGAAATTCTGGAATGGCCTTCAATTACCTGTTGAATTCTTCCTGTATGGGCAATCGCGAGATTACCCGCAAAGGTCAGCGAGAGATCAACCGACTGCTCGACTGGATCAGCGATATCGGCGTCACGGCGGTGACCGTCGCTTCGCCTTTCATGCTGCAGATGATCAAGACCCGCCAGCCGCACCTTAAAGTACGCATCTCCGTGTTCGGCGGGGTTGACCGGGTGCGTAAAGCGCAGATGTGGGAGGAATTAGGTGCCGACTGCATCGTACTCGACAGCATTCTGGTCAATCGTGAGCTGAAGACTCTGGCTGAGATCCGCAAGTCGGTCAAATGCGATCTGGAGCTGATGGCCAACAACAACTGCCTGACCGGATGTGCCATGTCGCCGATGCATATGAACGCGCTGGCTCATAGCGGGCAATCCTGGCACGAGAACAAGGGGTTTTTCATCGACTGGTGCTTTTTGAAATGTACCGAGATGAAGCTGCGCAATCCGCTGCATTACATCCGCTCGGAATGGATCCGTCCGGAAGATCTGCACATCTATGAAGGGATGGGTTACGACCTGTTCAAGCTCGCCGAACGCGACATCCCCACCGAGATGATGATGACCAGGATCAAGGCCTATGCCGCACGCCGTTATGACGGCAACCTGCTTGACCTGATTCAGGCTTACGGCTTCCAGGGGATCAAAGAGAGTCACAGCTACTACCGGCACGGTCTCAGCTGGCTGCTGCGTTTTATCCTCCGTCCTGGCCTGGCCAATCCAATGCGAATGCTGCCACTCAAACGGCTCGCCGAACTGCGTGGCATGACCAGGCCAGTCGAGGGCCATCCACCGGTCTATATTGATAACCGTGCGCTTGACGGCTTCATAGAGCGCTTCCGTACCAACAGCTGTATTGATATTGATTGTGAGGAATGCCGCTGGTGCCATGAGTTCGCAGCCAAGGCGATCAAAATTGATGAAACCAATCGCGAGGCCGCTCTTGAAGCTTACGAAGAGCTGTTTGCGTCCCTGCATGGCGGCAGCATGTGGTCTTACCTGCACGAACACAGTAGCGAGCCGGACCGTTCACCGCTCAAGCAGCGTAAATCGACTTGATTCTGGGGGAAAGGATGTCCAAAGGCAGCAGGTTCGCCCTGAAGATCAAAAATTATATCCACTCTCCGGAGCGCAAGCGGGAATACAATGAGCAGCACTTCAGCGAGGCCGCCAGCCGTTACGATTTTGCCACCCGGGCGATGTCTCTCGGGCGTGACGCGGCTTGGAAAAGACAGTTGATTGCCGCCTTGCCGCAGTTTGCGACCCCGATCTGTGTCGACCTTGCCTGTGGTACAGGGGACATCGCTTTCCTGCTGGCCGAGAAATATCCGGCCGGTCGCATCATTGGCATCGACCTGACAGAACCGATGTTAAAAATCGCCCGGCAACGCAGTGATTCAATCGATATCGAATTTGTCCGTCAGGATATGGGGGCGACAGATTTTCCTGATAAGTTCGCAGACATCGTCACCGGCGGGTATGCTGTGCGCAACGCGGCAGAACTTCGCCAGGTTTTTATGGAGATCCATCGCATCCTCAAACCCGGCGGGCTGGTCGCCCTGCTCGATTTTTCCAAACCACCCAGCCCCTGGTTCCAGCAACTGCAGTACCTGGTCTTGAAATACTGGTGCGGTCTGTGGGGTTGCCTGCTGCACGGCAACCCCGAGGTCCATTCCTACATCGCAGCCAGCCTCAGGGCATTTCCGGACAGCGTGCAGCTGCGAAAGCTCATCGCGGAAAGTGGCTTTGTCGTCAACCACTCACGGCAATTCTATTGCGGCACGCTGGAGTTGCTGGTCTTGCGGAAACAAATGATGTGAGCCGTGAATAGATGCGTTCGGAGAGTTGCCTGATTTAGGATGAGATGAGTCGTGACAGGATACGTACGAACTTCAAGCGACGTAATCATCATTGCGCCGTGAACGGCTTTCGAAACGCGTATACTCACCGAGGAAGGTCAACTGTTCAATCCCGAGTGGACCGTTACGCTGTTTGCCGATGATCACCTCGGCACTGCGTTCGTGATTTTCGGTGCAACTGTTGTCACGCCTTCTGCACGCATCGCAATAGACCGTTTCCCGGTAGAGAAACATGATGACGTCGGCGTCCTGCTCAATAGCACCTGATTCACGCAGATCAGCAAGAATAGGGCGTTTATCAGTGCGGCTCTCAAGGGAGCGATTCAGCTGCGACAGGGCGATCACCGGGATGTTGAGTTCTTTAGCCAAGGCCTTAAGCGAGCGGGAAATTTCCGAAATCTCCTGCTGCCGGCTTTCGGTGTTCTTGCCGGTCATCAACTGCAGGTAATCAACGACAATCAGCCCGATATTCTTTTCAGCTTTAAGGCGGCGAGACTTGGCACGGACTTCGAGCACGCTGATCGCCGGGGTATCATCGATATAAATCGGGGCTTCGGCGATGATGCCGGCGGCATTGACCAGAGTCGGGAATTCCGATTGGGCCAATTTACCGGTGCGAACCCGACCGGCCTCGATCCTCGCCACCGAACAGAGCAAACGTTGGACAAGCTGTTCTTTGCTCATCTCCAGTGAGAAAACAATTGATGGAATAGGCTGTGTAGCATGCATCGCGGCATGTTCGACAAGGTTGAGGCAGAAAGCGGTTTTGCCCATCGAAGGACGGGCGGCAATGATAACCAGGTCCCCACCCTGCAGGCCGGAAGTCATGTTGTCGATGTCGGCGAAACCTGTCGGGACACCAGTGATCAGTTCTTTGCGATCATAAAGCTTCTCGATCGTCTTGATGGTTTCCTTGACGATATCTTTGGTCGCGAAGACCGAGGGTCGCGACTTCATATTGGCGATCTTGAAAATCTCGCCTTCCGCCCAGTCAAGCGCGGCCTCGACTTCACCGCCTTCATAGCCCTTCGAGGCAATCGCAGTGGCGACCTTGATCAATTCACGGGAGATGGCCTTTTCTTTAACGATTTTACAGTAGTAGCTGATGTTCGCGGCAGTCGGCACGAAATCGACCAGGGTCGACAGGTAGGAACTGCCGCCGATTTCCTCAAGTGCGTCATGATTTTTCAGGACGGCCGTCAAGGTAACCAGGTCAGCAGGTTCGTTGCGTTCGGAGAGTGTGATCAGGGCAGCGAAAATCTTACGGTGGGCTTGCCGATAGAAGTCCTCTGGACGCAGTACTTCCAAAGCCCGGTTAAGGGCTTCGTTTTCCAGAAGAACCCCACCCAGAACAGACATTTCCGCTTCCAGGTTCTGAGGTGGCAGGCGATGTTCGGCGCGATCTTGCACGTTCGCCTCGTTGGAATAAAGGGGCCTGCGGATCAGCAGGCCCTTATGCTTTCAGATTCAATCGTTGATGCAGGCAGAGCTTTAAGCCTCTGCTCTGAGAACATTGATCTTGATCGTTGCATTAACACCGGCGTTCAATTTGATTTCAACCTGGTGTTCGCCGAGCTCTTTGATCGGATGATCAAGGAGAATCTTGCGACGGTCAATTTCAATCCCCTTGGACGCCAGTGCATCAGCAATCTCCATAGTGGTGACTGAGCCGAACAGTTTGCCTTCATCGCTGGCCTTATGCGTAAAGGAACATTCTACGGCCTCAATTCTGGCCTTGATATCAAAAGCTTCCTTGCTCAGTTTCTCTGCTTTGTGAGTGAGCTGACGCTTGTGATGCTTCATCTCATTGATGTTGCGATCACTTGCAGCAACTGCCAGACCTTGCGGAACCAGGTAATTACGACCATAACCAGGTTTGACTTTGACCACCTCACCGATGTTTCCAAGACCTTTAACATTTTCCGTCAGAATGATGTCCATCTTTTTATCCTCCCAAAATCTTTATGATTTAGGCTCTCTTGGTTTGCGAAAATTAGCCCACAAGTCAAAGATGCCGAGACCGGTGACCACCATGGGCAAAGGATTAACCAGCGTGACCAGTAAGTAGCCAAGCGTTCTAAATATTGGCGAAAAAGCTTTGCGGCGAAAAAAAAAGTCGACCACAGCCAGTCCCTGCAGAAAATAAACCGGCAGCAGAATGACCAGCACGTTCAGGGCAAAGACCCCGAATAAACCATTAACGAAAGCGACCAGAAAACCTGCAAGAATCAACACCCAGACCAGTTGCTCCGGAACTTTCCAGTCGGGAAAAGCCTTGCCGGGAACAAAGTACCTGCCACGCGCAAGGACAGACAGCAGAAACACCAGGCCGACAGTCATCAGGCCGCTTACGGTTATCGCGATACCGGGATAAGCCTGCTGCAGGAAAGCTGCCATCTTGTCAACGGCCAGACTGACCTCTTTCTTCTGGTTCGCCGGCAGGTCGGTTTGCGCAAACATGTCCTGCATGACTGTCGTGGTCTGAGCGATCTCTCTGCCGATCAGATCACTGGCGGTTACAAGAGGAGACTGCCCGGCGATGGCCGAGACAACCAGCAGACCGCAGAGACTGACAGCGACCATCGCCCAAAGGACGCCAACAGTTGCCTTGTCCCAGGCGACGCCGCGATTCAATAACCACGGCAGGCCAGCGCCAGGTATGCCGAACTGAACCAGATACAGCAGTGTCGGGGAAAAACCGCTCGCCAACAAGATAAAAAAGGCAGTCAATACGACAGTGACCACACCAGCCATCGAGCCAAAACGCATGCCGATGAAGGCCGCTGGCAAGGGTGTAAAGAGATTGACTGCTACTGAAGCAAAACCTAAAGCGGCAAAGCTTCCAAACAGCGCATACCCGGCTAAAGCTCCAAGAACGACATAAATTCCCCCCTGTATCATCATTTTACGATACTGAAGGTTAACGTCTCTCGAGAGCGTGGCTTGCGGTGAATGGCAGCAGTGCAATATTGCGAGCGCGCTTGATTGCTGCTGTCAGCTTGCGTTGATGATCCGAACAGGTTCCGGAAATCCGGCGCGGCGTAATTTTGCCTCGCTCGGAAATAAAATAACGCAGGGAACGGACATCCTTGTAATCAATAGTAGCTTTTTTATCGGCGCAGAAACGGCAAACTTTGCGGCGGCCATAACGCCGACGAGGTGCACCTGTACGACTACTTCCTTCATATGCCATGATTATTTCTCCTTCTTCATCGTCGTAAGTTGGTACGGAAGTTAAACTTCTTCCGTCTTTTCTTCGGCAGCAGTCACAGTTTCAGCTGTCGGTTCAACAGCCTCCTCGGTAGACTCACTGGTCTCAGCGGTTTCAGCAACACCCTCTTCAGCCTCTGTTGAGGCGTCTTCAGGAGCAGCTTCAACGACTGGAGGGGCTTCGTAGCCGCCTTCCAGAATAACCGTCTGGAATTTGATCACCTTTTCGTCGATGCGCATACGACGTTCGTACTCGGCGATCACTTTCGGGCCGGCTTCAAAGATCACCAGGACAAAACAGCCCTTGGTTTGCTTTTTGACCGGGTAGGCCAGTGTCCGGACACCCCAGTTGTCGAGTTTGAGGACTTCCGCGCCTTGATTCGTCAAGATCGTCGTGTACTTGTCGATGATCGCGGTTTGTTCGTCCCCGACAATATCCGGGTGTACGATGAAGATTGATTCGTAGATTCTCATTAATAAACTCCTCTTGAGTTGTTAGCCCCGTCTTGTTTGGAGCAAGGAGCGAAAGCATCCAGTATGCTTCCGTCGAAAGAACTTTGTTATTTACCACACCCCGTATTGCGAGGCAACGGATTTTTGCTATTCCGGCAGACAGAATTCAAAGAAGAGATAAACTCAGTTCACATCCCAAGACAGCAGTACCGGCCTTTTTATACATTGAAGCGGAAATGCATAACATCGCCGTCTTTAACGACATACTCTTTACCTTCCAAGCGCATCAAGCCTTTTTCCTTGGCTTTGGACTCGCCTTTAGCGGCAACATAATCCTCATAACCGATAACCTCTGCACGAATGAAACCTTTTTCGAAGTCGGTGTGGATCACCCCGGCAGCCTGAGGCGCGCGCGATCCGCTGCTCACAGTCCAGGCTTTGACCTCTTTGACTCCGGCGGTGAAGTAGGTGATCAGCCCGAGCAGGCGATAACCTGCATGGATCATCTGATCAAGACCCGACTCTTCGAGGCTGAGTTCATTAAGGAACTCAACTTTCTCATCATCGGCTAATTCGGCGATTTCAGCTTCGATTTTGCCGCAGATGATCACCATTTCGGCGCTTTCACCGGAAGCGTGTTCCCTAAGACGTGCGACGAAGGGATGATCGCCGGGAAGATCGTTCTCAGCAACATTGGCTACATACAGAACCGGCTTGGCTGTAATCAGGCACAGCTCACGCAGCACTCTCCATTGCACCGACGTCAAATCGGCATTACGGGCAGGTTGACCATTATTAAGGCATGCATGGACTTTTTCCATCAAGGCCAGTTCTTCTTGCATTTTCTTATCGCCGCTTTTCGCCTGTTTGCCGATGCGGCTGATCCGTTTCTCTACTGTATCCAAATCAGCCAGGTT
>JAVVDT010000289.1:0-2739 GCA_032250875.1 Desulfuromonadales bacterium | reverse complement strand
AGGGTATTGGCAACAGAAATCGAATCACTCTGAGCGTTCGCCTTAATCGCTGTTATCTGCAATTGCGCGAGACCAAGCAGGCCGACAGCCAGAATCACCACAGCAATCATCATTTCAATCAGCGAAAACCCGGATTGAGCATTTTTAGAAGCGGACATCGTATCCTCCGTAAATCACGATTAACCTGTTACGTATACACAGCAAAAGGTGTACCAAGATGAGAAAACAACAAGAATGGTCCAGACTAGCGACATTGTTGAGGTTTGAGGCATACGACAACCTGAATGCATTGACGGCTATGTGCAACTTTTGCATGGCATTACGCAAAACAGGCAAATATCGAGGTGAAGGTTTTCGAAGTGCAGCGAAAGAACTCAGCGATCCTCCAGAACCTCAGCTAATACTCCTGACAATTCATCCAGTCGATACGGCTTTGGCGCCACGCCCTTGAAGCCGTAGTCAGCAAAGTTCGCCATCACCGGATCGTCTGCATAGCCGCTGGATACGATGATTCTGGCCTTTTGATCCATCCGCAGAATGCCTTCGGCGGCATCTTGTCCGCCCATGCCGCCGGGTACGGTCAGATCCAGGATGACAACCGCAAACGGTTTGCCGGCATCCATTGCCTGCCGATACAGCTTGATCGCCTGCAGGCCTTCAGCCGCCGTTTCAACCGCAAAGCCTGATTCCTCCAACATTTCGCGAAGCAGACCGCGGATCATCTCTTCATCATCCATGACCAGCACTCTGCTGAGCTGAGCGGCTGGTGCGGCGGCGGTTTCAGGATGCTCAGCCAGTGTCTCCGCTAATGCGCAGGCGGGCAGGTAAAGGGTAAACGTCGTGCCTTTGCCGGGCCGGGAGATGACACTGATATGCCCGTTGTGTTTGTCGATAATCGAATAGGTGGTTGCCAGGCCGAGGCCGCTGCCCGACTCTTTGGTGGTGAAATAGGGCTCAAAGATTCGATCCAGATGCTCGGGGGCGATGCCGACGCCTTCATCGGTTATGGTAATCCGCAGGTAGTTACCAGCATCGAGGCCGTGGACCGCGTTGTCGGCAAGCGTTGCATTCTCCAGGCTGACATGCAGATGGCCGCCATCGGGCATGGCCTGCCGGGCATTGGTTGTCAGGCTTGCGAACACCTGCTGGATCTGCCCATGATCCGCCCTGACCGACCACAGCTTGTCTGCCGGCTTGATCATCGCTCGTACATTGCTGCCGGCCAGGTTAAAATTGACGACTTCTTCGACCAGACCACCCAGACTCAGACTTTTCTTGACCGGCGCTCCGCCTTTGGCAAAGGTCAGCAGCTGGCTGGTGAGAAAGCTGGCCCTTTGCATCGACTGTTCCGCGGCTTCGAGATAGCGCAAGCCCGGATGATCAACCGCTAGTTTCATCCTGGCAAGGGTAATGTTGCCGTACAAGCCAGTCAGGATATTGTTGAAATCATGGGCAATACCGCCAGCCAGCGTGCCGATGCTTTCCAGCTTCTCGAGCTTTTGCAGCTCTGCTTCGACCCGCTTGCGTTCGCTGAGGTCGCGAAACTCAACCAGCCGCGCGGCATGCCCCTTATAGGCGACTTTCTTTCCTCTTATCGCCAGGGGATACGCCGTACCGTTATTGCGTACACCCACAACTTCATACCGTTGATCATAGTTTATCTTGATATGTTTCTTCACCAGATCATGCCAATCAGGCGCAATCATCTTGAATCCATCAGAACCGACGAGTTCTTCATAGCGAAACCCCGTCATCTCGCACAATCTCTGGTTGCAATCAATAATCAGGCCATCAACATAGATAAAGACACCGCCAAAAGATGCCTCATTGAGCATTTTGAAGCGTTCCTCGCTGTCTCTCAACAGTCTCTGGCTGGTCTCGTATGCATGGATCTGATCACGTATTAACTTTTCCGACCGCTTGCGCTCTGATATATCGTGCCAGAGAGTGTGCAGCTGCATGCCATCTTCGGATTCAATCGCCGTGAGAGAAACCTCCACCGGAAGAACCGATCCGTCTTTTTTGAGATGCTCCCATTCGAACTGGTGATTTCCCTTATCAATCGCCAGTTGCATCATTTCTACAGCCTTATCGAAAGACCGGCGGCCGTCCGGTTGAAACTCGGGAGACAGCTGGAACGGCGGCGTAGAAATGAGTTCTTCTTTCTGGTCGTAACCAAGCATGGCCACCGCGGCGGCATTACAGTCCACAAACTCACCGTTTTCGATGATGAGCATCGCATTCGCCGAATGTTCAAAAAAGGATCGATATTTTGTTTCGTATTGATGCAACTAAGGAACCTCGAAGCGGGGAGAGCGAATAAACCTACTCAAGATTTAACATGGAACAGGCTGAATAGCGGAGGAAAAACCGGAAAGAGTGAAAACTAAACCTGCCGACAGACCCCAGCAGGTAAGGCGTAAGGCGTAAGGCGTGAGGGGTGAGGGGTGAGGGGTGAGGGGTAAATCTTCAGGCGGAAACCGAGCCTTTGGTTTCTCTCCTCACCCTTCTCTCCTCACCCTTCTCTCCTCACCCTTCACTCCTCACCCTTCACTCCTCACTCCTCACTCCTCACTCCTCACTCCTCCCGGATTCAGGGGTCATTAAGAATCAGCCTTTACGTATACGCGGATCCGCCATGGCGTAGCTGATATCGGCCAGCAGGTTGCCCAACAGAGTCAAGACCGCGCCGATCACCAGAATTCCCATGATCAGAGGGTAATCCCGCATCAGCACCCC
>JAVVDT010000288.1:0-2752 GCA_032250875.1 Desulfuromonadales bacterium | reverse complement strand
CCACGAACTTCCTCCGCTATGCTGCTACGTTCTGTTTCCGAAAAGGCATTCCCATCTCGGTAAGCAGTGCACGACCCTCTTCATCAGTACGAGCCGATGTGACAATTGTCACATTCATCCCCTTAATCTTGTCGATTTGCTCAATGTCGATTTCAGGGAAAATTAACTGTTCACGAATACCGAGGGTGTAATTGCCACGACCGTCAAAAGCTTTAGCTGAAACGCCCTTGAAATCCCTGACACGCGGCAGAGCGACATTAATAAGACGATCAAGAAATTCATAAGCTCGGTCACGGCGCAAAGTCACCATAACACCAATCGGCATATCCTCACGCAATTTGAACTGTGCGATCGATTTCTTAGCGCGCGTGATGACAGCTTTTTGGCCTGTGATACGCGACATTTCCTCTACAGCCGATTCTAGAATTTTAACATTCTGAATTGCTTCGCCCAGTCCCATATTAATGACGACTTTTTCGACGCGAGGGGCTTCCATCACATTCTTAAGCTGAAGTTCCTTGATCAACTTTGGAACCAGCTCTTTCTGATATAATTCCTTGAGCCTTGCCATGAAAAACTCCGTTAATTATTCACAATCTCGTTGCACTTCTTGCAGAACCGGGATTTGCTGCCATCCTCGAGTACTCTGATGCCGGTGCGTGCCGGCTTATTACAGCCATGGCACAGCAATTGGACATTAGAGAGAGCAATTGGTGCTTCCTTTTCGATGATCCCACCCTCATTATTGGTACGAGAGGGGCGCGTATGGCGCTTAATCAGATTGAGGCTCTCAACTAGAACCCGACCTTTATCTGGCATAACACGCAAGACCTTGCCGCTTTTGCCTTTATCTTTCCCGGCAATAATCATTACCAGGTCATCTTTTTTCACATGGAGTTTTGTGACTGCCATGACTCTTTACTCCCAGCTTTAAAGGACCTCAGGGGCCAGTGAAACAATTTTCATAAACCGTTTTGCGCGCAGTTCACGGGCAACAGGCCCGAAGATACGTGTGCCAACCGGTTCTCCAGCGGCGGTAACAACCACAGCAGAATTAGTGTCAAAACGAATATACGAACCGTCTGGACGGTTCACCTCTTTTGCGGTACGCACAATAACAGCTCGAACAACATCGCCTTTCTTCACCTTCGAATTAGGCATTGCCTCTTTGACAGAGCAGACAATGATGTCGCCAATACCTGCATACTTGCGCTTGGACCCGCCAAGAACCTTAATGCAACAGAGTTTCCGGGCACCGGAGTTGTCTGCAACAGTAAGTGTAGATTGCATCTGAATCATGGCCAGTATCTCCTAAACGCTGACGTGCTTTTCTAATATTTCACGTACCCGCCACCGCTTATCTTTCGACAGAGGGCGTGTTTCGACAATCAGTACCTTGTCTCCGGCTGCACAAATATTTTGCTCATCATGTGCCTTGCAGGTAACGCGACGCTTGATATATTTCTTATAGACCGGGTGCTTGATAATATTATCGACCTTGACTACCACAGTCTTATCCATCTTGTCGCTTACCACGACCCCTACGCGTACTTTCTTATTTCCACGTTCTTTCGTCATCGCCGTCCTCGTTTGATCGGATTAGCTGTGCTTTGCTTGAAGCGCAGTTTTGATTCTGGCAATTTCCTTACGCACCTGAGGGATGCGAGAGGTGTTTTCCAGATGTCCGGTGTGCAATTGAAACTTCAGGTTAAACAACTCCTGATTCAACTCTGCAACCACTGCATTAAGTTCTTCAACTGTTTTGTCGCGCAGTTCATCAGGCTTCATATCCAGCCTCCTTACGAACCAGGATCTTGGTTTTCATTGGCAGTTTATGGGCTGCAAGACGAAAGGCTTCGCGCGCAACATCTTCAGCGACACCCTGCATTTCATAAAGTACCATCCCGGGACGAACCACACAGACCCAACTGTCAGGAGAACCTTTTCCTTTACCCATGCGAGTCTCCGCAGGCTTGCGGGTCAAAGATTTATCAGGGAAAGCCCTGATCCAGATCTGCCCACCGCGCTTTACATAACGTGTCATGGCACGACGTGCCGCCTCAATCTGTCGAGACGAGAGCCAACCACAATCCACTGCCTGCAGACCGAAATCTCCAAAGTTCAAGTCCGTACCGCCACGAGCAGCACCCTTCATACGACCCTTGAATTGTTTTCTATGTTTAACCTTTTTGGGCATCAACATGACAAATAAACTCCTGATCTATTACTTATTGCTGCCGATCCTTATTGCCAAGGATCTCGCCCTTGAAAATAAGAACCTTAACACCGATTATACCGTAAGTAGTTTTGGCCTCGGCAAACCCGTAGTCGATATCTGCACGCAGGGTGTGCAATGGCACACGACCTTCACGATACCATTCGCGACGACTCATTTCGGCACCACCTAGGCGACCGGAACATTCGATCTTGATCCCTTCAGCACCAAATTTCAGAGACTGGCTGACTGCTTTTTTCATTGCACGCCGGAAAGCAACTCGGCGAACCAACTGTAAGGCAACATTCTCTGCAACCAATTGGGCGTCAATCTCAGGTTTGCGAACCTCCTGAATATTAATAAAGACCTCTTTATCGGTCAACTTGGCCAGCTCTTTTTTAAGAGCTTCAACCTCGGAACCCTTTTTGCCGATAATGATGCCTGGACGGGCAGCAAAAATATTGATCTTGGCCTTGCCGGCCGCGCGCTCTATTTCAACCTTGGAAATACCGGCATGATGCAGGCGCTCTTTCAAGT
>JAVVDT010000287.1:2344-2766 GCA_032250875.1 Desulfuromonadales bacterium | reverse complement strand
AATGATCGTTTCGGCGAATTTACCGTCATGTTCGGCAGCCTGCTGGAGCAGCAAGGCAAAGGCAGTCATGTTATCTCACCGGCCTGGCGACCGCAGGGAGTGCGTAATATCGCAGTGCAGTGAGTGCCGGGGTTCTGACCGTAAAGGACTTTCTTGGAAACAAACCCGCGAAGATTCTGGGCTTTCCTTGACCGAGGACTCTCTCTGTGCTAATATTCCTGTTTCCATGGGAGAAATGAATCTAATGTTTAAAATTGGTGATCGAGCTGTATACCCTGCACAAGGGGTCGGTGTCGTTGAGAAGATTGAATCCCGAGAGTTCTGCGGTCAAACCCACGATTTTTATATCCTGCGTATAATCGACAACGATATGACCATCATGGTGCCTGTGGGCAATGCCCGTCAGGTCGGCTTGCGTACTC
>JAVVDT010000287.1:0-2334 GCA_032250875.1 Desulfuromonadales bacterium | reverse complement strand
CAGCAAAGACAAGGTTGAGACAATATACAGTGTCCTCGCGGAAAAGCAAATTGGCTCTCTGGCGATTGCTTCCTGGAGCCGACGGCAACGGGAATACAACGACAAGATCAAGACGGGTGACCCCAAGGATGTGGCCGAAGTGCTGCGCGAGCTCTATCTGATCAAGGAATCGAAAGAGCTCTCTTACGGCGAGAAGAAGGTCCTCGAGTTGGCGCGAAGGCTGCTGGTCAAGGAGCTTGCCCTTGCTGAAGGGATAGGGGAAGAGATGGTCACACAACGCCTCGAAAAGAAGGTTAACTGATAGCAGCGAATTTCGTGATGATTCCAGGCCGGGTGCTGATGTGCGCTCGGCCTTTTTGTTTGTCGCGCAGTAATAATGATTTTCAAACGCCGGTAAATACGTTAGAAATAGCGAAACTGTTCAGCACATAAGCGAGTGCATGTGGTCTGCAGCCATTGCCTGTGTCCAACGTTGTCACTTGACTTCCCGCAAGCAAACAGCTGCAACCCACATGCTGTGTCGTTGAGTATGGGAACGAAATAACACTGCAAATTGAGATTCTTGTTATTAACGGTCAATGGCGGGGATACTTATGAATGTTCACGTACTGGTTCCTGCCGCAGGCAGCGGCAGCAGAATCGGCGGCGATACCAGGAAACAATATCTGGAACTGGGTGATCAGCCGGTTCTGGTACAGACGTTGTCGCGTCTTGCCGCGCATCCTCAGATTACGGCGATTCACCTGATTGTCCCGCAAGCAGACGTCGCCTTCTGTCGCGCCGAGCTGGTTGATCGCTACCGGCTGGAAAAAATTGGTGGTGTGATTGCCGGCGGAGCCGAACGTCAGGATTCGGTGCGCAAGTGTCTGGAAGCCTGTGGTGCGGCGAATCAGGCTAGGCCCCCTAGGCCGTCCCCCTAGGCTACGGCGTTATGGCGTTGGCCACCCAAAAGTTCCAGGCGTTAAGGAAAAGGATGCAATGTCACATAAACGCATAATATTCCTTACCTCCCTGACCATGATCGCCTTTGCAGGGAATTCACTGCTTTGCCGGGTCGCGCTTAAACACACCAGCATTGATGCAGCCAGCTTCACGACGATTCGATTAGTCTCCGGTGCGGTGATGCTTTGGCTGATCGTGCGAACGAGGCGCGGCACATATACCGGTGGGGGCAACTGGCTCTCTGCATTCGCGTTGTTTGCATATGCCGCCGGATTCTCTTTTGCCTACGTGAGCTTACCCGCGGCAACCGGTGCGTTGATCCTCTTTGGTGCTGTCCAGACGACGATGATTGGCTATGGCATCTGGGCTGGAGAGAGGCTGCTGAAACTGCAACTTGTCGGTCTTGTCCTCGCGCTCGGAGGATTGGTGGGTCTATTGTTGCCAGGCCTGTCATCACCGCCGCTGTATGGTTCCGTATTAATGTTGAGTGCCGGAGTTGCCTGGGGCATCTACTCTTTACGCGGTAAAGGTGCGGACGATGCCATCAGGGTGACAGCGGAGAATTTTCTCCTCGCGGCGCCTTTCGCAGCAATATTGAGTCTATCAATGTTAGGCGGTGCTTCTCTCGATACCGCAGGATTCTGGTACGCCGTTTCGTCGGGCGCAATGGCTTCCGGAATAGGGTACGCCATTTGGTATACAGTATTACCTGCGTTGAAAGCCACGAATGCTGCGACAGTACAGCTCAGTGTTCCAGTCATTGCTGCCTTGGGCGGCATCGTTTTCCTCGGCGAGCCCATAACCTTGCGCCTGGCATTTGCCTCCGTCGCCATTCTCGGGGGTATCGCACTGGTAATTCTGGAAAAGCAACATGCGAATAATGCCTGACCCTTGTCAGACCTCCTGTTTTCATAGTGAAAGCAATACGATGCCGCTTTGTGCGGGTTGCTCGCTGATTTTTATCTCAGCGCACAAAGTGCATGTAGGTCTTGGCTTCCTGCTCTGGAGGGACAACCGAACCCTTGCCGTTTTCAACCAGCTTCAGCAGCCAGGCCATGTTCTTGCCGAGTACCCGCATGATCTGCATCCCCTCTGCATCCTGGATCACTTCTCCCGGAGTGGTGCCATGAATCACGTTCCAGTAGTTTGACGTCGGTATCAGCATCTCGGCATAGCACAGGAAATTGTTCAGCTGGTTAAAAGTCGGCAGGCCGCCTGAGCGCCGGACCGCAACCACCGCAGCGCCGACTTTGTGCCGCAGCAGGCCGCCATTGGCCCCGGCAACATAAAAAGCCCGATCCAGAAACGATTTCATTGTTCCCCCCACGGCCGCGTAATGAACAGGGGAACCGAGAATGATTCCATCCGCGTGCTTCATTTTCTGAACCCACT
>JAVVDT010000286.1:0-2773 GCA_032250875.1 Desulfuromonadales bacterium | reverse complement strand
CGTGGCAGTCAATGCAGGGGTTCATATTCTTGCCATATCCGTAATGCGGTTTCTTGACCATATCCAGGTGAATCTTGCTGATATCCTCGGTAATCAGAGGAACGTCCAGTTGATGGGCCATGCGTTCTGCCTTGCTGCTGCCGAAAAATGGCGTGACAAAGGCGATCGCGGTGACTTCAATTCCCTGGCGTTTCAGACATAGAACCGCCAGGCTGCTGTCAAGGCCTCCAGAGAGGAGTCCCAGGGCTTTACTCATAAAAGTTTCTCCTTGTTTTCCAGTTTTAATAACTTGGGGTTGATAACATGATGTTACACCGAACATCAAGTTTGAATCCAGTGCGCGACAGCAGGCATTCAGCTTGACAATGAAAAGGCCCATCTGCCAGAATGAGCCGCGTTTTGCTGGGAACTCACTGTCACAATCCAGAATCTTTGGAAAACAATATGGCCAAAATCGATTCGCTTTTCAAAATGATGAAGCAGCAGGGCGCCAGCGACCTGCATATCTCAACCGGCGCACCACCTCTCTTTCGCCTGCATGGGGAGATGGAAAAGCTCAATTATCCACCCCTGAATGATCAACAGGCCCGTGGACTGCTGTTTGAGATTCTGACCAAGGAACAGCGTGAAGAGTTCGAAGAGAATCTTGATCTCGACTTTGCCTACTCTTTACCGGAAGTGGCGCGTTTTCGTGGCAATCTGCTTGAGACCCACAGGGGAATCGCGGCGGTTTTCCGGATTATCCCGACCAAGATTCTGACTGCTGATCAACTCGGTCTTCCTGAAGGCATACGCAAGCTGACCAAGTTGAAAAAAGGTCTGGTGCTGGTGACCGGACCGACCGGCAGCGGCAAGTCGACCACTCTTGCGGCAATGATTGACCTGATCAACAAGACACGTCGCGAGCATATTCTGACCCTTGAGGATCCTCTTGAGTTTATTCATGAAAATCAGCAATCGCTTCTTAACCAGCGGCAGATAGGACAGCATTCGCAGTCGTTCGCCAATGCCTTGCGCGCCGCTCTGCGCGAGGACCCCGATGTCATTCTGGTCGGTGAGATGCGCGATCTTGAAACCATCTCCCTGGCGATGACCGCCGCCGAAACCGGGCACCTTGTCTTCGGTACCCTGCATACCAATTCAGCTCCGAAAACGATCGATCGCATTATTGACGCCTTTCCCAAAGACGCTCAGGAGCAGGTACGCACCATGCTTGGTGAAAGTCTGAAGGGGGTCATCTGCCAGCAGTTGCTGCGCACAGCTGATGGCAAGGGGCGCGCAGCGGCACTGGAAATTCTCATCTGCAATGCCGCGGTTGCCAACCTGATCCGTGAAGGTAAAACCTTCCAGGTGCCGTCAATCATGCAGACGGCAAAAGGTGAAGGAATGCAGATGATGGATCAGCACATCCTGGAACTGCTCAAATCCAAGCGCATAAACGCTGATGAAGCATACCGTTGCTGCCTAGACAAGAAATCCTTTGAACAATACCTTCCGACCCAGAAGCGCTGATTACTAAATTCTTCGCGTATTGTCCGATTGTCCTTGCCAATGTTAGTATGGTCATGACAATAAATAGACCGGCTGAGGAAAACTTTGTGCAAGATCAATTCGGAAGAACAATTGAATATCTACGTCTGTCAGTAACCGATCGCTGCAACCTGCGTTGCCGTTACTGCATGCCTGAAGCGGGCGTTGCGGAACTCTCTCATGCAGATATCCTGCGTTACGAGGAATTGCTGCGGGTTGTCGCTGCAGCCTGCAGATTGGGAATCCGCAAGGTCCGTGTGACGGGTGGCGAACCGCTGGTGCGCCGTGGCATTGTCAAGTTTATTGCTCAACTGGCGGCGCTTCCTGAAAAACCGGAAATAACTCTGACCACCAACGGCCTGCTCCTCGCAGAGCACGCCGAAGCTCTCAAGGCAGCCGGTCTGGCGCGCGTCAATGTCAGCCTTGACACCCTGCGTCCGGAGCGTTTCAGGGAGCTGACCCGTCGCTCTGGTCTGGAACAGGTCCTGGCCGGAATAGAAGCAGCCGAAAAGGCGGGGATGCTGCCGATCAAGCTCAACGTTATCCCCTTTGCTGATTTCAACGACGACGAAATCCTGGATTTTGCCCGACTGACACAGAAACACCCTTGGGATGTCCGGTTTATCGAATTCATGCCGATTAGCTCAGATCTGGACTATGCCTCGCGGGACGGCTTGCCGATGGGGCAGGTAGAGGCGCGTCTGCGGAAACTCGGGAACCTTGAAGTCCTCTCGCGTCAGGAGAATTCCGGCCCGGCCATCATGTATCGGCTGGCTGGAGCCAAGGGCCGGATCGGACTAATCCCTTCTGTCTCCGGGCATTTCTGTGGCGAATGCAACCGCCTGCGGCTGATGGCCGATGGCAGGGTGCGCGGCTGCCTCTTTGATAATCAGGAAACCGATCTCAAACAGGTTCTTCGGAATGGCAGCGATGACCATGCCCTGGAACAAGTTCTGCTGGCAGCTGCCTGCGCCAAGCCGGAAAAGCACCTGATCAATGACAAGGACTTCGCGACACCCTCACGGCGCATGCACGGCATCGGCGGTTAGGGGAACAGAGGCTGGAGGCTGGAGGCTGGAGGCTGGAGGTTGGAGGTTGGAGGTTGGAGGTTGGAGGCTGGAGGTTGAAGGTTGGAGGTTGGAAGTTGGAAGTGAGAACTAGTGACTGAGAACTGAGAACTGACAACTGACAACTGGCAACTGACAACTGACAACTGACAACTGGCAACTGGCAACTGACAACT
>JAVVDT010000285.1:0-2784 GCA_032250875.1 Desulfuromonadales bacterium | reverse complement strand
AGGCCCAGATCGCCGGCCGGCACGTGCACTGGCTGCCGACCAGCCGCGATAACCGTTGGCTGCTGACACCGGGTGAACTCGACAAGCTGTGCCGCAAAGATCCGAGCAAGCCACGCATCGTCATCCTGAACTACCCGAACAATCCGACCGGCTGCAGCTACACTGACGCGGAACTTGCTGCTCTGGCCGAAGTGGTACGCAAGTATCATGTCATTATGCTCTCTGATGAAATCTATGGCGAGCTTCACTTCGAGGGAGAGCATACCTCTATCGCCCGCCATTATCCGGAAGGGACGATCATCAGCAGCGGCTTGAGCAAGTGGTGCGGTGCAGGAGGCTGGCGGCTCGGAACCTTTGCCTTCCCCGCCGAACTCGACTGGCTGGTAAATGCTATGGCTGTGGTGGCGAGCGAGACCTTCACTGCAACCAGCGCTCCGATCCAGTACGCCGCTGTGCGGGCCTTCCGGGGCGGTCCGCGTATCGAAGCCTATCTGAGCCAGTCGCGGCGCATTCTGAAGACACTTAACGATCATTGCCTGGCGCGGTTCACCGCCGCCGATGTTTTCGTGGCTCCCCCCCAGGGGGCGTTCTACATGCTTCCAGATTTCTCCGCCCACCGCGACACTCTGCTCTCTCGCGGGATCACCACGGGAACGGAGCTGTGTCAGCGGGTTCTTGAAGAGACTGGCGTGGCCTTCCTGCCCGGTAGTGCCTTTGGCCGTCCTGAGGAGGAGTTGACGGCGCGCATCGCGCTGGTCGACTTCGATGGTGCCAAGACGCTGGCTGCAGCGGAGCGGACGCCACTGCATGAACCTCTTCCCGCGGATTTTCTCACAACGAACTGTTTCAAGATGATCGAGGCGATCGATCTGGTCTGCGACTGGATCAAGTAGTTTTGTAATTTGCGTCACATAATGAAAACTAAAAAGGCCAGGGGAAGCGATCTTCGCTGCTCCTGGCCTTTTTGCGAATAGGCTTCTGCCTAACCTTATATCAGCCGTGCACCGCCTTGCCCAGGGCGTCTAGCGCTGCTTCCTTGAAAGCCTCGCTCAGAGTCGGGTGGGCGTGCATGGTCAGGGCGACATCCTCAACACTGCCGGCAAAGGCCATGATTGTGACCGCCTCGCTGATCAATTCCGAAGCGCTGGGGCCGATGATATGTACGCCGAGAATCCGTCCTGTTTCGGGGTGGGCCAGCACCTTGACGAAGCCATCAACGTTGTCCATGGCGCGGGCGCGGCCGCTGGCCATAAAGGAGAATCGGCCGACCTTATAGGGCGTCTCCTGCTCTTTGAGCTGCTCTTCGGTTGCGCCGATGGACGCCGCTTCAGGGTGAGTGTAGACAACCCCGGGAATCAGATTGTAATCGACGACGGGGTGCTCTCCTGCCAGGCGCTCAGCGAAGACAACCCCTTCGTCCATGGCCTTGTGAGCCAGCATCGGGCCGTGAATCAAATCGCCAAGGGCAAAGATGTTCGGCA
This sequence comes from Desulfuromonadales bacterium, assembly GCA_032250875.1. Lineage (GTDB taxonomy): Bacteria > Desulfobacterota > Desulfuromonadia > Desulfuromonadales > BM103 > M0040. The sequence continues at coordinate 1,303 of JAVVDT010000285.1, read as the reverse complement.
CGCTGGTCTGGTAGTTATCATCGACCACGATACGACCGGATTCATTGAGCTTAATTCCTGCTTCATCAAGACCGAGTCCTTCCGTGCATGGCTTGCGTCCGGCTGCAACCAGTACCTTATCGCAGGATAACTCCTGGTCTACCTGTCCTTCGAGTTTGAGAGTCACACCCTTGTCGGTCTGCTCCATTCCGGCGACTTTGGTTCCGGTATGAATCGTCATCCCCTGCTTTTGCAGGCTTTTCAGCAGAGCTGCTGTCACCTCCTTGTCGGTACTCGGCAGCATCTGGTCGAGCATCTCGACGACGGTAACCCTGGCACCGAGCCGCAGCCAGACGGAACCGAGTTCCAGGCCAATGTAGCCGCCGCCGATCACCACCAGGTGCTCGGGAACGGCCGTATATTCGAGAGCATCACGGGCCTGGCCGACGCGTTCACCGTCCTGAGGCAGGCCGGGGATGTCAACTGCAACGCTGCCGGTGGCCAACAGCACGCGTTGGCCCTGGACGGTCTGTTCATCATCGTCCGTTGCTGCAATCACCTGCAAAGGACCTTCTGCCGTCACCGGGCCTAAGCGACCTGTGCCTGTGATCAGGGTGATCTGGTGCTTTTTGAACAGGCTGGCAATGCCGCGGGTCAGGCGCGTGACCACGTCCTGCTTGCGCTTCATCATCTTGCCGAGGTCGAGCGTAGGGGGCTCGACCATAATGCCGTGCCCGGCAAACTTGTCGCGGGCCTGAGCGAACAGCTCACTCGAATCAAGCAAAGCCTTGCTCGGAATACAGCCTTCGTTGAGGCAGGTACCGCCGAGCGCCTTGCGCTTTTCGATGACCGCTACCGTAGAACCGAGCTGGGCTGCACGAATCGCGGCAACATAGCCGCCGGGGCCGCCGCCGATGATGACCAGGTCGTAGATCTTACTCATTTAAAACTCCTGAAATTGGAGGTGTGCCTGCCATATGTCTAAAGTTCCAAAAAGAGCTCCGAAGGATCTTCAATAAGCTCTTTGATCAGCTTGAGAAAGCCGACCGCTTCACGACCGTCGATGAGGCGATGGTCGTAGCTTAAGGCCAGGTTCATGATCGGGCGGATAACGATCTCGCCGTCTCTGACCACCGGACGTTCCTGAATCGAGTGCATGCCAAGCACCCCGCATTGCGGCGGGTTGATAATCGGCGTGCTCAGCAGCGAACCGAAGATGCCACCGTTGGTAATGGTGAAGGTGCCGCCTTCAAGCTCGGCGAGAGTCAGTTTGCGCGCGTTGGCCTTGGTGGCAAGATCGGCAATCTGCTGTTCGATTTCGGCA
>JAVVDT010000284.1:0-2790 GCA_032250875.1 Desulfuromonadales bacterium | reverse complement strand
CTGCAGAGTCAAAAGTCTGGATCCCCGATTAAACCACTCGGGGATGACGACCCTTGGACGACAGGTGAACAGTTACGCGGTCAGTTTGATAATACAGGCCACGGCGGAAGTCTGTGACAAGCAGCCTGGAAGCTTTTAACGCAAAATAATTTCACAAATATCAACCTGAGTTTGACCAATTGGATAAGCTGCTATAATTCCGGCATAAAATGATGGATCCATTTTGTGTTATTTTCCAGAGAGGATGTTTGGTTGTCTTGCCTTGCTGAAGGGAGGTTCGTGTAATGTCAATACTCAAGGAGTTCAAAGAGTTTGCAGTAAAGGGAAACGCCGTCGATATGGCGGTGGGTATCATTATCGGCGGTGCGTTTGGCACGATTGTCAAATCACTGGTCAATGATATCATCATGCCTCCGATTGGTATGATGCTGGGCAATGTCGATTTTGCTGAACTTTTCCTGGTTCTTAACAGGGGCAGCGCACCCGGCCCTTACACCACCCTCGCCGATGCTCAGGCTGCAGGGGCTGTAACCATCAATTACGGGATTTTCTTCAACGCTGTGATCAGCTTTCTGATCGTCGCTTTTGCTGTGTACATGCTGATAAAATCGATAAACAGACTGAAACGTGAGGAAGAAGCCCCGGCAGAAGAGCCAACGACCCGTGATTGTCCGCATTGTTTCTCGGCGATTCCTATCAAAGCTACGCGTTGCCCGCAATGTACATCGGAACTCAAAGTATAGTCTGTTAGGACGCGATCTTCTGATCTGCCGAGCTCGGGTGTATGCGTCTGCCAAAGATGCCACATTGAAGCAGGCTTTCTGGTTAGTCGGGAAGGCTGCTTTATTCTTGTGTGACGTGCACAATAATTATACAGATAATTTTTTTTCTTGATTGGGACGAGTCTTTTTGTTATAAATGCACAAATTGTATAATAATTATACAAATTGCTGTATAAAAAGGAGGCATCATGGCAACAAATATGGACGAGAAGGTTGCACCGATCTTTCGTGAGGTGTTGGCGCGCAATCCCGGCGAAATTGAATTTCATCAGGCCACCCGCGAGGTCCTCGAATCGCTTGGACCGGTACTGGTCAAGCATCCTGAATTCACGCATCACAAGATCATCGAACGGATCTGCGAACCGGAGCGTCAGATCATCTTCCGAGTCCCCTGGCGGGATGACAAGGGCGAGGTGCAGATCAACCGCGGCTTCCGCGTTGAATTCAACAGCGCTCTCGGCCCTTACAAAGGCGGCCTGCGCTTTCACCCCTCGGTTTATCTCGGTATCATCAAGTTTCTTGGCTTCGAGCAGATCTTCAAGAATGCGCTGACCGGCCTGCCGATCGGCGGCGGTAAAGGCGGCTCCGACTTTGACCCCAAGGGCAAGTCGGACGAAGAGATCATGAGCTTCTGCCAGAGCTTCATGACCGAGCTCTATCGTCATCTGGGCGAACACACCGATGTTCCGGCCGGCGACATAGGGGTCGGCGGTCGTGAGGTCGGCTTCATGTTCGGCCAGTACAAGCGGATCACCAACCGTTGGGAAGCCGGCATACTGACCGGCAAGGGCATTGACTGGGGCGGCTCTCTGGTACGCACCGAGGCCACCGGCTATGGCGCGACCTTCTTCGTTGACGAAATGCTCAAGGCCCGAAAGGATTCCTTCGATGGTAAAATCTGCTCGGTATCCGGTTCGGGTAATGTTGCAATTTATACCATTGAAAAAATACATCAACTTGGTGGCAAGGTTGTCACTTGCTCCGATTCCAACGGTTACATCTACGACGAGAAGGGCATCGATCTGGCACTGCTGCAGCAGCTCAAGGAAGTCGAACGTCGGCGCATCAAGGATTATACCCAGTATCGCAAGCACACCAAGTACATGGCAAAAGGCAATATCTGGGAAATCCCCTGCCAGGTAGCGATGCCTTCTGCGACCCAGAATGAGATCAACGGTGCCGATGCCGCGATGCTGGTCAAGAACGGCTGCATCGCCGTTGGCGAAGGTGCCAACATGCCGACCACTCCGGAAGGCGTCAAGGTTTTCCTTGATGCGCAGATCGCTTACGGTCCCGGCAAGGCGGCCAACGCCGGTGGCGTGGCAACGTCGGCACTGGAGATGCAGCAGAATGCCCAACGCGATTCCTGGACCTTCGAATACACGGAAAAGCGTCTACAGGAAATCATGAAGCATATTCATGAGCTCTGCTACGAAACCTCGATCGAATACGGCACTCCCGGCAACTACGTCAATGGCGCCAATATCGCCGGCTTCATCCGTGTCGCCAAAGCCATGGTCGCTTTCGGTGTCGTTTGATCCAGACAGGTCATGTTAATGCGCTTGCACTAATACAATGGCATCATCAATGTTAATTTCAGGGTCGGCAAAAATTTGCCGGCCCTGAAATTTTATGACAGTCGCTAAACGGTGACTTCATTTCAGGGTGTAAAAACGTTATGATGTGGCTTGGCCGATGTCGGCTTCGTTTGTTTTCGGTCTGGGAGTCTGTGCCGACAGGCTGCAAGTTTAAAAATCAGCAAAGGAAACCATCATGTCCGACAGGTGGGTGACAACCGGTTTCAGTGGCCTTGACGAAATTCTGGATGGCTTGCGTCTCGGTGATAATGTCGTCTGGAAAGTCGACAACATTGAAGATTATCAATACTTCGTCGCGCCTTATGTCAAGCAGGCTCTGGCCGATAAGCGCGAAGTCGTCTACTTCCGTTTCGGCCAGCATTGTCCCGTGGTTGATCCCGAATTGCCTGTAGAAATTCATGAGCTTGATC
>JAVVDT010000283.1:0-2811 GCA_032250875.1 Desulfuromonadales bacterium | reverse complement strand
GCGGCGACAGAACTGTTCTAAAAAGGGAGAGAGCAATGAATGTCTATGAAGAGGAAGATCTGGAACAAAAACTCGATGAGCTGACCGATCTGATGGGGAGAATCGTTCTTGATCTACTTCTGGTCAGCCTGAGAAAGATCAATAAGGAACAACAGGCGTATGGCGAATTTGTCGAAACCAGAGGACCGTCAAGAGCCGGCCCGGATCCCGGATAATCTAACGCACTCGTACACGTCGGGGGCAACCCGGGTTGCCCCCGTTCGCCAAAAGTCCGAATAAGATGACGATCTCGCAAAAGGTGCCAAACAATCAGAAAGTACAAGTCCGAATAATGTGGGAATCAACAGTAGGACGAAATTTTTGCTTAGCCATCCCATGAAATATTTGTGAGTGCGACAAAGAAAACGGCGGCCATGGCATGGAACATTTCTTACGCGAAGTTTTCTGAGCTGTGAACTATCAGGGTTCATGGGAGCGACAGGGTGCTGTTCAGTAACGAAAGAAGGGGGCCGGTGTTATCGGCCCCCGCATTAATAGATGGGTTGTGTCGGCGAATAGCTGCATCATTATTGTTTTTTGCTCTGGTTTGCAGGGGCTGACCCCGAATGGGGATGTTTAAAGGTTTAAAACTCGTAGTCATCCACCAAAGTTTCATGGCCGTTAAGATAGGCCACAGCGTTAACAGCTATGAATCCATTTCCAGTTCAGCAGTGTCAATAAAAGCCATAAATCTCTGAGCAAGAAGTGCCCTCCGCAGGAGAAAGCCTTTTTGCTTACTTTTTTGGCGTTGAAAAAAGTAAGGCGTCTGGCGGGACGCGACCCGCCGGTTCTAAGGTTGTGATTCTCAGCTGACAACCCCCAGCCTCCAGCCTCCAGCAACCATCAAAGCCGATTGTAACCATTCAACGCAGCGACCCGGTAAGCCTCGGCCATGGTCGGATAGTTGAAGGTGGTGTTGATGAAGTACTTGATCGTGTTGTACGGCGCCGGCTGGGTCATGATCGCCTGGCCGATGTGGAGGATTTCGGCTGCGTTGTGGCCGAAGCAGTGGATACCGAGGATCTCCAGGGTTTCGCGATGGAAGAGCAGCTTGAGCATGCCGGCCTTGTGCGCCGTGATCTGGCCACGGGCCAGGTTGCGAAAAAACGAGTGGCCCACCTCGTAAGGGATGCGCTGCTCGGTCAACTCGCGCTCAGTGCCGCCAAGGCAACTGATCTCCGGTGTGGTGTAAATGCCGGTGGGGATATTTCTGACCAGGCGTTCGTCGCAGAAGCCCTCGGCGATGTGCGTCCCGGCAAAACGTCCCTGGTCGTAAGCGGCACTCGCCAGATTGGGGAAACCGACAATATCACCGACCGCATAGATATGCGGCAAGGCGGTCTGGTAGGTTTCGTTGACGGCAAGGTTGCCGCGATGATCAATCTCGATGCCGAGCGCCTCAAGCCCCATCCCCGCTGAATTACCGGTACGCCCGTTGGCCCACAGCAGCATATCCGATTTGATGACCTTGCCGGTTTTCAGGTGCAGAACAACGCTGTTCTTGTTCACCTCGACCCGCTCATACTCCTCATTCTGGCGGATCAGAATGCCCTGCTCATCGCGCATATGGTAGCTGAGCGCATTGCTGATCTCTTCGTCGAGATATTCGAGCAACCGCTCCCGGGTGTTGACCAGGTTGACTTTCATGCCGAGACCCTTGAACGCCGAAGCATACTCGCAGCCGACCACACCCGCACCGTAGACCATCAGCGTGCCGGGGAGTTCCCGCATCTGCAGAATCGTATCGCTGTCGACCACGCGCGGGTTGACAAAATCAACATCATCCGGCCGGTAGGGATGCGAGCCGGTCGCGATCACGAAATGGCCCGCCGTAAGCTGTCGCGGGTTGCCCGCCTCGTCGGCAACCTCAATGGTGTGCGGGTCGATAAAACGTGCACGCCCCTCGATCACCGCGACGTCGTTGCGCGCGTAGAAGCCTTCACGCTCAAGAACCTGCTGGGCCACCACATCCTGCACCGCAGCCATGAGATCGTCGCAGGTCACTTTGACCTGCTGCAAAACCCGACTGAACAGCCGGCTCTTCTTCTGTTCGGAATATTGACTGATCTCATGGATCAGGGTCTTGCTCGGAATCGTTCCCCAGTGCGTGCAGCCACCCCCTACCATGGAGTGGCTTTCAACAACCGCGACCGATTTGCCCGACTTGGCAAGTTTGATCGACGCGCCTTCGCCACCCGGACCGCTGCCGATGACAATGACATCAAAATGGTTTTTCAATACGTCCATAGGTTTATTTTGATCCCCCAGCCCCCAGCCCCCAGCCTCCAGCCTCCAGCCTCACAAGGATAAAGTAATCCAAAAACTTTGCAACCAGCTGACCGTGGCAGACAGGCGCTATCCCTGGGAACTCACAACCGCAAGCATGCGCGAAATCGTCGTTCCCTGGCCATGGAACCGGTGCGGCAGGGACGCGTCGAGATAGGCACTGTCTCCCTGTTCGAGCCGGTAACTGCGATCATCGTAAAACAGCTCGATGGCTCCCTCGACAATAAACACAAATTCCTGGCCGTCATGGGTGATCGGTGCTCCCAGCGGAGCCTCCGGATCGAATCTCAGCATGAAGGGTTCCATCAGATGACCAGCCGTACCGGGACGGGTTAACGACCCATATGCGTAGCCCTGTTCTGTGTCACCCTGTTCACCGGCCAGAGACTCTCCCGCACGGCAAATGGTCAGGGCTGCGGAAACCGTGCCGCCACCATGCAGCAGCCCTTCCACTTTCGAACCCAAAACGCGCGACAGCTTGATAAC
>JAVVDT010000282.1:0-2839 GCA_032250875.1 Desulfuromonadales bacterium | reverse complement strand
CGATCTGACCACCAGGCAGATCAGCAGTGAACCTCTGCGTCGGGAATGGATCCGGCAGTACTGGGGGAGTTGGGGACTGGCCCTCCGCTACTACTGGGACCTCGTCGAGCCGAGCGTCGATCCGCTTTCAGCGGAGAACGCTATCGTCATCATGACTGGCCCCTTCTCCGGCACCCTGGTCCCGTTGACCTCGCGCCTGAGCCTGGTGTCCAAGTCGCCGCATACCGGGACAATTTTCACCAGCAACGTCGGCGGCGCCTTCGGCCCGGAACTGAAATTTGCCGGCTACGACGGCCTGATCATCAAGGGTGCGGCCGACAGCCCGGTCTACCTCAAGATCGTTGATGATCAGGTTTCCCTGGAAGATGCCAGCGCCATGATGGGCAAGGGGATCTTCGAGACCGAGGCGTTGCTTGAAGAGGCGGTCGGTGAGCTGGGCGCCAAGACCCTGGCCATCGGCCCGGCGGGGGAAAAACAGATCACCTACAGCATGATCGGCTCCGAGTCCTATCGCCAGTTCGGACGCGGCGGGACAGGTGCACTGTTCGGCTCGAAAAATCTCAAGGGCGTCATCTGCAGGGGCAGCAAGTCGGTGCAGGTTGCCGATATGCCTAAGTTTATCGAGCGGATCACCCATCACAAGACCGAAAACCTGTTCACCGAAGACAACCTCTGGGCGAACAGCGACGGGACCGCCGTGCTGGTCGATGTGACCAACGAGATGGGGATTCACCCGACCAAAAACTACACCGCCGGGATCAACGAACGTAAAGGCGCGCTGAACTCGGACGCCATCAAGGCGGCGAAAATTTCTGACCGTGCCTGCGCCGGCTGCCCGCTGGCCTGCGGTAAATTCACCAGGATCGGAGATGCGGAAATCGAGGGGCCCGAGTACGAAACCCTCTGCCTGGGCGGTTCGAACTGCGAGATCAACGATCTGGAGGCGATTATCAAATTCAACCGGGTGTGCGATGACCTGGGTCTCGATACCATGAGCTGCGGCAGCACCATCAGTATGGCGATGGAGATGACCGAGAGCGGTCGTCACGATTTCGGCATCAGGTTCGGTGACGGCGAGGAATATCTCAAGCTGGTTGAAGAGATCGCAACCCTGTCGACCGAGCGGGGCCGTGATCTGGCCATGGGCGCCAAGAAGCTCGCCGAAAAGTATGCGTCTTCCGATCTGTCGATGGAAGTCAAGGGGCTTGAGATGCCCGCTTACGAGCCGCGCGGCAATTACGGGATGGGGCTGGCCTATGCGACCAGCGAGCGGGGTGCCTGCCATCTGCGTGCCTTCACCATCTTCTCCGAAACGCCTTTCGATATCGATGTCCAGGTTCAGGATGTCATCAACGGGCAGAACTTCAATGCCATCAAGTGGTCGATGTGCTACTGCGACTTCTGGGGGTCGATCAATACCGACGTGACCGCCGACCTGCTCTCGGTGGGGCTGGGCGAGGAGGTCACCGCGGCCGAGCTGGATCTGGCCGGTGAGCGGATCTGGAACCTTTCGCGCCTGTTCAATCTGCATAACGGTTTTGGCAGCGCCGATGACAGGCTTCCGGAAAAGGTATTGAAGAACCCGCTGAAACACGGACCGAACGCCGGAAAAACCTTCGCGCCGGAGGATTTTTCGGTCGCCCTGCGCAGCTACTATCAGAAGCGCGGGTGGGATGAGCAGGGACAGCCCGGTGCGGCCAAGCTGGCCGAACTGGGGCTGGATCAACTTTAAGGATTGAAGGAGAAGGGTCCATGAGTAAACAGTTATTTGCCGATCCGGACAAGTGCTCTGGCTGTAATCGCTGCTCTTACGTCTGTTCAGCGATGAAGACCGGCCGTTTCGAGCCGACAGCGGCACGGATCAAGATCAACAATTTCCCGCACAAGGGGTTTGCTGTACCGAGCATCTGCTTTCAGTGCCCCGGTGCTCCCTGTCACAAGGCGTGTCCCTCGGACGCGATTGCGCGCAATGCCGATGATGTGGTTGTCGTTGATGCGCAGAAGTGTACGGCATGTGGCAGCTGCGTTGCCGCCTGTCCCTACGGAATGATCGAGCTTGCGGAAGGGTCCACAGCGGCCAAGTGCGATTACTGCGGCGGCGATCCCGCCTGCGTCAAGGAATGTTTCCCCAAGGCGCTGGTTTTTGAGGAAAAGACCCCTGAGCTGATCAAGCTCAAGGGTGTGCAGATGAAACAACGTGCAGTCGAGGGCTGTCCTGCTGTAAAGAGACATCAGCTGGGCAAGGCCTTACTTTCTTTGTCGAGGGAGTAATCCCTCCACCTGATTTTGAGGAGTTCCAAAGATGCAAGTCGTAAGGAAAATTGCAGTATTGATGGCTTTTGCGGTGGTTTCGGTGGTTTGTGTGACGTCCGTAGCCACGGCAGAGGTCGAAGTTGAGGGAGGGGCTTATGTCGGAGTTTTCGATAAGTACTTATGGCGCGGTTTTGACCTGAGCGGCAGCGAGCCGGTTGTCCAGGGCGGCGTCGATCTGACCGCCGGTGCATTTACCCTGAGCTACTGGAGCAACCTGCAGCTCAGCAGCAATGACGATGAAGGGTATGTCGCAGGCGAGATGAACGAAACCGACCTGATCCTCGACTATTCTTTCGATGTCAATGACCTGGTGTCGATGAGTATTGGCGACATGCTGTACGCGGTCGATGGACTTGAAGACACCCACGAAGCCTATGTCGGCGTCTATCTCGCGCTCCCCCTGGAGCCGTCCCTGACGGTTTACTGGGACTGGGACGAGGCGGAAGAAGCCGGACTGTACTACGTCCTGTCGGTGGCACACGCCTTTGAGCTGTCGGAGACGTTGAGCCTGAACCTTTCGGCCAGT
>JAVVDT010000281.1:0-2886 GCA_032250875.1 Desulfuromonadales bacterium | reverse complement strand
CCAGATTCATGCCACGCCGGAACTCGACAGACTGACCTCGAAAACAACCGAAACTTTCCAGCTCTATGCTGCGCAGGATCATGGGATATCGTCCTCCATGCTCTCGAAACGCGTCAAGAGCAACTGCAGGGCATTCTCCAGCAACACCCGTTCTTGACTGTCTGCATGTTCTGCCTGTGCCAGAGTCATGCGAACAATTAGCCCGCGAACACTTTCTTCACGAGCCAGAGTTTCAATATGTGGACTATCCAGTAAACTTGTCATACTGTTTCCCCATCAAAAAATTCCGGATAATAACAGACATTCCGGTGGCAGGAGGCACCGAATCTTTCCCTGTGGGCGATCATTGCTAAGCATCGATACTCTTCAAAATCAATCGCACTCTCTGCAAGAGCCAGGAATTCCTTAGTTAACGTAACATTTCTGACTTTCTGTGCAGCAGGTGCCCCGCGACCGACCAGCTTCAACCCGTGGACACCGGACGCGACAAGCTGGGGGATTGCACAAAGACCGCAACCGTGACGGCGGTTGGTCTTTGACCAGCTGTCCTGCCGTTGCATGGCGCGGCGCAGTCGCGCAGAACCCGGCTCTGCAAGCGGAGCGATTTCATAAGGAATCTCGCAGGGCCAGATTTTATCAGGGCTGGAATGATGAAACGTACACAGCCCTTCACTGTTAGGACATTTGCCGACCAGCAGGAACGCGTCACACAGAATGTCCGGAACCTGACGTATGATCGACTCCATATCAGCCACATGCAAATGTCGGGGCAGGACGACCCGCTGCATGCCCTGCCCTGCCATAAAACGGATGGCGCCGGCATTGGTCAGATGAGCCAGGGTACTGGCATGGTATTCAAGATGCGGATGACGTTTTTTCAGCAGCCGCAACAGTCCGGCATCAGCAAGGATCAGGCTATCGATGCCCAAGAGTACCATTTGATCAACATACTCGATCAGCAAAGGCATCTGCTGGTCTGTGTAAAAAGGAGCATTCAAGGTTAAAGCAAAGGGACAGCCGTGGGCATGTGCCAGAGCAATGATTTCAGAAAGTTCCTGTTCAGAAGCAATTTGTGCCGCCGAAAAGGTCCGTTGATTGAGTGAAGCGGCAAGGCTGTACTGTTGCCAGTGTGCCGGGATGTAGCCACCGTAAAGTTCATCGGCACCTGCCTGCAACAGCAGGCCGGCTTCAACAAGATTATCGACAGGCGAGATAATGCGCATATTCAACGGTTATCCTGGTATTTCCAGATATGATCGCGTCGATAATCCCACCAGCTCGGATCGGCCTCTGCGGTTAAACTTTCACCGACCAGGAGCAATGTCAGAGCTGGTCTCGGGTTAGGAGTGTCCAGATTGAAGAAATCTCTGCCATCAACCTTGGTGACGATCGTATCAAGGGTCGCCACAATAATTTCTTCATCAGGCAAACCGACACGGTGAGCCAGGGCGATGGGCACATCGCTGCCATAACCTTTGCGCAACTGGGATACCAACTCTGCCAGAGGCAGATTATTCATATAGATCAAAAGAGAAACGCCGGGAGCGGCGAGGTCAGCCATGGTTGGTGCATCGGGTCCATCACCGAGAGTGCGCGGCGAAGCGAGAATCGCACGGCTGCAGACACCAGGCAGATCAAGGGTTTTTTTGAGAAGCGCAGACGCCGCATTGGCAGTACCAACGCCCGGAACGACAACGGCCAGATCACCCAGTGCATCGACCACAGCCTGAAAAGGGGAATAGAAGGTCAAATCTCCCGGAACCAGAAAGGCCACCGGACCATTGACCAGCCTGCTCTTAATATGGGCAATCAGATCAGCAAAATAGAAATCAAATGGCACAATCAGTTCCTTGCCATCCAGAAGTTCGGCAAAGGTCTGGTCGTAAAGAGGCGGCAGGTAGACCACACGGCATTCTCTGAGCAAACGCTCGGCACGTCTGGTCAGCAACTCGGGATCACCAGGGCCGGCGCCGAGAAAATAAACCTGATTGCTCATATGTTTGTCTCCATATGCAGATGGATCAAAAACTCACGATTACCTTTAGGGCCAAGGAGCGGGCTTTCACAGACATCGACAATCCGACAGCCAAGTACGGTTGCCAAAAGTTTTATCTTCTCAATGACCTCGGCGTGTTGCTTTGGATCGCGCACAATGCCCCCCTTGCCGACCTGTCCTTTGCCTACCTCGAATTGTGGTTTGATCAAGGCAACGATATCACTTCCGGGAGCCAGCAAAGACAAGGTTGCAGGCAACACCTTATCCAGCGAAATAAATGAAGCATCGATCACCGCAAGATCCGGGATGGTATCGAGCTGTTCCGTCGTCAGATGTCTGATATTGGTGCGCTCAAGGTTGACAACCCTGTCGTCATTGCGCAGGCTCCATGCCAACTGGCCATAGCCGACATCAACAGCCACGACCATGGCCGCATCATTTTGCAGCAGGCAGTCGGTAAATCCGCCTGTCGAAGCGCCGACATCAATAGCAATGCGACCGGTCACATCAAGTTTGAAAGCTTCCAGGGCTTTGGCAAGCTTAAGTCCACCGCGGGAAACGTAAGGGATGTCTTCGCCTCTCAGGCGAATGGATGCGTCAGGATAAACCCGGGTTCCGACTTTGTCTACGGTTTGCTCATCGACCAGGACGCGACCAGCCAGAATCAGGGCTCTGGCCCGTTCGCGTGAAGCTGTCAACTGCAACTGCACCATCAGCTTGTCGATTCTTTCTTTAGCAGCCATCGAAGTTCTAAACCATCCTGAGATCAAGATCGGGCTATACGGGCCGAAGCGAAAATTTGGATGTTTGAGCACAGATTTTAGCTCATTTGCAGGTTCATAGCCGTAGCTATGGACCAAAAAGGAGCTGAAATATGGGCCAAACAGCCG
>JAVVDT010000280.1:0-2915 GCA_032250875.1 Desulfuromonadales bacterium | reverse complement strand
ATCGTGTCGTTTTTGACATTGAGAACGGGCCTAAAGGTCTCCAGGCTTCCAATGTAAGGAAAGCCTGAAGTTACTTAACCAATAGATTAAAACGGGCTCCGCAGGCTTCTGTGGGGCCTGTTTTTTTATAAGACTGCCATTACTGGCAAAAGATTGCCCGCCGCCACTTGCGGACAGCATTGATCAAATAGATGCGGGACGCATTGTTCAGATCGGTCGTTGCATGATAAAAGTGTTGACTGGAAATGGATTATTCGAACTGGGCCTGGAATGCTTTCAACTGGCTGTGTACCTCATCCAGCTCAGCGCGGAGGGCGGCAACCTGGTCCTCCAGTTTTGCAATACGATCATTCTCAGCGGTAACCCGGAATCTGGCCTGGTCGGTCGGCAAGACAGAGGTTTCGTCAATCTCCGGCGTGCCGGCCAGCAAGTGGGCAAAGCGATGCTCCTTGCGGCCCGGTTGGCGCGGCAGACGCATCACCAAAGGTTCCTCTCTTTCCATCAGGTTCTGCAGCAATTCTTCCACTGTGGCCAGATCACCAACCGGGCACATGCGTTCAGCGCGGTTGCGCAGTTCGCCAACGGTCTGCGGGCCGCGCAACAGCAGCTCGGCAAGGATTGCCAGATCTTCGGGGTCCAGGCGCAGCAGCCCTTCCAGGTTATGACAGTATTTGGCCGCGCGCACCCCTTCTGCAGACTGGTGGGCCATTTGTTTCTGTCGCAGGCTGTCGAGCGCCCGGACCACGTCAGTGTCTTCAAGCAGCATGAGTGGCTCGCGATTTGATTTCTGGTTGCAGGCGTTGGTCAGAGCATTGAGAGTCAGCGGATAGTATTCGGGTGTTGCCAGATCCTTTTCGACCAGGCAGCCGAGTACCCGGACTTCGATCTCATCAAGCAGACGTTGCATAATAATCCTTCTTTGTCCTGATCAGGTTGGTGTGCGAACAGCATAACGAGATGTATAGGAAAAACCAAGGTTGTGTCAGCAGGTTGTCTCTGGGTTATCTCTTTCCGGTGCGTTTTCTCCGTTGTATGGATGGCCCGGACGCGTTTCCATCAGAACCAGCAGAAAGATTCTGAGTGGTTGTCAGTTTGTCGATCAATTCCATTCGGCCGCAGCTTCTGAGAGCTTCGATGACATCCTTGCGGCTTTCCGGCAGATGCCAGAGCAGCAGCGACTTCTGCAGGCGCCGCTCGATTGCATTGCGCGGTACATGGACCACCTCTCCGCTAAAAGGATCGCGTCCGGTGTAGTAGATGCAGGTGGCCAGGCTTCCCGGAGTCGGGGTGAACTCCTGAACCTGCTCCACGCGCAAGTTGTGTGCTTGCAGAAAAAGGGCGACATCGATCATGTCGTCGAGAGTGCAGCCCGGATGAGAGCTGATGAAGTAGGGGACGATTGCCTGCTTTTTCCCCAGCTTGAGGCTCTGTTCGCGGAAGCGCTGCAGGAACTGCTCGAAGACCTGCGGCCCCGGTTTGCGCATGATTTTTGTGACTTTCGGACTGCTCGATTCGGGAGCTACTTTGAGCAGTCCACCAACGTGGTGCTCGACCAGATCGGCAAAATAATCCGGTTGATGGTTGAGCAGGTCGAAACGGATCCCCGAGGCGACGAACAGATGCTTGACGGCTGGATGGCTGCGCAGCTTGCGCAACAGCGCTACGGCGCGCCCGTCACCAATGTCGAGATGCCTGCAGATCTGCGGATAGAGACAACTCTCGCGGCGGCAGGCAGTCTCGGCCTGCGGGTCGCTGCAGCGCAGGCCGTACATGTTCGCCGTCGGGCCGCCGACGTCGGTTACCGTGCCGCGAAACTCGGCATGGCGGCTCAAGCGATCAAGCTCGTCCTTCAGCGATTGCTGGGAACGCGACTGGATGGTTTTCCCCTGATGATTGGTGATCGCGCAGAAGGCACAGCCGCCGCAACAACCGCGGTGGCTGGTGATGGAAAATTTGATCTGTGCATAGGCCGGGATCGGTTCGCGATACGATGGATGCGACAGCTTAGTAAAGGGCAGGGCGTAGATGCGATCGAGCTGTGCTTCTTCAAGCGGCATGGCCGGCGGGTTGACCACGACCTGGCGGTGGCCTTGGGGCTGGAACAATTCTTGGCCGCGGAAAGGGTTCTGCTGCTCCGAGGCTAGCTTGAAAGCGCGGTTGTAAGCGTCGGTGCTACGGGAGACGTCCTCGTATGAGGGCAGTTCGACGGCATCGTCCGGCCTGTTTTTAGCCAAGTATGCTGTCCCGCGCAGATCGCTGATCTCCGCAATCGGTTCTCCGGCAAGCATGCGTCTGGCCAGGGCCGAGAGCGCCAGTTCGGCCATGCCGAACAGCAGCAGGTCGGCCTTGCTGTCCACCAGTACCGAGCGTCTGACCTTGTTGTCCCAGTAATCGTAGTGGGCGAGTCGCCGCAAGCTGGCTTCGATGCCGCCGATCACCGTTGGCAGTCCCTTGAAGGCGCCCTTGACAGCTGCGGTGTAAGCGATGACCGCCCGGTTTGGCCGAACCCCGGCACAACCGCCGGGAGTAAAGGCATCGTCATTGCGCACCTTGCGGGCTGCCGTGTAATGGTTGACCATCGAATCCATGGCACCCGCAGAAATGGCGGCAAACAGGCGCGGACGTCCCATCACTTTGAAGGCATCAGGATCGCGCCAGTCCGGTTGGGCGAGAATACCGACCCGCAGACCTTCGGCTTCGAGCAGGCGGGCCAGAAGTGATGTGCCGAAGGCCGGATGATCGATATAGGCATCGCCGCTGACGAAGAGTACATCGAGCTCGTCCCAGCCTCGTTGTGTCATGTCTGCCCGGCTGCATGGAATGAACCTGTCGTGGTTTGTCTCTGCCAATGAAAATCCTAGCAGCCTGTCGGACTATACGGGCCGAAGCGAAAATTGGATGTTTGAGAACAGATT
>JAVVDT010000027.1:0-17954 GCA_032250875.1 Desulfuromonadales bacterium | reverse complement strand
CGACAAGGGCGCTGAAGAACATTACAACGTCATTTCAGCATTTATCAAGAGTATGCGCGGCTCCGATCCAAACGCCGCTATCTACTGGCTGGCACGCATGATCGAGGCCGGAGAAGACCCGCTTTTCATCGCTCGGCGCATGGTCATATTTGCCGCCGAAGATGTCGGCAATGCGGATCCGCGTGCCCTGCAGCTGGCTGTTGCCGCTCAACAGGCGGTTCACTTTATCGGCATGCCCGAAGGGCGCATTCCGCTGGCGCAGACGGTCACCTACCTGGCAACGGCTCCCAAAAGCAATGCCGCCTATGTTGCAATCGGAGAAGCCCAGAAAGAAGTGCGTCAGAGCGGGGCACTACCGGTTCCGCACCACCTGCGCAACGCGCCGACCGGCCTGATGAAAGATCTCGGTTATGGCAAGGATTACCAGTACGCACACAATCAAACCAACAGCATCGTCACCCAAGAACATCTTCCCGAGACTCTTTGCGGCACAAAGTTTTATCGACCAAGAGATTCCGGTTACGAAAAGACGATCCGGGAACGTCTCGAATGGTGGGTGCAACAGAGAAAAAACCTTGAGAACGATGCGAGCGAGTAAACAGGTGACTGCAAACAGCCCCCAGCCTCCAGCCCCGTTTTCAACCCTTCATCAACAAAATGCGCATTTTCTTTTCATAAAAGAGATACATTTGCATACAAGTTCTTGACAGTTATTTTAATTTACATATAATTGTGCATAATTTTACTAAACTATACCGTAATTAAACAAACAGTCGTACCCATTTATGAAGTTTTCTGTTCATCAGACAAAAGGGCTACGCTCTTCAGCTGTGACCAGGGGCATCAATGCAAAGCATTGATCTCAAACACACCAACCAAGAAACCAGGAAGACGCATCGCCGTTCAAACGATGCATCAGAAACACCCATCGCTGCTATCAATCAGGCCGCTTGCAAAATCAGCCGCGAAACACTGATCAATCGTCTAAACTACCTGCATTTTCAATCAACTACACTGACTGTTCTGCTGACACACCGCCACAATGGCCGAATCCTGCGCCTGTCGGCAAAACCTCAAGCCTGCACAGACGAAAGTTTCTCCTGCCTCTGGACAGCACCTTTCCCCCCGGGCATAGACCGGGAAGTTTTTGAAACCCGTCATCTCGAGATCCCTCACGGTCATCATATTCTTCAGGTCGATATGAAAAACCCGCAGCTGACTGAAGACGGCTTGCACTGTCAACTCCCGGAAGTCTGTCAGCAGCTGACATCACGCCGTACCAGAAGACATCGGTGCTCGGAGATCGAGGTCAGCGCTATTCAGAACGGGGCTGTGTTTTCCGGAACATTGGTGGATTTCAGTGCCGCAGCCTTCCGGCTTGAATTGACGGCGCGACCTCCGCAAACCTTCCAATGGCTGAAGATGGATGAACTACTCAACGTTACCTTCACCCAAAAGGGGCAGACGCTTCTCTCTATTCCGGGAAAGATGTTGCGCAGTCACGGCAAGCGTGACCAGCACACAGTTGTGATCGCACCGACCTTGACCCCGCAAAGGCGTTTCCCGGCGAAGAAACACCGCAACCGTCGACTCGAACTGCGGCCCGCACCTGAAGCGGTTTTCACTCATCCCTTGACGAAGAACCTGATCCGGCTTGATGTCACAGATTTATCGGGAGCAGGCATGGCCGTGATTGAAGCCCCTCAGGAAGCACAATTGCTGCCAGGCATGCAGATCGACGCACTGGAACTGCGCCTGGCCGACTCTTTCAGTCTGACCTGCAAGTCACAGGTCGTGTACTGTCAAAGCCTGGACGACACCGACGCATCCGCATCCTCCCGCTGCGGGTTGGCAATCCTTGATATGGATGTCTGCGACCACACGCGCCTGATGGCCCTGCTGCATCGTGCTGACGACCGCAGCAAGGGGGTTTGCCCGAGGATCGACCTCGACCAACTCTGGGAATTCTTTTTTGCCAGCGGTTTTATTTATCCGCAGAAATACCATTCCCTGCAGGCATACCGTGAGGAATTCAAAGCGACTTATGCCAAACTTTACGACTCGGCTCCGGAAATCGCCAGGCATTTTATTTATCAGGAAAACAACAGAATTATTGGGCACATGGCCATGCTTCGCCAGTTCAGTAACTCCTGGTTGATCCATCATCACGCAGCAGACCGTACACGTTCGCGAATGGCAGGCCTGGAAATCCTGGAACTGGTTGGAGAAGCTGTCAACGAAGCCCAGGCCCTCTATTCTGCCCACATGGATTACGTCATGTGCTTCTTCCGCCCTGAAAACAGGTTTCCGCAAAGGGTTTTCGGTGGAGTCGTCAACCATTACGACGACCCGTCACGCTGTTCGCTGGACACATTCGACTACTTCCATTACCGCAAGGAATACCAACTGAAATGGCGAGAGGATGGAGCCTGGAAGCTGGAGCCAGCCGAAGAAGAGGATCTTCTCGACCTGGAGGCTTTCTACCACAACAACTCTGGTGGACTGATGTTACAGGGAATGGACCTGACGCCCCAGCAACAGGACGATACGTCCCTTCAGGAATGTTATCAGAAAGCCGGTTTTCAACGTCAGCGGGAGCTTTTTGCTTTAAAAAAAGAGCAAAGGACAATCGCAATCATCATGCTCCTGCGCACAGAATCAGGCCTTAACCTCTCAAATCTCACCGATGCCATCACCGTGCTCGTCCTCGACAGCAAGTCGTTGCCGCGAAAGGCTTTTTTTACTGCAGTTTCCATGCTGGCAGCCAAGTACCCGCACGATGAAATACCGATTTTGACCTACCCTGCAGGTTATGCAGCCAGCCAGTCGATCGAGGTAGAGAAACAGTACCATCTCTGGGTGCTCGATTGCCAGCACCTTGACCCATACTTTGAATTCTGCAGCAATTACTTTAAACGCATGAATCGCTCCAGGAAAGAGCCATCATCATGACACCGAAACTTTCCAAAGACCTGTTGTACAACAGTCGGATTATCGATACCTACATCAAGCTGTTGAAAAAGCAGCATCCGGATATCGATGCAGGCATAGCGCTGGAACATGCCAACATGCAAAGCTATGAAGTCGCCGATCAGTCGCACTGGTTCACTCAGATGCAGATCGACAGATTTTACGCAAAAGCCGTCGAACTCACCGGCAATCCGCAGATTGCCCGCGAAGCCGGCCGTTATTCGGCTTCACCAGAGGCGATCGGTGCCATGCGCCAGTATATTCTCGGCCTGGTTGGTCCGGCACATGCTTTTGGCCTGATCCGCAACGCTTCAAGCAAGTTCACCCGCTCTTCTCTCTATCAGTCCCGACGACTCAGCGATAATCGTGTTGAAGTCACCGTTACTCCCAATCCAGGCATAGAAGAGAAGCTTTTCCAGTGCGAAAACCGCATGGGCTTTTTTGAAGCCGTCTGCATGATGTTCAACAATAACATGCCGGTCATTGAGCATCCGGAATGTCTTTTTGATGGTGGCCACCATTGTCGCTATGTCATCAGCTGGAAGCCTTCGGCGGCCGACTTGTGGGGAAAGACCCGCGATATCTCTGCCATCGCCCTGACCGGAGCGTGCGGGGCCGCAGCCTTCTGGAATCCTTTAATGACAGTGCAAACCCTGCTGCCTGCGTCCGTGGCAGTGGTCGCCGCCCTGGCTTACACGGCGCGTTCCAAGGAAACCCTCGAATTGCGTCGCAGCCTCGACAACCTGTTTGATTCCAGCGAAAAGTTGATTGATCAAATGAATATCAACTACAGTAATTCGTTGATGAACAACGAGATCGGCCAAGCGATCAGTGCCCCGACCGAAGTCGATGAAATCCTTGCCAACGTTATCCTGGTCCTGGAGAACCGTCTTGATTTCGACCGAGGCATGATCATGCTGGCCGACACGGAACGTGACCATTTACTCTTTCGAACCGGTTTCGGCTACACCAGCGATCAGCTGCAAATGCTCAAAGACACTTCCTTTCACCTCAATAAACCGAACTCGCGAGGTGTTTTCGTGGTCGCTTTTCACGAACAGCGGCCGTTTCTCATCGACGATGTACAGGGGCTGCAAGACAAGCTGTCTCAACGCAGCTATTCACTGATAGAAAAGCTCGGCGCCCGATCCTTTATCTGTTGCCCAATTATCTGTGAGGGCAAATCGATCGGATTGCTGGCCGTCGACAATCTCAAATCAAGACGACAACTTCAGCAAAGCGATGTCAGCTTGTTGATGGGAATTGCCCCGGTGTTGGGGATCAGCATCCGCAACGCAGACCTGCTGCAAAGCCGGGACCGCCAGTTCCATTCAACCCTCGAGGTTTTGGCGGCAACCATCGACGCTCGTGATCCGATGACGGCAGGCCACAGTAAAAAAGTCACAGAATACGCTGTTGGCATCTGTGAAACCCTCAATATCAGCAGCGAAGAGACCGAACGCATCCGGGTCGCGGCGCTGCTTCATGACTATGGTAAAATCGGCGTTCCGGATGCAATCCTCAAAAAAGAAGGGCACTTGACTGAAGAGGAATACGATATCGTCAAAACCCATACCCTCAAAACTCAAAGCATCCTTGAAGGGATTAACTTCGAGGGAATTTACCACAATATTCCAGCAATTGCCGGAGCCCACCATGAAAGTATTGATGGCAGCGGTTATCCCTGGGGGCTGAAAGGCGAAGACATTCCTCTCGGCGCATTGATCATCTCTGTTGCCGATTTTTTCGAAGCGATCACATCCAAGCGCCACTACCGCGAACCGATGCCCACGGAAATTGCCTATCAGTTACTTCGCCGCCAAAGCGGTACTCGCTTTGACTCCCAGATTGTTGAAGCCTTCATCCTTTATCATCAGAAACAGCTGAGAACTCAATGCATCAGCGAGACCGACCGACCACGCAGGATTCCCTGCCGTACGAATGTTTCCTTGCGCACCAGCAGCCACGCCAAGACTGGCCTATCGGAAGACCTCAGTACCCGCGGGATGTTTGTCAGTATCCCGGAACCGGTCCATGAAGGCACCCTGCTGACGTTGCATTTCAATCTGCCAGGATTTGATGGCCCCCCTGTCGAGGCCCTGGCAAAGGTGGTCTGGACCAACAACAGCTGCAAAAAAGCCAAACCGGACTTCCCCACTGGCAATGGCATGCTGTTCACCCGGTTAGAGCAGCCGGCGGAGCAGGCTTTGTACAACTACATTGAGAATGTACAGGGTGGGCTCGTGCACTAAAAGATGGGAACCACGGTTGCCAAGCAGCTTGGAGCTTTAGGGCTTTCGCCCGCAACAGCTGATCAGTGGTGTGTAGGTAAATCGACAGGGATTCTGAAATGCCGCGGTAAACTCTCTGGCAAACGAATCAAAATCCCCCTGATAGCGGGAAAAGCCGCAATTTGATCGCCTTGCGGCAACCAGCACTTTGCGCTCCCAGTTGTAGCGCTCCGCCTCATCCAATTCACCGTAGATAAGATGGTGGCTGGTCATTTCGACACGGATATCCTGATAGCCAAGGTTAAAAAGGTGGCCGTACAGTCGACGTCCGGCATAGGGATCAAAATCCGCGTTTTTTTCCAGATCGCTGACAACTTCCCGAATCGTTTCATCCACACGGTCAGGCAATCCGGCATGGCTCAGGCAATTGTAATCGAGGTCGATCAGACAGAGGACGCCAGCTGGACGCACCAGCTGGTTGAGATTGGCTACCAATTGTGTCGCGCGACTGCGGTGAAATTCGAGAACAAAGCGAGCCCACACAAAATCAAAGCTCCCCAGTGAAGACAAGTCGCCAAAAAAGTTCTCCTGCTGAAAAAGCAGGCCCTGCCGCTGGTAGCGAGTTTGAGCGTGCAGAATACGCTCTGCCGAGCAATCAACTCCGACTACTTGACCGCCAGGCTGAACAGCGTGCAGAAGAATGCTGGATGTCAAACCAGGCCCGCAGCCGATGTCCGCAACCCGCATCCCTTCAGAAAGTCCTGCCCAGCGCGCTTGAGCCAGCACTTCCTGCGGATCGGTCTTGCGCTCCAGGCGTTCGATCTCCTGAGGATCCTCCATGAGGTATTCGAGAAAGTCAGTGGTCATTGCGGTGGGATGTTAGCGATACCGGGAGAGGAATGCAACGGGATTGATTGTTCTGGGAAAAATTTGCCGCGGCGATATTGACTTCAGAGGCTCAGATCAAAGATAGAGTTGTCCATGATTGCATTCGGCCCGCATCGTTCGACAGACCCCTGAAGCTTCATGCCCCCAGTTCAACCCCGGCGATCTCGTAGTAGCAGGCATTGCAGCGGTTATCAGTCAACTGTGTATCAGTGAGCCCCATGCGTCGGCGACGGATCACGGTTTCCCCGCAGCCTGGGCAGATCGTATCACCGCCATCGGGGTTTTCGACGTTACCCAGGTAAACATATTTCAGGCCGGCCTGACGACCTAGATTACGAGCCATGGTTAAGGTCGATGCCGGCGTCGGCGGTCGATCGAGCATTTTGTAAGTCGGGTAAAACGCCGAAAGATGCCAGGGGACATCCCGACCAAGCTCTTCAGCGATAAAGGCCGCCATTTTCTGCAGTTCGTCCGCACTGTCGTTATGTCCCGGAATCACCAGCGTGGTTACTTCAATCCAGATACCGAGTCGACGGTAGTCCCGCAGACAATCAAGAACTCCAAAGAGCGATGCGCCGGTGACTTCTTTATAGGCCTTGTCTGAAAAGCCTTTCAGATCGACATTGGCGGCGTCGAGATACGGTGCAATCGATTCAAGCGCTTCCGTGGTTGTATAGCCATTGGTCACGAAAACGTTTTTGATCCCGGCGTCCCTGGCGGCGACAGCCGTATCGTAAGCATATTCGAAAAAAATGGTCGGCTCGGTATAGGTATAAGCGATGCTTGCCACTTGACTCTCTCGTGCATGGCGAACGATTTCATTCGGCAAGAGCTGCGTGCCGGGGATGCCGGAATGTTCGTGGGGCCATTGAGAAATCTGGTAATTCTGGCAGTGCAGACAACGGAAGTTGCAACCGGCCGTGGCAATCGACAGGCTGCGCGAACCTGGATGGAAATGGTAAAGCGGCTTCTTCTCGATCGGGTCGATGTTCTCGGCGATCGATTGGCCATAGACCAGCGTGTACAACGCACCGTCATGATTCTCACGGACGCCGCATCGCCCCCTGCGACCAGCGGCTATCAGGCAATGAAAGCGGCACAGTTTGCAGCGGACTTTGTCGTCTGGCACGCCTTCCCAGAATTTTGCCGGATGGAGATTCATAATTAACAGTATAGCAGATTGGCAGTTGAATACTTCGTGATGTGTTTTTCACAGTTAAAACATAAACCGCCGCATGCCCACGTTGATCAAAACGCCGACTCCGATCATAGTCGTCACCATACTGGTCCCTCCGTAGGAGAAGAGTGGCAGTGGCACACCGACCACCGGCAGCAAACCGATCACCATGCCGAGATTGACCACGATATGCCAGAAAAGCATGGCTGAAACACCAATAGCCAGATACATACCAAAGCGATCGTTGGCACGCAGAGCGATATGCATCCCCCAGACAACAATCAGACAATAGAGTGCCAGAAGCAGCAGACATCCGGTCAGGCCCCACTCTTCCGCAAATACGGAGAAAGCGAAATCCGTATGACGCTCCGGGAGGAAGGAAAGCTGCGACTGGGTACCCTTCATGAAACCCAGACCACTAAAGCCGCCGCTGCCCACAGCAATTTTTGATTGGATAATATGATATCCGGCACCGAGGGGGTCCCGCTCCGGGTTAAGAAAGGTCAGGATTCTTTGTTTCTGATAGTCGTGTAACAGGAACCAGCCGCCACAGACTGAGGCAAGCCCGGACAATGTCAGAAAGGCAATCGCTGAGCGTTGCACCCCGGCGAACAGGGCCATGGTACCACCGATACACAGCACCAGCAGAGCCGTGCCCAAGTCCGGCTGCTTCATGATCAACAGAGCCGGGACACCGAGCATCAGACCCGGGATGATCAACTCGCGCAGAGAGAACCCGCGCAGATGTTCCTTCTCACTGAAATAGCGTGCCAGCGCGAGAATGATCATGATTTTCATAAGTTCGCTCGGTTGCACACTAATGCCGGCAAGACTGATCCAGCGGGTCGCTCCCATGGAGGTTCGACCGATAATTAGAACCAGGATTAGCAGCAGCAGATTGCAGCCGTACAAGGGAAAGCTCAGGTATTCCAGATGACGATAATCAAAGACACAGATCATGGCAACAATCAGCAAGCCAAGTCCGAGCCAGTAGAGCTGTTTAAGATAAACCGGCTGAACCGCTGTCGACCAGGAAGACGTGGCACTGAACAAATTGGCAATGCCAATGGCCGAGATCATCAGAATCAGCAGAAGATATGGCCAGTTGAAGTGTGTGATCAGACGTCTGTCGAACATGAATCAGTCTCCTGAAGCGATTTTCTGTTGCGCATCGCTTTTCACAGCAGGGAAATAAGCTTCGAATATCGCAGAAGCAATCGGAGCGGCAACACTTGAACCATGGCCGCCGTGTTCAACAACGACCGCGACGGCTATCTGCGGATTATCTGTCGGTGCATAGGAGACAAACAGGGCATGATCCCTGTATTGATAAGGGATCTCATCATCCTTTTGTAGCTTTTCTTCCTCGTCGGATTTGCGCCGGACAACCTGTGCCGTACCCGTCTTGCCGGCAAATCTTACATTTTTCAGACGACTTCGCCAGGCGGTGCCACCAACGTCATTGACGACAGCCTCCATACCTTTCTGCACCGCTTGCAAAGACTCGGCAGGCCAGGCAGTTTGCATGAGTTTTTCCGGCTTGAAAATCCAGTCTGTTTCACCCTCCAGATTAACAGTTTTCTGGACAATTTGTGGCCGCCAGACGGTACCACCGTTGGCCAGAGCAGCAGTCATCGTCGCCAGCTGCAGCGGCGTTGTCAGAACAAAACCCTGGCCAATCGAGGTATTCACTGTTTCACCATCGTACCAACTGGTTCCGAAACGTTTCTTTTTCCACTCCCGGGTCGGTATCAATCCTGAACGCTCTCCGCCAAAAGGGAAGCCTGTCGACTCACCAAGACCGAACCGTTGCGCTGCACTGGCGATACGGTCAATGCCGGCCTCAAGACCGGCTCGGTAAAACCAGACGTCACAACTCTCCTTGATTGCCTTGTGCAGATCGACTGAACCGTGGCCATTCTTCTTCCAGCAACGGAACTCATAACTGCCCAGCTTGATCCTGCCGTCACATTGAAATTTGGTCGAAGGCGTCACACTGCCGGTTTCAAGGGCGGCAAGCGCCACGACCATCTTGAAGGTTGAACCAGGCGGATATTGACCACGCAGAACCTTGTTGGTCATGGGGTGCTGCGGATTGTCAATCAGGTCCCGCCATTCGTCACCACTGATGCCGCGTGCAAACAGGGCAGGATCAAAAGTGGGTCGACTGACAAAAGCCAGGACCTCTCCGCTGTTGACATCCAGAGCGACAACAGCCCCAGCATTGGTGCCCAAAGCCTCTTCAGCGACCTTTTGAAGGCCAATATCGATAGTCAGGTAAAGACGTTGTCCGGGAAGCGGATTACGCGTAGTCACTTGCCGCAGTTCGCGACCTCTAACATTAACTTCAATGCGTTTCTGTCCGGAAGTGCCACGCAATCGCTCCTCAAACATACGTTCAAGTGCGGTTTTACCAACCATCTCACCCGAGCGGTAACTTGTAAATTCTGTCTGGCGAAGCTCTTCCTCGTCCACTTCACCGAGATAACCGAACAGGTGGGCGGCCATATCGCCATGAGGATAAGACCGAAATGGCTTGACTTCAACCAGGATGCCCGGCAGGTCAACGGAATTTTCCTGGATCTTCTCCATCGCCTGACGGCCAATATCTTCAAGTAACGGCAGCGGCCGGTAACGTGGCAAGCCCTGCCCTGCCTGCCAGCGCTCCTCAAACTGCTCATCGTCAATTTCAAGCAACTTTTCCAGGCTGTGAAAGAGCTGTTCACGGTCGTCGATTTCCTGGCGCAGGACCGAGACCGTGAATGCCGGTCGGTTGTCTACCAGCAAGGCTCCATGGCGATCGAAAATGGTTCCTCGCGGAGCATCAATGGCAACGTAACGGATTCGGTTGCGTTCGGAAAGGGCACGGTAATGATCGACCCCGAGAATCTGCAGATACCACAGACGCAGGGCCAGAATAAAAAAAATACCGGCAACGATCAAAGAGGAGATAATAAAACGGCGACGCAGGCCGGGGGTTTCATCGGGAGACGGGTTAAGACTCATAATGGCTATCAAGTTTACGCAGGCCAGGCAGCTTCCTGCGAGGCAAAAAAGTTCGCTGCAGCCAGACGGTCAGACGTAGAAGAACAAACGCAGATATAAAATTCATCAACATTTGCACAGGCAGTTGCCAAAGCATCTGTGGCCAGATCCGTGACGCTTGACTGAAAAAATCCAGCGCAAAGGCTAAAACGACAGTCTGCAAAACTGTACCGGCAAGAACCAGCAGAAGCAGCAGCGCCGAGCTTTCGGTGTTAACCCGGGTCACTATTCCGCGGACAGCCAGAAAAATCCCTAGCAGGACAAATCCATTGAGCCCCGGGTAGGTTCCGGCAACCCCATCGTAGCACCATCCCAGGAGATATGCCATCAGCCCGCCACGTAGCGACTCTTCCTGCAGACCGAGATAGATGACCAGAATAAGAAGCAGATCCGGTTTATAATATCCATGCAAGACCAGTGGCAGAAGCACGGTCTGCAGAACAACAGCAATGCCCGCCATGGCAAGATAGATCATGGTCCGGTTCATTGCGGGCTCCGCAACAGGATCAGGACCTCTTCAAGGTGTGAAAAATCAACCGCGGGAGTGACAGCAATCGTTTGAAAAAGGCCGAAGTCCTGCCTGTCGACACTCTTTACCTTACCGACCACCAAACCTTTCGGAAAGACGCCACCCATGCCACTGGTCACGACCCGGTCTCCGACACTCACATCTTCCTGACGCAGGACAAAATCAAAAACCAGCTGGTCCCCCTGTCCTCGGCAAATGCCTCGAGCACGATTATCCTGGAGCAGGCTTGCAATCGCCGATGAGGCATCGGTAATCAGCAAAACTCTGGAAAAACGGGGGCTGCTACGCACGACACGACCGACCACTCCTTCAGCCACAACCACCGGCATCCCTTCGGTCACCCCATGTTCATTGCCCTTGTCTATCATGACAGTACGAAACCAGTTGGAGGCATCCTCGGCAATCACCCTGGCCGGCAAAGTCTCGATCTCCTGGGTTTCCTTGAAATCAAGCAGCAGACGCAGACGTTTATTCTCCAGGCGCACTTCGTCACTCTGCGTCAAGACAGCGCGCAATGTACGATTTTCATCGATCAACTGCCGGTTGTCTGCTGCAGTGTCCACCAGGTAGAGATAACGGCCCCAGGCATCTGCAACGCCACCAATCATCCGGTCGAGACCGGCCTGAACCGGCCCGGTCAGGCGCAGCACAACGCCTTCCAGAAAATTCGTTTCATCCTGCTGACGCAGGTTAACCGAGTACCAGAGCAGCGCCATCAGAAGCAATACGCCGCCGAGCAGCAAAGGCCTATTTTTGCGCCACCATTCCCACATGCATCATTCCTACTAAAAAAGAGGGCGTGAAGCCCTCTTTAGATGCTGAAAATCATAGCTATCACGAGTATTGGACACGACTGTGTTTTCCAGAGACGATCAGGAGGCTATAGTCACCTGCTTAAGCAGATCGAGTTCATCAAGAACCCTGCCGGAGCCGAGGACCACGCAGGAGAGGGGATCTTCGGCAATAACCACTGGCAAACCAGTTTCTTCGCGCAGCAACTGATCAAGATTGCGCAGCAAAGCACCGCCGCCGGCCAGAACAATCCCCTTGTCGACGATGTCGGCCGCCAGTTCGGGGGGAGTCCTTTCCAGTGCGATACGCACAGCCTCAACAATGGCATTGATCGGTTCAGAAAGCGCTTCACGAATTTCCTGGGCGCCGATCACAAGGGTCTTCGGAATACCGCTGACCAAATCCCGGCCCTTGACTTCCATGGTTTCGACCCAGCCCTCCTTCGGTGAAGAGCTGCTTTCAGGGTATGCGCTGCCGATCTGAATTTTAATTGCTTCTGAGGTACGTTCACCAATCAGCAGGTTATATTTGCGTTTGAGGTGTTGCGCAATGGCTTCGTCCATCTTGTCACCACCGACCCGAACACTTTTCGCGTAAACAATACCGGCCAGTGAGATAATCGCCACCTCGGTGGTGCCTCCTCCGATGTCAACGATCATGTTGCCGGATGCTTCAGTGATCGGCAGACCTGCGCCGATCGCTGCAGCCATCGGCTCTTCGATCAGGTAGACCTCACGCGCCCCGGCCGATTCGGCTGATTCCTTGACAGCACGCTTCTCAACCTGGGTAATGCCGGACGGCACGCAGATTACGATGCGAGGGCGAACCAGCGCTTTGCGATTATGGATTTTGCGAATGAAATAGCGCAGCATCTCTTCGGTGATATCAAAATCGGCGATGACGCCATCTTTCATCGGCCGGATGGCGACAATACTGCCGGGGGTACGGCCGAGCATGTTTTTGGCGTCGGTGCCGACCGCCAGAACTTTTCTCTGGCCGTGCGAGTCTTTCTGCACCGCCACAACCGACGGTTCACTGACGACGACCCCTTTGCCCTTGAGATAAACCAGAGTGTTTGCTGTCCCCAGGTCAATCGCCAGATCGTTGGAGAACATACCTAATATTGCATCAAACAAGTTGATCATAATGAGTGGCATTTCCTTATAAAGTGTAGGTGTCCCGAGAAAACACGGGAAAATGTTGCTAACACTAGCAAAACCCCCCTTCCTTTTCAAGAGATAAAAGGAAAAACTGTTGCATTTCGAAAGGTGATTGTCTAACATTCGGCCCTATTGCCGGAAGTCATAAAAACATCTCGAGGAGAAACCTGAACTCATGCTCGACTTTGTCCGCAACAAACAGAAATCGATTATCATCAAACTGGCTTTTGCCATCATCATTCTCAGTTTCGTTATCGGCTACGCCATGCTCTCCGCTCCCGGGGGACCCGGCGCTGATGACCCGACCGCAGAAGCCGCCGTGGTCAACGGCAAGACAATCTCTTACAACGACTTTCAGAACACCTACAGCAACCTCTATCAACTTTATCAGAGCATCTATCAGGACCAGTTCACTCCGGCACTGGAGAAACAACTGAAGCTGGCCGAAAAATCACTCAACAATATGATCGACCAGGTGCTGCTGGAGGAAGAAGCTGAGCGGTTGCAAATTGAAGTGAGCGGCAAGGAGCTCGTCGAAGCGATTGCACAAATTCCGGCTTTTCAGGAGAACGGCGTATTCAACAAAGAGCGTTATCTCCAGGTGCTGGCCTATCAGCGCATGAACAGTGAAGAATTTGAGGCGATGCAGCGCAGCGAATTGATCATCAATAAGGTCCGTGAGAAGATTCAATCCGGCATCACTGTTACTGACGCTGAGATCGAAGAAGAATTTCGCAAGAATAACGAAAAGGTCAATCTGAGCTTTGTCAGTCTGATGCCGGCGGCTTTTGAGAAGAACGTCAAAATCACAGATGAAGCCCTGGAAGCCTACTTTAATGAACAACAGGAAGTTTTCCGCGTACCGGAAATGGTTGCCTTACGTTACCTGCAGTTCGAACCGCAGCGTTACCTGGAAAACGTAACTTTCGAAGAGGGCGAGTTGGAAAAATTCTATCGTCGCCACCTCGATCAATTTGAAATCCTTGAACGGATTAAAGCTTCACACATCCTGGTCAAGGTTGATGAAAACGCGGACGAGGCCGTCCGTGCAGAGAAACGCGCCTTTGCCGAAAAGCTTCTGGAAGATGTCAGGGCCGGCAAAGATTTTGCCGAACTGGCCAGAGCCAATTCCGACGACAAGGCCAGCGCAGTCAAAGGCGGCAGCCTCGGCTATTTCACCCGAGGCTCGATGGTCAAGCCTTTTGAAGACGCAGCCTTCAACATGAACCCCGGTGACATCAGCGATCTGGTGGAAACTGTTTTCGGCTACCACATCATCAAGGTGGAAGAGTATACCGAACCGGGCGTTCGCTCTTTGGAAGAAGCCATTGACGAAGTCAAGGAAGGGCTGCGTGCCGAGAAGGCCAAGAAACTGGCTTTCGAAAAAGCGATGGATGCTTATAACATTAATCGCAAGACCGGTGACCTTGCCGCGGCAGCGGCTGCCAATGAACTCGGCCTGAAAGAGACAGGTCCCTTTGCCCGGGACGGTTATATCGATGGAATCGGACGGAACGAAGAGATCATCAATACGGCCCTCCTGCTGGAAGATGACACGCTGGCAAAGCCGGTCGCCACTGAAGACGGGGTCATCCTGTTTGGTTTGAAAGAACGGATTCCCAGCCACATCCCTGAACTCGCCGAGGTCAAAGATCTGGTTACTGCAGCTTACCGGGCAGCCGAATCGGCTAAACTTGCCAGGGCTGCTGCCGAAAAGCTGGTCGCTGACCTGCGCGATGGCGGAAAGCTGGCCGAGTTGGCCAAAGCAGCCGGCTACAAAGTCGAAGAGACCGGCGAGTTTACCCGCACTTACAGCCCCTTCGTACCACGCATCGGCACATCTGAAGAATTGGCCAAAGCAGCCTTTTCCCTGGGTGAGGAGCAAGCGGTTATTGACCAGGTTTTTGAAATTCAGAATCGATTCGTAGTCGCCAAGGTCAAGGAACACATTGCGGCAGATCTGACCAAGCTGGATGAAGCCAAGCGTGAAGAGCTGCACAAATCGATCCTCAGCCGCAAACAAAACGAGGCAGTCGAGCAGCGCCTGGCAGAACTCCGCAGCGAAGCAACCATTGTCATCGCCCCCCGCGTCCAAGACATACTGAGCAAGGAGAAATAAACCGTGAGCGCTATCGTCCTTGAAACCAATCTGCCCGACCTGAAGTTGGTCAATCGCGGCAAAGTACGTGACATTTACGATCTCGGTGAGCACCTGCTGATCGTCACATCCGACCGCCTCTCCGCCTTTGATGTCATCATGAATGAAGGCATCCCGAAAAAAGGGCAGGTTCTCAACCAGATCTCGATCTTCTGGTTCAACCTGATGGCCGATATCATTCCAAACCATATTGTTGCGACAGAAGTCAGCGATTTCCCTGCGGCAACTCATGCCTATCGCGATCAGCTCGAAGGCCGCAGTATGCTGGTCAAAAAAGCACGCCCCCTGCCGGTGGAATGTATTGTGCGCGGTTACGTCTCCGGATCGGGCTGGAAAGAGTACCAGCAGTCGGGAAGCATTTGTGGTATCCCTCTGCCGAAAAACCTCCTTGAGAGCGCCCGCCTTCCCCAACCGATCTTCACACCGTCCACTAAAGCGGAACTCGGCGAACACGACGAAAATATCACCTTTGATGAGACCATCAAGCTCTGCGGTCTAGAAATTGCTGAGCAGATCCGTGACAAGACTCTCGAAATCTACTGCCGTGCCCGTGATTATGCCTGGGAAAAAGATATTATTATTGCCGATACCAAATTCGAATACGGAGTCATGGATGACGGCAGCCTGATCTGGATCGACGAAGCGCTTTCTCCCGATTCATCACGTTTCTGGCCGAAGCAGCACTATCAGCCAGGCGGTCCACAGCCGAGCTTCGACAAGCAGTTCGTGCGCAATTATCTGGAGACACTCGACTGGAACAAGCAGGCGCCGCCACCACCCTTGCCGGCGGAGATCGTTGCCAAGACTGCGGAGAAATACCAGGAAGCACTCTTTCTGCTGACCGGCATCACTCTTTAAGATGCGGATTTGCAACCCAAACAAAGGTTAGCCACAAAGCCGCCAGGACACAAAATAAACGCTTGTGTGTTCCTCAAGACATCAAAATTTAGAGCTCGAGAAGATTGATTTTTACCTGGCAAAACGAACTTCTTGGTGTCTTGGTATCTTCGTGGCAAACATGACCTTATTATGTCGTCAATTGAAGAGTCAAGTCCGCCTGAAAGGACCGTAGTGCCCAGTATTTTGCATGTGATCAAATCAATTACCCTGTCCGGCTGCGCACTTATCCTCTGTCTCAACGGCTGTGCCGGTGTATCAGCTAAAGAGGACCCTCGTACGGTCGAAGATATAGTCAGCCGTGCGGAACAATTGATCACAAGCAAAGCTTATGCTGCAGCAGCCTCACAGTATGCCATTGTGATCGCTAAAAAGCCCGATATTGGCCGTTATTATCTGCGTCGTGCTGAACTACTCGAACGCATCGACGAGGATAAAGAAGCCCACCGGACTTATGAACAAGCCATAAAGAGAGTCCCTGAGAACGACCCGGATCATCTACAGATCATGCATCGCTTGGCGTTAATCGACGCCAATCACCTGTTCAAACTGGATGACGCTGAAGCCCTTCTGCAAAAGATGCCGGGAACAAGTATCGAGAGATATGACTTGGCAGCCTTTCTTTATTATCAAGCCAGCCAGTATGAAGAATCGATCACTCTGCTGAACAAAGCCCTGGAGAAGGTCAAAACTGCCGACCAGAAAGCTCTTCTTCTCTACCATGCCGCTTTGGTCTATGTGAAACTGGGCGACCAGAAAAACACCTTCGGATCACTCTACTATGCCATTAATAACGCCGAGCATTTGGGCCTGATCCGCGATATCGAACAGCTCTGGCAAGCCATTAACGAAGAACCGGCGGAAAAACCTTTCATTTCTCCTCAATCTTGACACCGGTCAAGGCCGCATTCTGATAAGTTCATTAAGCTGCACGCCAACAACTTAAACCGAACTGGAGGAATCATATGTCGACACAACCTGCCAAAATACATGTAGACCCGGCCAAAACTTATGCGCTGGCGGAAATGACTCCCTATCAGGATGGAGCTGTTGTCAGCCGCACATTATTGCAGCACGAGACCGGCACGCTGACTGTTTTCAGTTTTGATGCCGGCCAGGCGCTTTCAGAGCACACCGTTCCGTTTCACGCCTTCGTTCAGGTCCTTGACGGTGAAGCTCAGATCATTATCGGCGGCACCCCGGTGACTGTTGCCGCGGGTGAAATCATCCTGATGCCTGGCGGTATTTCCCATGAAGTAAAAGCTGAAAAGCGCTTCAAAATGCTGCTGACCCTCTTCCGCAGCACCTCGGCGGCCGACAGCGAATTCAAGGAAAGCTGACAATCGACACTGTCGATCGAGGAGTACCGCACAAGGCAAAAAAGCTGTTGACACCCCAGTGTCGCTCTGTTATAAATCTGCACCTGTTCGGGGCTATAGCTCAGCTGGGAGAGCGCTTGAATGGCATTCAAGAGGTCGACGGTTCGATCCCGTCTAGCTCCACCAAAGATTAGAGGGTTACGCAAAATGCGTAACCCTTTTTCGTTATTCTTAACCCTTGACCATAGTGAAACGAAACCCTATAATGCACTCCGCTTTGCCGAAGTGGTGGAATTGGTAGACACGTCGGTCTCAAAAACCGATGGCTTCTAGCCGTGCCGGTTCGATTCCGGCCTTCGGTACCATAAAGAAGAAATAGCCCTCGATTCGTCGGGGGCTTTTTCTTTGTCCATTGCCGTCCAGAAGTGTCACATGAAATTCAAATTCTAACATAATTTAAGAATCTTATAAAATCTATTCACTCAAACAATCCTCCCCGCTTCATTGTAATTCGTCCAGACTGTCTCCATATAGTTCTTGTTGGCGGAAACCACTCGCAAAATGATCGAACGACGCCTGACCAATGATGTCTACCCGCCCATCGGCAGCACACCGATAGCCGATCTCGTTGCCAGAGAGATTCTAGAGAAGGTACTGCGGCCGATTGAGGAACGCGGCACCCTGGAAACCGCTCATCGCGTCCGAGGCACTTTGTCCCAGATCATGCGTTATGGTGTGGCCTGCGGGCTCTGTGAACGGGATGCAACAGTCGACCTGCGTGGTGCTCT
>JAVVDT010000279.1:0-2921 GCA_032250875.1 Desulfuromonadales bacterium | reverse complement strand
TCAACAGCATCGATCACCGCCTGTTTGACGCTGCCTCCATCAGTGATGATGGCCCCCGGCTGCAGATGCGCCATAGCCTGCTCGGCCACGGAACCGAGAGATTGCACGGGCGTCGCCAGAAAAACCACGTCCGCGCCGGCCACGCCATCAGCCAGATTTTGGGTAATGCTGTCAACCACACCGAGCTTTAGGGCTGTTTCCAGGTTTGGCAGCCCCCGGCCGATGCCGACCACATGACCGACCGCACCAGCCTCTTTCAGAGCCAGTGCCAGCGAGCCGCCGATCAAGCCGACACCGACAACCGCAAGTTTATCTATATAAAAATTCGTCATAGTCTGAGCTATCGCGCTTTCGGATACGAGCCGAGCACTTTGAGAAACTGGCAGAGCGTACGCAGTTCTTCTACAGCATCCGTGATCTTCTGCTCCTGAACATGACCCTCCATATCGAGGAAAAAATTGTATTCCCAAGCCTTGCCCTTGGTCGGACGGCTCTCGATCTTGGCCAGGTTGATGTCGCGTTTGCTGAAGGGCTCCAGCATATGATAAAGGATCCCCGGCCGGTCCTTGACGCTGAACATGATCGACGTCTTGTCATTGCCGCTCGGAGCTTGCATTTCACTGCCGATAATCAAAAAACGCGTAAAATTATTCGGGTTGTCCTCAATTTTGTGTTTGACCACCTGCAAGCCGTACAGCGAGGCAGCCGATTCGCTGGCAATCGCAGCGACGCCGGCATCCTCGGCAGCCTGCTGGGCAGCGGAAGCCGTGCTCGTCGCTTCAAGCAAGGGAACATCAGGGAGGTTCTCCTCCAGCCAGGAACGGCACTGGCCGATTGCCTGAGGATGTGAAATCACCTTGCGGATATCGCTGCTCTGTCCTGAAAGATTCAGCAGATCATGGCAGACCGGCAACAGGATTTCGGCAATAATCTTGAGATCCGAGGACATGAACATGTCGAGCGTATGAGAAACCACGCCCTCGTTGGAATTTTCCACCGGCACCACACCATAGCTGGCTCTGCCCCGACTGACTTCGTCAAAGATCGACGAGATGCTTTTCAGCGGGACGAGTTGTGCGGACAAGCCGAACTGCTGCATGGCGGCAACGTGGGTGTAGGTCGCCTGAGGGCCGAGGAACGCCACTTTCATCGGCTGTTCCAGCGACAGGGAAGCCGAAATGATTTCCCGAAAAACCCGACGCACCCCTTCATCGGAAAAGGGTCCGGAATTCCTGGCGATCAGCCGCTCGTATATCGCTTGCTCGCGACTCGGCACATAGTATTCACCGTGGCTCTTCTGTTTGGTCTTGCCGACCTCAATCACGATTTCTGCGCGGCGATTGAGCATCTCCAGGATCTGGTTATCGAGAGCATCAATCTGCTGTCGTAACTGCTGCAGTTTTTTTTCGTCCACGACGTCTGTCCTCTTCATTAATTTTGGATTTGTGAATTTATCCCATGACTCGTCAAAAAGCAAGCAGACGCGCCCTGTAACACAGCTTGACCAACAACGTCCGGACAGCTAAACTCGCAGCTCAGATTTTCATACCATATAAAGATATCATTAAGGAGTTCGCCGATGACCGTCGCCGACAAGGTCCGTAGTGCTATAGAAAACTCTTCCTGGATTCGTCGCATGTTCGAAGAAGGAGCCGCGCTGATTGCCGAATACGGCGCAGAACATGTTTACGACTTCACTCTCGGCAATCCGTCAGTGGAGCCTCCGGCCGCTTTTCATCGTGAGCTGCTGCGCATCGCCGAGCATCCGTACGCCGGCATGCACCGTTACATGAACAATGCCGGCTACCTGGAGACGAGAACCGCCGTCGCTGAGCATATCGCCGAAAACTCCGGCGTGCCCGTGCAAGCCAGGCATATCGTCATGACCTGTGGAGCCGGCGGCGCTCTCAATATCGCTTTAAAGACCATTCTCAACCCGGGTGAAGAAGTGATTATTCTGACGCCATTTTTCGTCGAGTATAAATTCTACGTCGACAACCATGGCGGAGTGACCACCGAAGTCTGGACCGATCCGGAGACCTTCCAGCCGGACATTGACGCTATTGAGGCGGCGATTACCGCCAACACCCGGGCCATCATCATCAATTCACCGAACAACCCGACCGGAGCTGTCTACAGCGCAGACACACTGACCCGATTAGGGCAGATGCTTGAACGCAAGCAGGCCGAACTCGGCCGCAGTCTTTATGTCATTTCCGACGAGCCTTATGCGCGACTGGCTTTCGACGGCAACCTTGTTCCGCCGGTGTTCAAATATATCCACAATGCCATTCTGGTGACTTCGCACTCCAAGGATCTGGCCCTGCCGGGAGAACGGATTGGCTATCTGGCTGCCAATCCGGTCATGGATGACGTGACCCTGTTTATGGAAGGAGCAGTCTTCTGCAACCGGGTGCTTGGCTTTGTCAATGCTCCGGCCCTGATGCAGCGACTGGTCGCCGTACTACAAAGCGAGAGTGTTGATATCAGCGAATACCAGGCGAAACGCGACCTGCTCTATAACCATCTGACCGGACTCGGTTTTACCATGGTGAAACCGGGCGGAGGATTTTATTTCTTTCCGAAATCACCCCTGGCTGACGACATCGAGTTCGTACGCCGGGCGCAACAGTACAATATCCTGCTCGTTCCCGGTTCCGGATTCGGTGCTCCCGGTTATTTCCGCATCGCTTACTGTGTCGACATGGGCATCATCGAGCGCAGCCTGCCGGCGTGGGAAAGGCTGGCGAAAGATCTGGGACTGTGACGTCTTTCAAAATTGTGAGTAACGGTTCCGTTCCCTTACTCAACGGCACTGCATGTGGGCTGCAGCTGTTGCTTGCGGGAAGTTAAGTGACGTCCATTCGGAAACTCCGGGTGGCACGACCGCAGTTTCCGATCTGGAAACGAGCAATTTTTCG
>JAVVDT010000278.1:0-2939 GCA_032250875.1 Desulfuromonadales bacterium | reverse complement strand
CTGGCCGTCCACGCTGCCGCCGTAAAACAACTGCTCGACACGCCGAACGGCTCGGCCTGGGACTTTATTCAGCAGCACTTCGGCGAACTCTACACCGTCAAGGAAAACGTCGCCGAACTGCGCAAGGCCATCCTCCAGCTCGCGGTCATGGGCCGCCTCGTCCCCCAGGACCCCAACGACCCGCCCGCTTCGGAACTGCTGAAAGAGATTGAAGCCGAAAAGCAGCGGCTGGTGAAGGAAAAGAAAATCAAGAGGCCTAAGCCGATACCTTCAATCTCTCAGGACGATGAGCCATTTCAGGTTCCTGATAATTGGCGGTGGGTGAGAATTGCCGAACTTGCGGAATCCATAGATTACGGGACATCACAAAAAACTTGTGACGATTCCTCGCTTGTTCCAGTTTATCGAATGGGCAATATCGTTGATGGTCAGTTGATCGACGAAGGATTTAAATACATTGCGCCAGACATCGACGAGCTGCCCCGCCTCTTCCTTCAACCAAACGATATCCTTTTTAACCGAACGAATAGTTATGAGTTGGTAGGGAAATCGGCACGCTACACAGGCCCTGTCGAGCATGCGACATTCGCATCATATTTGATAAGGGTCAGGTTGTTTGGTGCACTACTGAACCCGGTGTTCATTAGCCAGGCGATGAACGCCCCCTATTTCAGATCAACTCAAATTGAACCTGAGATTGTACAGCAGTGTGGACAGGCGAATTTCAATGGCACAAAGCTTTCCCTATGTGCTGTTCCATTGCCTCCGCACCCTGAGCAAGACCGCATCGTTGCCCGCATCGACCAGTTGATGTCCCTGTGCGACAAGCTCGACCAGCAGATCGCCGCCGCAACCGGAAAACAGACCAAACTCCTCAACGCCGTGATGGCTCAGGTATAGGGAGACGCCATGCGCCTGACATCGCTCTATATCGGCCAGTACAAGAACCTTCGGGATTTTTCTCTGAGCTTCGACGGCGGCAGTTTTATCGATGTGTTTGTCGGCAAAAACGGCACCGGCAAATCCAACCTGTTCGAGGCGCTCATCGAGATCTTCCGCCATATCGTCGAGTTTGACCGCGACAAGGCCCCCTGCGATTTCAATTACCGCATCGGCTTCGAGATCGACGGCAAGGCCACCGAGATCGGCTGGAACTCCGGAAAGCTGACCATAGGCGGCAAAGAGCGAAAAACCATCGGCAAGACGCCGCTGCCGGACAATGTGCTGATCTACTACTCCGGCCACAACGACACGGTGGCAAAGCTGGTCGAGCAGTATGAAGAGGCCTTCCGCAAACGCATCAAGCGCGCCGATTTTGACGAGGCCCGGTATTTCATCGGCATCGGCTCGGACTACAAGGAGCTGTTGCTGGCCGTGCTGCTGATGCAGCCCGACACCTGCAAGGCCCGTCAATTCATCTGCCAGAAACTCGGCATTGAAACCGTGGCTTCAGAAGCGAAGGTGGTGCTGGAACGTCCCGCCTACGCCGCCGATTCCCGTTTTGATATCGAATTGAACGACGAAACCGACCGCTACTGGCAACCAGAGGGGATCACCAAAACCTTTCTCGATCGGCTCCATGACTGCATCAACACCGCCACCGGCAGCCCGGTGCGCTCCGAGGGCTATTTTGCTGAACCAGAGCGTTACATCCTTTATTTCGATATCGCCAAAATCCGCCAGGAATTCGCCGACCTCAGTCCCCAGGAACTGTTCCGCCAGTTCGACAATCTGAAAACCCTGGGGATGCTGGCCGAGATCACCATCCCCCTGCAACTGACCGGCGGCGTAGACGCCACCATCGCCCACTTCAGCGACGGTCAGTTCCAGTCGGTGTATATTTACTCCATCGTTGAACTGTTCAAGGATCGCAACTGCATCACCCTGCTCGACGAACCCGACTCCTTCCTGCATCCGGAATGGCAGTTCGACTTTCTCAAACAGGTCTTCGAGATCACCGATACCACCGCCAAAAACAACCATTTGCTGATGAGCAGCCATAGCGCATCGACCATCACAAATGCCAATGAGAGCGTCATCAACCTGTTTGAATTTGACGGCTCGAATGTGGTTTCAAAGAAGGTCAGGAAAGCTGATGTCATCAAATCGCTCTCTGCAGGGTTGATTTCTTTTTCAGAGAGTGAAGCTCGGTTAAACATTCATCACGTTCTCAAGAATACTACCGGGGCCGTCTTGTTTACTGAGGGGATCACCGATGAGATGATTCTTGAAACTGCGTGGTCGAAACTTTTTCCGACCGAGGAACGCAAGTTTGAGATACAGAATGCGTTCAGTTGCGGATTCCTGCGCAACCTTATTAAAGACAATACGCTTTACCAAAATCACCCAGGACGAACCTTTTTCTCTGTTTTTGACTTTGATGAGGCATACAACGACTGGAACCAACTTGGACAAAATGTGCAAACCGATCCATGTCAGTGTTTGGTGAAAAAACACAATGCCCATGAAAGTTACGCGATGCTTTTACCCGTACCCACCAACGGGCAGATTTGCAATCAGGTAATCAACCCACATACCGGCGGTAACTATGGCAATAGGTCATTACTGACCATCGAGTTGTTGTTTCATGGCGTACCAGGTTTAGACCAATACTTTGTTGTCGATACCGATCGGACAGATGGCTTTATAAAATTTGTCAGCGATGGCCAGAAAGTAGCATTCGCCAAAGATGTTGTGCCAACCCTGGCCCCGGCCTGCTTCGAAGTCTTCCGCCCCATGTTCGAATTCATCAAGTCGAAATGCCAGACCGATGCAGCAGGTGGGGAGGTTGCGCCATGAGCAAGCCCTCCAGCTACCAGCCTCCCTACACCATCACCGCCGATATCCTTAACCGGGTCGCCGCGATCAGCGAGGCCATCGGGCGGCTGACCGTGCTCACCGATCAGGCCAGAGCCTTGCGGCTGCGGCGCATCAATCGC
>JAVVDT010000277.1:0-2940 GCA_032250875.1 Desulfuromonadales bacterium | reverse complement strand
TGCGGGAAGTTAAGTGACAACGTTGGACGCAGGCAATGGCTGCAGACCACATGCACTCGCTTATGTGATGAATCGTTACGCATAATTTAAAATTGATTCATTGGCCTCAATTTAACATGCAAAAATTATATTAAAGGAGAGCCCCGTGAAAAAGACCCCTTTGAACCAGGTCCACCGCGAGCTCGGTGCGCGCATGGTCGATTTTGGTGGTTGGGATATGCCGGTTCAGTATTCCGGGGTGATCGAAGAGCACCTGGCTGTACGCCAGGCGGCTGGTCTCTTCGATGTTTCTCACATGGGTGAAATTGAAGTAACCGGTGCCGATGCGCTGGCTTTTATCCAGTACCTGACCGTTAATGATGCAGCAAAACTGGTCGACGGCCAGATTCAATATTCGGCCTTTTGCTACCCTGAAGGCGGTGTCGTTGATGATGTGACGCTCTACCGGTTCAATGAATCGCGCTTTTTCTTTTGCGTCAACGCGTCCAATACCGACAAGGATTTTGCCTGGATGCAGCAGGTCCTTGCCGAATCGGCGATGATCGACGTGACTCTGAACAACCGCAGTAACGAGTTTGCCCAGATCGCCCTGCAGGGGCCAAAGGCGGAAGAGATTCTCGCCGGCCTCACGAATGTTCCGCTTGCAGATATTGTTTATTACCATTTCTGCGAAGGGGTTGTTGCTGGTGTGAAGATGATTGTTTCCCGCACCGGTTACACCGGTGAAGAGGGTTTTGAGCTGTATCTGCCTGCAACCGCTGCCGTCAAAGTGTGGCAACAACTATTGATCGCCGGAGTTCCGCACGGCTTGCTGCCGATCGGCCTGGGGGCGCGCGACACCCTGCGCCTTGAAAAGGGCTATGCCCTGTACGGCCACGAACTCTCAGAGGAGATCTCTCCATTGGAGGCGGGACTGGCCTGGATTACCAAACTCGACAAGCCTGATTTTGTCGGCAAGGCTGCTCTGGTGGCGCAAAAGAATCACGGCGTACCACGTCGACGCGTCGGTCTTGTCATGCAGGAACGTGGTATCCCACGTGAGGGATATCCGGTCTTTGATGGCGACCGTGAAGTTGGCGTTGTCACCAGCGGCACCATGTCGCCGACTCTCAAGGTCGGCATTGCCCTGGCATTGGTAGAACCTGCCGCGGCTGGAGTCGACAGCGAATTGCAGGTTGCCATTCGCAATCGTCGCATGAGTTCCAGAGTGGTCAGGACGCCCTTTGTAAAGTAACAGGAAAAGGTTTATATTCTTTTCACCCCTGTCAATTCAGGGGCATAAAGCCAGAAGGAGATTGCCATGGAATTCCCGGAAGAACTCAAGTACACAGAAGAGCATGAATGGGTCTTGGTCGAGGACGAGTTGGCCGTGATTGGTATAACCGATTTCGCCCAGGATGCACTCGGTGATGTGGTGTTTGTCGAGCTTCCCGAGGTCGGTACGGTCCTTGAGGCTGGTAAGGCTTTTGGCGTCGTCGAATCGGTGAAAGCAGTCTCCGATATTTATGCGCCGATCTCCGGTACGGTTGAGGAAATCAATGACGATCTTGTCGAGGCTCCCGAAATTATCAACACGTCTCCTTATGAAGACGGCTGGATGATCAAAATCCGCATGGCCGATGTCAGCGACGCGGATGCCTTGATGGATGCTGAAGCATACCAGGCCTTGATCGAAGAGGAGAGCTGAGGACTATGCGTTATATCCCGCATACTGCAGGGGATGTGACCGACATGCTCGAACGGATTGGTGTCGACAGCCTGGAGGATCTCTTTATCGAGGTGCCGGGTTCCGTTCGGCTCAAGCGTCCGCTCGATCTGTCGGAACCGGTCAGTGAGACTGAACTTCTCCGTGAACTGAAAGCTCTGGCAGCCAACAACGCAACCCCGGAAACGCACAAGAGTTTCCTTGGCGGCGGTGCCTACCACCACTTTATCCCTGCGGTCATCGACCTGCTGATTTCACGAAGTGAATTCTACACGGCCTACACACCTTATCAGCCGGAAATCAGTCAGGGAACCTTGCAGGCGATCTTCGAATTTCAGTCACTGATCTGCCAGTTGACCGGCATGGATGCGGCCAATGCGTCGATGTACGATGGAGCCTCGGCCTGTGCCGAAGCCGTGCTCATGGCAGTGCGCCTGACCCGTCGCAAGCGGGTGCTGCTGTCTCGAGCGCTCAATCCGCGCTACCGGGCAGTGGTGGCGACTTACTGTCGTTATCTCAGCCTGGAGCTCGTCGATGTTGCTGTCGCTGATGACGGTCGGACCGATCTTGATGATCTGAACGCCAAGCTGGATGATGCAACGGCGGCCGTGGTGGTCGGTTATCCGAATTACTTCGGCGTCATTGAGGACGTCGCAACGCTGGCGAAAACCTCACATGAGGCGGGAGCCCGGATGGTCACTGCGGTTGCGGAGCCGGTCGCGCTCGGGCTGCTCAAGTCTCCGGGAGATCTTGGTGCCGATATCGTTGTCGGCGATGGCCAGAGTTTTGGTCTGCCGCTTGCCTTCGGCGGCCCGTATGTAGGCTTTTTTGCGGTTCGCCAGAAGGATGTGCGTGCCATGCCGGGACGCCTGGTCGGCGAAACCACCGACCTGGAGGGACAGCGAGGTTTCGTGCTGACTCTGGCGACCCGCGAGCAACACATTCGTCGTGAAAAGGCGACTTCGAATATCTGCTCCAATCAAGGACTGTGTGCCTTGATGGCGACCATTTTTTTGAGTCTGCTTGGCAAGCAGGGCTTGCGTGAGATGGCTGAACAGAACCTTGCCAAAGCTGCTTATGCCCGTCAGCAACTGTCAGGCCTCAAGGACTTCAGTCTGGTTTTTAGCGCCCCGGCGTTCAACGAGTTTGTCGTGCGTTCCAAAATGCCGGTCGCAGCAGTGCTCAGCCGTCTCGAAGAGGCTGGCATCCTCGCCGGCATCCCGCTTGGCGTGGAT
>JAVVDT010000276.1:0-2950 GCA_032250875.1 Desulfuromonadales bacterium | reverse complement strand
GTGCCGAGCCGTTTGATGTCCAATACGGTTATGACCGTGATGATGACGCTGCGCAGCGGCGGCTGCTCGCTGCTAGTTATCCTCTGGCTAATGGCCAGATTCTGCGCGTGATCAACGGTTATTTTCCGCAAGGCGAAAGTCGCCACCATCCGGTTAAATTTATCAACAAGGCCCGTTTCTATGAAGACTTGCATGCTCAACTGAACACTCTAGAAGACCCTCAAGCGTGGTTGTTGGTGGTGGGCGACATGAATGTCGCACGTGAGGACGCTGATGTCGGAATCGGCGCAGACAATGCCAAACGCTGGCTGCGTTCAGGAAAATGCAGCTTTCTGCCTGAAGAACGGGTCTGGCTTGGCCGCCTCTTTGACTGGGGCCTGGTGGATACTTTTCGCAAATGTTATCCGCATGCGGATGATCAATTCAGCTGGTTTGATTACCGCAGTCGGGGTTTTGAAGCAACGCCGCGACGGGGGTTGCGTATCGATTTAATCCTGGCCAGCGCGCCGCTTGCCGAGCATTGTGTCGGTGCCGGGATTGATTACGCTATCCGGGCCATGGAAAAGCCTTCCGACCATGCTCCGGTCTGGGCCGAGTTCAACATTCCCTGACAGTTGTTTCTGGCGCTGTGAACGAACAACTCACACAGCTTCGAAAATTCGTTCATAACCTTCCGTTGCGTGGTGTGCTTTGCTTGAACCTGTGACGAGGGCGTTGTAGACTGAGGCAGTTATGGATACGTCAATGAAGAATAGTGCCTGGAGCAAACTGACGGACCTGCTGGAGATGATCAAGTTCTCCCACACGGTTTTCGCTTTCCCCTTTGCTCTTATGGGGGTTGTGCTGGCCTCGCTGGC
This sequence comes from Desulfuromonadales bacterium, assembly GCA_032250875.1. Taxonomy (GTDB): domain Bacteria; phylum Desulfobacterota; class Desulfuromonadia; order Desulfuromonadales; family BM103; genus M0040. The sequence goes on along the minus strand of JAVVDT010000276.1, from coordinate 2,093 downwards.
CAGTGGCACGGCCCCAGGCATCGAACAGATCGTCTGGATCTGCCTTGCCATGGTCGGAGCCCGAACAGCAGCCATGGGGTTGAACCGTATTATCGATGCCCGCATCGACGCTGACAACCCCCGCACCGCAGAACGCCACCTGCCGGCGGGCAAAATCGCCATGGGTGAAGCCTGGTTGCTGGTTGTGGCAGCGTTTGCCCTGTTGTTGCTGGCGGCCTGGATGCTCAATCCTCTTTGCCTGAAACTGGCGCCGGTCGCCATCTTTCTTCTGGTTTTATACAGTTACTGCAAACGCTTTACGGCCATGGCCCATATTGTTCTGGGTCTCTGCCTCGCCTCGGCGCCGATTGGTGCCTGGATCGCCCTGCGCGGCGATATCGGCTGGCCGGTTATCGTGCTTGGCCTGGCTGTCCTCTTTTGGGTGGCAGGTTTCGATATCTTCTATGCACTGCAGGACTACGAGTTTGATCGGCACAAAGGACTGTTTTCGATACCGTCACGTTTCGGCATCAAGCGTTCGTTCCAGATTACTCGCCTGTTTCATGTGGTTATGGTGGCGCTGCTTGTGGTGCTGTTTCTCAGCAAGGGGCTGGGCATTATTTACCTGCTTGGCGTGGCGGTAGTGGCGGCCCTGTTGATTTATGAGCATTTATTGGTGAGCCCTGACGATCTGTCGCGTCTGGACGCAGCATTTTTTAATATGAATGGCTACATCAGCGTAACAATTTTTCTTTTTACTCTTGCGGATGCACTGACTTAAACCAGGGAAGCGATGTCGTCAAAAAATCTTGAAACAAAGCAGTTTGTCGTTGCTATCACCGGAGCGTCAGGTTCACTCTATGGACTGAGATTGATACGCGAACTACTGCGTGCCGGTGAACGTGTCAGCCTGATTCTCAGCTCTGCGGGGCGGCAGGTTCTGAATCATGAAACCGGACTGGGTTGGTCCGAGAACATCAAACAACAGCGTCAGCAGGTTCAGGAACATTTTGCCAGCATTGCCGTTGAATGCCTGGCCAACGATGATTTCATGGCGAGTGCCGCCAGTGGCTCTGCGGCCGCCGATGCCATGATTGTCATCCCCTGTTCCATGGGCAGTGTCGGCAGGATTGCCGCCGGCGTGAGCGGCAACCTGCTGGAGCGGGCCGCTGACGTGATGCTCAAGGAGCGCCGACCGTTGGTTCTGGTGCCGCGCGAGACGCCTTTTAATACCATCCACCTGGAGAATCTGCTGCGCCTCTCACGGGCCGGTGCGGTTATTCTGCCGGCAATGCCCGGATTCTATCACCTCCCAAAGACGATAGATGATTTGCTGGACTTTGTGGTCGGCAAGGTGCTTGACGTATTGAATGTTGAGCACTCACTCTTTACAAGATGGGGAGAGAACCAGGATTAGTCACACGCTTGAGAGATCTTTGCTCTGCTTGATTTTTTCTCCGTGACATCTGAGGCTTATAAATTGTTATGATCAAGTTGTTTGAAAATGTTCGCGCAAAGATTGAAACAGGTGCCCGCATTTCCGATGTCGAGGCGCTGGCGCTCTTCGAATGTAACGATCTGCTGACTGTGGGTGAGTTGGCCGCAAAAGCCAACACGCGTGTAAATGGCGACAAGGTTTATTTCAACGTCAATCGTCACATCAATTACACCAATATCTGCATCAACCGCTGCACCTTCTGCGCTTTCAGCCGTGAACATGAGAATGATGACGGTGGTTATACGCTGGCACTTAATGACATCCTTGAACGTGCTGCTGAAGCTCGTGCCGCCGGCGCTAGCGAAATCCATATGGTCGGCGGATTGCACCCTGAACTGCCTTTCGATTTTTACCTGGAGATCCTGGCCGCCATCAAGGCGGACTGTCCGGGCCTGCACATCAAGGCTTTTACTGCCGTGGAGATTGATTATTTTGCCAGGCTTACCGGACAATCCCTGCTTGAAGTTATCAATGAATTGAAAGCTGCCGGGCTCGATTCCATGCCGGGAGGCGGCGCTGAAATCTTTGCTCCTGATGTGCGCAAACAGATCTGCCCGGAAAAAATTTCCGGTGAACGCTGGCTGGAAGTGACCGAGCTGGCTCATCAGGCAGGCTT
>JAVVDT010000275.1:0-2958 GCA_032250875.1 Desulfuromonadales bacterium | reverse complement strand
TAAAAATTTTGCAAAATGCACTTCTTGGTGTCTTAGTGGCAAACCCAGTAAGCCGGGTGTGAAAAGATCAGCCACGAAGTTAACACCTGCGTGTTTTTTGCAAACCTAAAAATATCACTATTAAAAAGGGCAGGTTATCAACCTGCCCCTGATGTGTCACATTAAGCTGTTGCTACCAGTTTAACCAGGTCGACAATGCGGTTGGAATAACCCCACTCGTTGTCGTACCAGCTCATGACCTTGACCATGTTGCCGCCGATCACGGTGGTGGTCGCGGCGTCAACGGTGGAGGAAGACGGGTTGCCGTTGTAGTCACAGGAGACCAGCGGCTCTTCACTGTAGGCGAGGATGCCTTTCAGGGGGCCGTCGGCGGCAGCTTTCAGGGCTTTATTGACGTCCTCTGCGGAGGTTGCCTTCTCGGTTTCGACCACCAGATCGACCAGAGAGACATTCGGGACCGGCACGCGAACGGCCAGGCCGTCGAGCTTGCCTTTCAATTCCGGCAGAACCAGGGCGACAGCCTTGGCGGCTCCGGTGGTGGTTGGAATCATCGACAGGGCCGCAGCGCGGGCGCGGCGCAGGTCGCTGTGCGGAAGATCTAGAATGTTCTGATCGTTGGTATAGGCATGCACGGTGGTCATCAGACCCTTGACGATGCCGAAGTTCTCCAGCAGCACCTTGGCGACCGGGGCCAGGCAGTTGGTGGTGCAGGAGGCGTTCGAAACGATATGGTGTTTGGCAGCGTCGTAGAGGTTGTCATTGACGCCCATACAGACGGTCAGGTCGACATCCTTGCCGGGCGCGCTGATGATCACCTTGCGGGCGCCTGCCTGAATGTGCTTTGCCGCATCTTTGCCGTTGGTGAAAAAGCCGGTTGATTCGATAACGATCTCAACACCGAGCTCTTTCCAGGGTAGGGCGGCGGGATCGCGCTCACTGAAGACCTTGATTGCTTTGCCGCCGATCAGAACCGCATCTGCGGTGGCCGAAACCTCTTTGGCGAAGATGCCTTGGATCGAATCATATTTAAGCAGATGCGCAAGAGTCTGCGGACTGGTGAGATCGTTGATGGCAACAATCTCGAATTCTGAAGTGTTCTGTGCTGCGCGCAGTACGTTCCTGCCAATGCGCCCAAAGCCGTTAATGGCAACCTTTACCGACATGTCCTCATCCTCCAAGTGGTTTTGAAAAAAGAAAGATGCCTGACGGCAAAACCTTCAGGCAGGAAACTTAACAACGACAAAATGATATCGAATCATCTCATGATGGTCAACCGTTTTAAACACTTTTCTCACAATGCCAGTTGCCCTGTCAGGCGTGTTTATGTTATGTAATTATCGCTTTTCCAGCAGTCTGTCGGACTATCCATGAGCCGGCTGCTTGTCTCTTGTTTTGTACTGATCACGTCCCAGGTATAAAGGCTGTCCGGGGGTTTTCTTCAAGATCATGAAAAATTCTCTGGAAAGACGCATCCTGATCTTCAGCTTGCTGGCGCTAACCCTTGCCGTTGCGGTTAATACCGGTTTTAATGTTGAAAGTTTCCGGCGCAGTTACCGTGACGGTATCCTGCAGCGTGCCCAGACTTTTGCCGCGGCACTGAAATCGCAACTTGAAGCCGTTGTCAATCTGGGCTTGCCTCTCGAGGAAATAGACGGTATTGCCGAACGCTGCCAGGAGATTGTTCAGAATGATCCGGAAATAGACTACTGTCTGATTGAAAGCTCCTCCGGCATTGTGCTCTATCACAGTGATACGGAGTATCCGGACATCGCCAATGTTGATTACACCGGCAACCTGTCATCCGATGTCTCCATTCTCGAATCGGCCGTCATGGGCAAAGTCTACGACTACGCTGAGCCGGTTTACGATTACGAAGACAAGGTGGCCGGGCGGATTCGCATCGGTTTCCGCAATGAAGTGCTCAACCGGTTGATCATAGACCATCTTGGTTCGACCATTGTGGTCCTCGCTGCTGCTTTTGTGCTGACTTTTGTCCTGATCGTCATCTTTTTTCGTTATGATCTGGTGCTGCCGATCCGGCGGCTCTGCGGCATGGCGGAGGACCTTGCTGAAGGAAACTTCGATGTCAAGGCTCCTTACATGCGCACCCGGGAGCTGGCTATGCTCGGCACGACGCTGGCCGGTATGGCGAACTCATTGCGTGAACGCGACGAAGAATTGAGGCGCAATTACCAGCAAGTGGAACAAACCAACCTCGAATTGCAGCATTCTTATGAATATCTGGAAAGCATCAGCTCGGAACTTGGGCGCAGCCGGGAGATGTATCGATCCTTGCTGGATGATGCCAGTGATGCAATTCTGGTTTGCAACGAAGAAGACACCCTGGTTATTGTCAACAAGGCCGCAGAAGGTTTCTTCGGTCTGCCCAAGGCGCGAATAGAACGTAAAAATATCTTCTCTTTTCTGGAGATGATTAAATGCCTTGACCTGGAAGGTCAATTTGAGCGGTATCAGGCTGTTCAGCCCGGGCAATCAAGCGAAACGGAAATCCGCTTCTGGCGCGATGCGGATCAACGCAGCGTACTCGGCCGGGCTTCGACATCTGTCATTATTGATAAAGCCGGCCGGCGGCTGGTGCAGATTATCGTTCGCGATGCGACCAGGGAAGAGGAAGTCCGGCTTAACCTCGAGCGTACGTCCAACGAGATGGAACGACTCAACCAGATGAAAAATTCCTTTCTCGGCCTGGCCTCTCATGAGTTAAAAACACCTTTGACGATCATTATGGGCTACGTGGAGCTGCTTCTGGCCGAGCGTGGCGAGCCGCTTGATGACGACACGCTCGAGCTGGTCAGGCATATCTCCAGGGCCGGCGACCGTCTCTCTGATATCGTCCGTGATATGGTGGACGTCTCCCTGATTGACGGACGAACCATAGAACTCGTCAGTCAGGATGTTGACGTTAACGTGCTTGTGCAGCGTGCGGTAGATAATGCG
>JAVVDT010000274.1:0-2975 GCA_032250875.1 Desulfuromonadales bacterium | reverse complement strand
AAGTCGATCCTTTCTGCAAGTTCTCTCCTGATAAGTTTATTGCAGGGCGAAAGGGTAAGTTTGTCTCTCTCTAATGCCCTTTCCAGGTAGGAGATGCCACTTGTAATCCCAATAGGCAAATGACAGTTTCTGAAGACTTTTTTGTCGTGATAGACAAAACAATAGTCATATATAAGCAGATCAATATTCTCACTGCACGCCCTGTCATACAAAGATTCGCAGGCATCGGGGGATATCCAGTCGTCACTATCGACGAAAAGCACATATTCTCCCGAAGACCTCCTGAGTCCAACATTTCTAGCAACACTGGTACCGAGATTTTCCTGTGAGACTAAAGAGATTCGCGCGTCACTATCCGCATAGCGCTCTACAATAAGTTTTGTATTGTCTGTAGATCCGTCATCTACTATGACAATCTCAATATCCTTTAAGGTTTGTTGAGTCAAAGATTCGAGACATGTTGCCACGTAATCCTGCACATTATATGTGGGAACTATTAAGCTTATTTTAGGAAACGCATTCACTTATTTCAGATTCCATTTCGGCTTTTCACCACAGACAATCCTAAATATGTCAGCAATTTTAAAAACTATTTTCTGTGGGAAAACTAGAATGAGAAGTGTTTTTGTCAACAAGAGCGTTTCTCCAAAAAACACATGCCAAAATGGCAATTTGAATCCAAGCTCATGAGAGATAACTTTATTTTCACTTGCTATTGTCAAACATGACATAAAATTTCCAGAAACTCCCCCTAAAGGCATTTTGTCTATGAGAAGGTCAAAATATAGAGGTTTTTTGTTTTTAATCGATTTCAGTAGTAAGTGACAGTCGCTGGCTATTGTGAATCGGATATCAAAAGGATCTGGCTCTACAAAAAGCGATTGATGTTGAAAAACCGCCGGGTGAAATGGCAATGCAGGTCGAAAAAGAGTCCATTTTTTTTTCATTGTTTCCCAAGATTCACCAATTTTTACAAATGGCTGCCGTCCGATCTCGGTTAGGCGCAATACGTTACCATAAACAAGCTCATGTTCCGGATAGGCTTTAGACAGCACGGGAGCAATTTTCTCAAGTGTATCAGGTTCGGCCAATTCATCACCTGCGCCGATGAATTGTACCCATTCACCTTTTGCATATTTCAGTGCTTTGTTCCAGGCATCATAAATCCCCTGATCCGGTTCGCTGAACCAGAAGTCAACAACATCCTCATACTGTTTGATAACCGACAGGGTATCGTCAGTAGATGCGCCATCGGCGATGATCCATTGAATATAGGGATAGGTTTGCTTGCGAATGGAATCACCTGTCCAGTGAAAATCCTTAGCCGCATTAAAGGTTGAGGTGATGATGGTTATGAGGGGCATATCGCCCGGCCTGGTTTGATATTCCCAGTCAAGCCGTCTGCCACCAACCTGTTTTGATAATTCTGCTTTCACCTGTGCCTCGCATTGAGCTGTTGACTTAACAAGTGCATATAAACATTTTGATCTTCGAGAGTGTCTGACGCAGAAGTCGGCCTTCATGGTGTTGGACAGCCGCCAGGACAGGACGTTGCGGGTGGCCCAGTCCATGATCGCCACGAGCTAGTGTCCATCCAGGAAGTGGCTTCTGGTAAATCTCTGACACGCCCATCAGCTTCATCAGTCGTCCGATCCGGGTGCGGCTCACAGCATAACCCTCCCGACGCAGGTGCCGGGTCATCTGCCTGGGACCGTAGAAGGGCGCGTTTTAACACCTACTCTAATCAGGGATCTGGGTGTTGATCTTCACTGATTCAAATCCCCAACTGCGGTACGGAGGCCCTTATTAAAGGCATCGGCGATCCCCTCATCCGGCTCCGAAACCCAGCGGATGCGCTTGTCTTGCGCAGCGGCCTGTTTGATGATGTCGAGGGTGCCGTCGGTGGAGGCGCTGTCAATGGTCGCGGGGAGCGTGGTGGCGCTGTTGTAGGTGACGGTGATGATGGTGAATTTCATAGCGGCCCAATAACTAAATCAACCCCCAAAAGGGATTGTTCTAGATTGATTTTCGAATTCTTTCGTAGAGGGATATATCGAGTTGATTGAACTGTTTGATTATCTCAATTGTCGCTTCGTCAAGACTGTCGAGTTGAGGCCGTCCATGAGTTACATTGAAACGTCGTTTAGGATAAGCGACCTTCAATCCAGATATTTTACGAAGTTTGTCAATGAAGTCCTCATATTTTTCCAAGACCCCAACCAAATCATACTGAGAGGTTAAATTGTACATCGCCATTTCGAGAGCTCTCTCTGGCTCTTTCGACAGCTCCATTAAATTCATTCCTGAAAAATGTGTTGTATACCAATTTTGAAGCTCACCGCTAATACCAGATGAGACATATTTCGCCAAGGAAAGTTTCTGTTCGTGTATCTTGGGATACAGGTAGTGGTTCCGATCTCTTTGTGCAAAAAAATAATGCGAAACAATACGGTCTATAGGTTCACGCAAGACTGTGACCTTGAGACTTTCCGGGTGGGCAAAACCAATCAGGCTCTTCCGCAGAATCTGTGGGTAGATTCTAGGACGTGGAGGCCTGTTCAGCTACCTGGTTAGTGAAAAAATAGAGCATCCCGTCCTCAATTCCGGCAGTATGGGTTTCGACCAAGAAATCCAGTGACGGAAAGGAAAACGGGATGCTGCTCAAGTCTATACTGAATCGGGTTCAATTTCACCATGGCTTTGTGTTTGGCTCCATTCGTCTGATTGAGAAGGCCACGCGATTCTTCCTCGAAATTGAAATCCGACCACGCAAGGGGAGTCGCCCTCTTTGTTCGGTTTGTGGCAATCCCGGCCCCGGCTACGACACCTTGGGAGTCAGGCGTTTTGAGTTTGTTCCGTTGTGGGGCATCGCCGTATTCTTTCTGTATGCCATGCGGCGTGTCGAGTGCCCCCGATGCGGTATCAAGGTGGAACGGGTTCCGTGGGCTGAAGGGAAAAATCATCTGACCACCACC
>JAVVDT010000273.1:0-2985 GCA_032250875.1 Desulfuromonadales bacterium | reverse complement strand
CCAGAGCGGCGGCATCGATAACCTGCTGGATGCGGTGAATGTTGGAGGAAAAGGTTGCGACCAGGATTTTGCCGGTGCAGCGGGGCACAAGCTCATTAAAGGCTTCGCCAACGGTACGTTCGGAGAGCGTCTGCCCGGTGTTCTCTACATTGGTCGAGTCGGAGAGCAGCAGCAGAACCCCTTGTTCTCCATAGGCTGCCAAACGCCCCAGGTCGGTGGGCTGGTTGTCGACAGGCGTCGGATCGAGTTTGAAGTCTCCGGTGTGCACAATCAAGCCAGCCGGCGTGCGGATTGCCAGGCCACAGCCGTCGACAATGGAATGCGCGGCGCGAAAGAATTCCACCTCGAAAGGGCCGATGTCGACCGGTTCGCGAACTTTAATGCTCCGGCATGCAACCCTGTTCTGCAATTGATGTTCTTCGAGCTTGTTGGCGAGCAGACCCAGGGTCAGCGGTGATCCGTAGATCGGCGGGCAGCCGAGCGCTTCAATCAGAAAGGGGATGGCGCCGATATGATCTTCGTGGCCATGGGTCAGCACAAGTCCGACGATCTCGTGCCGGCGAGCGGCAATTGCGGTAATATCCGGTATGACCAGGTCGATGCCGAGCATGTAGGTTTCCGGAAACATCAGCCCGCAATCGATGATCAGCAGGCCCTGTTCGGCTTCTACAACCATCATGTTCAGACCGATTTCACCGAGACCGCCCAGCGGCAGGATGCGCACGGCATCGGGCTGCAGCGGCCGGCATGCCCCGGAATTCTGTAAATTGTTCATCATAGGTTTAAAGTTTCTGACAAAACAGGTGGTTGGCGATGAAAACGACGCCAGTCTAGGGGAGTGACGATGAAGAGTCAAATGCTTTCCTGTTTGCCGTGAGCACTCCTGGTGGTTACAATGCCGTGACGAATTCAAGGAGTTGCAATGAAATTGCCCCAACCGCTGATTGAAGGACGCCTGGTGCGTCGCTACAAGCGTTTCCTGGCTGATATCGAGCTGAGCGATGGCACTCTGGTGACGGCTCATACTCCTAATACCGGCAGCATGCAGCAATGTTCGGTTCCGGGCCAGGCAGTGCTCCTGTCAAAAAGCGAAAATCCGAAGCGTAAACTTGCCTGGTCCTGGGAGCTGGTGAAGGTCAATAACCATTGGGTCGATATCAACACGCTCCGCGCCAACCGGGTAGTTGAAGAAGCATTACGCAGCAATGGCATTGCCGAGTTCCAAAACTATCAGGTTCGTCCGGAGTTTTCTTTTGCCGACAGTCGCATCGATTTCAGGCTGGAAAGCCGTGACGAAAAGGTCCTGCTGGAAGTCAAGAACGTTACCTTGTGCTGTCAACCCGAGGTCGCCTGCTTTCCCGATGCCGTGACTGTGCGCGGCCAGAAACATCTACGTGATCTGCTGACCGCGACAAGGGATGGCTGGCGTGCGGTGATCTTTTACCTGGTGCAGCGTGGCGAGGCCGAGTCTTTTACGCCAGCGGATGCAATCGATGCGGAATATGGCCGTCTGCTCAGGTCGGCTGTCAAGTCCGGGGTCGAAGCTTTAGCGTATCGGACAATAGTTTCACCCGAAGAAAGTCGGATCGGAAAACAGATCTCCATTCGGTTATGATGGCTCATTCATGACAGCGTCTCCAGTTATCGGGATGAGCGGGTGTCAGCATACTTTACCCATTCACGACCGATCTGTAAGCTATACTGGATTTAAAACCGGCGGTATGATTTTTTGCAATGGCACATCTCCTGCCAATGGAGATATCGACAGACACATTTTTTGAACTGAAAGGATTCCCCATGCGCGTCGAAACCGATTTAAAGCTGGGTTTTAAGGATGTCCTGATCCGACCCAAGCGTTCGACCCTGAAAAGCCGGTCCCTGGTTGAACTGGACCGGACATTTACCTTCCTTCACAGTAAACGGCAATGGAGTGGAGTGCCGATCATCGCTGCTAATATGGACACTATCGGCACTTTTGAGGTTGCCGAAGTCCTGGCTGCGCAGCGCATGCTCTGCGCCATCCACAAACACTACAGTCTCGCCGACTGGCAAGCCTTCATCGACCGGCAGAACGCCGACGAAATCTTCGAACGGATCATGGTCAGCACCGGGGTCGCGGATGAGGATTTCATCAAGTTGACACAGATCCTCGCCCAGCATCCGCAACTGCTGTTCATCTGCATCGATGTCGCCAACGGTTATGCCGAATCGTTTGTTGAATATGTCGTCAAGGTCCGCCAGGCGTTCCCCGATAAAACCATCATCGCCGGGAACGTGGTGACTGGTGAGATGGTCGAAGAGCTTCTGCTCTCCGGAGCCGATATTGCCAAGGTCGGCATCGGACCAGGTTCGGTCTGCACCACCCGGGTCAAGACAGGGGTCGGTTATCCGCAACTCTCCGCTGTGATCGAATGTGCCGATGCCGCCCACGGCCTCGGCGGGCGGATCATCTCGGATGGCGGCTGCCTGTGTGCCGGGGACGTGGCCAAGGCTTTCGGAGCCGGTGCCGATTTTGTCATGCTGGGTGGAATGTTCGCCGGTCACGACGAAAGCGGTGGGCAGCTGGTAGAGCGTGACGGTCAGCACTTCAAGCTTTACTATGGCATGAGTTCGGACACTGCCATGAAAAAGCATGCCGGCATGGTGGCCAACTACCGCGCCTCCGAAGGCAAGACCGTTGAAGTGCCTTACCGCGGCCCACTCAGTGAGACTGTCAAAGATATCCTCGGCGGTCTCCGTTCAACGTGTACCTATGTTGGTGCCTCGGCATTGCGCGAATTAACAAAGCGGACCACCTTTATCCGGGTCATGGAGCAGGAGAACAAGGCATTTGGCTGAGCGGTGAGAGAGTTTTGTCAGCTGCAAATCTTAAGGCGGAGGTTGGCCGGGACGTTAAAACCTCGTAACGATTCAGCTCCCTTACTCAACGGCACAGCATGTGGGCTGCAGCTGTTGCTTGCGGGAAGTTAAGTGACAACGTTGGAC
>JAVVDT010000272.1:0-3014 GCA_032250875.1 Desulfuromonadales bacterium | reverse complement strand
GTGAGGAGTGAGGAGTGAGGAGTGAGGAGTGAGGAGTGAGGAGTGAGGAGTGAGGAGTGAGGAGTGAGGAGTGAGGAAAACAGTTCGTCGAACAGTGTTTCTCGACCGTGACGGCACCATCAACATCGAAAAAGACTACCTGCACAAAATCGAGGATTTCGAATTTATTCCCGGTGTGCCGGAAGCAATCAAAAGACTCAAGGATGCCGGCTTTCTGGTGGTAGTGGTCAGCAACCAGTCCGGAGTCGGCCGCGGTTACTTCAATGAGCAGGCGGTCGAGACACTGCATGAGCATATTCAGACAGAGTTGGCCGCGTATGGCACCTCGATCGATGCCTTCTACTTCTGTCCCCATCATCCTGTGCATGGAGTCGATGATTACCAGATTGACTGTGACTGCCGAAAAGGCGCGCCGGGGATGCTGCTGCAGGCGGCTGAGGATTACAATATCGACCTGTCGCGCTCATTCATGATCGGTGATAAGCTGGCAGACATCGAAGCGGCGGAGCGGGCCGGCTGTACGCCGATCCTGGTTTTGACAGGCTATGGCAATGATACTCAGCTGCAGCAGGAGGTTGCAGCGGTGGAAAAGTGTCGCGATCTGTCTTGTGCTGCCAGTTTTATCCTTAGCCAACTCCCTGAAAAATAGTAGAAATTTGGTTGACGATTGAATGTGATGGTGTTAACTTGGCTGTGTTTTGAGGTGCTAATTTAGGCTTATCTATAACAGCTTCGATCTTTGTCGATCGGGGTTTTTTGTTTAAGAGGGATTTATGCGGAAGATTCTCGTTACGGGCGGCTGCGGATTTATCGGCTCCAATTTTATTCGGCTTGTTCTTCAAGAGCTCCCTGAAGCGAGCGTTATCAATCTCGACAAGCTCACCTATGCCGGCAATCCCGCCAACCTGCAGGATGTCGTAAATAATCCGCATTACAGATTCGTTCATGGCGACATCTGTGATCCGCTACTGCTGGAAAAACTGTTTGCCGAAGAGATCATCGACACGGTCGTTCACTTCGCCGCCGAATCCCATGTCGATCGCAGCATCACTGGTCCGGCTGAATTCATCCAGACCAACATCCTCGGCACCTTCGCCCTGCTCGAAACCGCCCGCAAATTCTGGCTTCCCAGCCCCCAACCCCCAGTCTCCAGCCCCCGCTTCCTGCATGTAAGTACCGATGAGGTCTACGGCTCCCTCGGCGACACCGGCCTGTTCACTGAAACCACGCCCTATGATCCGCGCTCACCATATTCGGCGAGCAAGGCCTCGTCCGATCATCTGGTCAGCGCTTACCACCATACTTACGGGTTGCCGACGCTGATGACCAACTGCTCGAATAATTACGGCCCCTACCATTTCCCGGAAAAGCTGATCCCGCTGATCATCAACAATGCCCTGAACGGCAAGGATCTGCCGGTTTACGGTGATGGCAAGAACGTGCGTGATTGGCTGTATGTGGTCGATCACTGTGCGGCGATTTTAACGGTTCTGCAAAAGGGCCGGGTAGGGGAGACCTACAATGTCGGTGGCAACAGCGAGAAGCAGAATATCGAGGTAGTACAGACGGTTTGCGACATCCTTGACGAGAAAACGGCGCCTCTCGCAAATAATCATCCGCGCCGCTCGCTGATCAAGTTCGTCAAGGACAGGGCCGGGCATGATCGAAGGTACGCTATTGATGCGTCTAAGCTTATGAATGAATTGGGTTGGAAGCCGAGTGTCAATTTTGATGATGGGATCCGTATGACGGTTGAGTGGTATCTGGACAACCCGGAGTGGGTCGAATCGGTACTGGACGGATCCTATCAGGAATACTATGAAAAAATGTATGACGGCAGATAAGGCAATCTCACACAGAGAACACAGGGAGCAGGAAAAATCTGTAAATACATGATTCAGAGATTGCTTGAGGGGTAAATTTGATCTATATTCAGATCGAATATAGACAGCAGCCTGTCGGACTATCCATGAGCCGGCTGCAAATCCGGCTGTTCGACCCATATTTCAGCTCCTTTTTGGTCCATAGCTACAGCTATGAACCTGCAAACGAGCTAAAATCTGTTCTCAAACATCCAAATTTTCGCTTCGGCCCGTATAGTCCGACAGGCTGCCAGGAGGTCTTATGAAAGACATAAGCATTGCCACGGGTGTCATTCCCCTCGGAGAATTCAAAACCCATGCAACACGATACCTGAAAAACCTGGATGGACCGGTTGTGATTACCCAGAATGGCCGGCCTGCCGGAGTTCTTCTCTCCCCGGCTGAGTATGACCGGATTCGGCAACAACAGCGTTTTCTAGAATCAATAGCTGCAGGCATGGACGACGCTCATGCCGGCCGGGTCATGGATGAAACCACGCTCCAACAGCAGCTTGATGCCGCGCGTCAACTGCGCAAGCAGCCATGAATGTCGTTTGGACAGAACATGCTCTGCAATCTCTGGTGGCAATCGAGGACTATATTGCCATGGATGATCCTGCCGCTGCAGTCTCTTTCATCGAAAGACTGATTCGTCGTACCGATATCCTGATGGAGCAGCCGCGAGTTGGACGGATGGTCCCTGAAGTCCCCGGCAGAGAGTTGCGCGAATTGATTGAGGGTAATTACCGTATCGTCTATCGGCTCAACGAGACCACAGTAGAAATTCTGACGGTTTTCGAGGCTCATAAAAGCTTCCGGATCGATTGAGCCGACGGGCGAACGAGACGCGAAGAACGAGAGGCACCATATAGTGGAAAAGGCACAACCCATAATTGCCTTGATGGGTGCGTCAGGAATGCTGGCGCGCAAAGTCCTTGAGAAGGCAAGTGCTGCTGGTTATGCAGTCTCCCTGTATGACCTACCGAATTTCGATATGACCGATCGAGCGCAGGTGCTGCAGGAGATGACCCGATTACAGCCTGATGTGATCATCAACTGTGCGGCGTTCACCAATGTCGATGGTGCCGAGACGGAGCAGGACTTGGCGATGACTGTGAATGGCACGGCGGTCGGCTATCTGGCCGAGGCTGC
>JAVVDT010000271.1:0-3017 GCA_032250875.1 Desulfuromonadales bacterium | reverse complement strand
ACAGGTCACGAGAATCGACAGTTCTGCTTGATGTGCCTGTTAATGCCACTGCTTGACCCCTTGGGGAACGGGACTGCTAACGGTATCCACAATAGTAAATTTTTATGAGATTAGCAGGGATTCAGCCTTCTGGCAATCCCGTAGATGCTGCCGGCAGGCCGCTGCGCCAGGTCTCAAGATCCATCAAGGCGCGATCTGCTAAAGCCTGGCGCCGGTCACGGCGTTTGCGGATCCGCTGCTCGAGATCAGGGAAGAGCCCGTAGGTGATATTCATTGGTTGAAAACCCTCGGGCGATGCATTGACGGGAAAGCTGAGCAGGGCTCCAAGAGCCGTTGTTGATGGAGGCGGTTGCAGACTGTGGCCTCCATGGCATGCGGCCGCAAAAAGACCAGCCAGAAAGCCGCTTGCGGCAGATTCGACATAACCCTCGACACCGGTAATCTGGCCGGCAAAGAAGATATTCGGAGACTGCTTGAGCTGCAGCGTTTCGCTCAGGCAAGCCGGGGCGTTAATGAATGTGTTGCGATGCATGCTTCCCAGGCGGGCAAAGCGGGCATTCTCCAGTCCGGGAATGCTGCGGAAGATGCGCTGTTGTTCCGGGTAAGTCAGTTTGGTTTGAAAACCGACCAGATTGTACAGGTTGGCGTGTCGGTCATCCTGGCGAAGCTGGACCACGGCAAACGGATCGCGCCCGGTGCGCGGATCGCGCAGGCCAACCGGTTTCATCGGTCCGAAGGCAAGGGTCATTGCGCCGCGCTCGGCGAGCACTTCAATCGGCATGCAACCCTCGAAATGAACGACTTTCTCGAAGTTGTGCGCGGAGACTTTGTCGCCTTTGCAAAGGCTTTCGACAAAGGCAAGATACTGCTGTTTGTCAAAGGGGCAGTTGAGATAGTCCGCGCCACCTTTGTCGTAGCGTGATGCCGCGTAGACCTGTGTGCGGTCGATTGAATCAGCCTCAATGATCGGCGCGATGGCATCGTAGAAATAAAGATGGTCCTTTCCGGTCAGCACGGCAATCTTTTCGGCAAGAGCATCGGAGGTCAGTGGGCCGCTGGCAAGGATGACCGTGCGGTCAACCGGAATATCGGTGATCTCCTGGCGTCGCAGGGTGATGAGAGGGTGCGTTGCGATGGCCTTGGTCAGGTGATCGGCAAAGTCGTCGCGATCAACCGCCAATGCTCCCCCAGCCGGGACAGCATGGGCGTCCGCTGCCGCCATAAACAGGCTGTTGCAGCGGCGCAGTTCTTCCTTCAGCAGGCCGACTGCGTTATGCATGCCGGTGCCGCGCAAGCTGTTGGAACAGACCAGTTCGCCGAGACGACCACTCTGGTGGGCCGGTGTCATGCGCTGCGGGCGCATCTCGAAAAGCTCAACAGGGATTCCCTGCCGGGCGATCTGCCATGCGGCTTCACAGCCAGCCAGGCCGGCGCCGATGATTGTGATAGGGGTCATAATGAGAACCTCGCTTAATGGAATGTTCTCTCTGGCTGCCGGTCCATCTTTGCCGGCAGTCAGGCAGAGCTGATTTTCCCGCAACAAGAGACGGCCGGGCAATTTGGCCCGGCCGTCTCTTCGTGGTCATGACAAGACACTGATCAGGCCTTTTTACCGGTCGACTTTTTGGTTTTGGCGGCTGCGGGTTTCTTCACCGCCGTCTTTTTCAGCGGAGCTTTCCTGACAACCTCTTTTTTGGCTGAGGCCTTTTCTTCCGGTGCGACCAGCTGTATCTCCCAGTCGCAGTTTTCTTGCGGGCATCGTTGTACCGTGCCCCAGCGCTTGGTGGTTTTGATCTCGGTCAGCGGCCAGGCACACTTCGGACAGGACTCTTGCTTCGGCGGATTCCAGAGAGCGTACTTGCATTTCGGATAACGGTTGCAGGAGTAGAAGATCTTGCCAAATCTGCTCTTCTTCTCCATCATCTCGCCTTCCTTGCACTGGGGACAGCTTATGTCGAGGGCTACGGGTTTCTCCAGCGGCTGGATGTTTTTACACGCCGGATAAGCGCTGCAGGCCAGGAACTTGCCAAAGCGACCCGCTTTGATCAGCATGCCGGCTCCGCATTTGTCGCATTTCTCGTCCGACATGACCGGCTCTTCCGCAGGCTGACCGTCGCTTGCCAGCGGTTCGGTGTGACGGCAGTCGGGAAACCCGGAGCAGGCCAGGAAACGTCCGGAACGGCCTAGCTTGATGACCAGCTCCTTGCCGCATTCCGGGCATCTCTTATCGGTTTTTTCTGTGGTCAGATCGGATTTGCTGACCTCCTGATCTTTCTGCTTGAGCAGAGCAATGAAAGGATCCCAGAACTGCTTGACCGCCGGGGTCCAAGCCTTTTCACCGCGGGAGATGACGTCGAGCTCTTCTTCCAGGGCGGCGGTAAAGTCGTAGTCGACATAACGGCTGAAATGTTCGGTCAGCAGCTTGGTGACCACTCGGCCGACGTCTTCCGGATAAAAAACGCGCTTATCCAGACGGACATACTTGCGTGTCACCAAGGTGTTCATGATGCTGGCATAGGTAGAGGGCCGACCGATGCCGTATTCTTCAAGGGTCTTTACCAGGCTGGCCTCGGTGAAGCGTGGTGGCGGCTGGGTGAAGTGTTGTTCCGGAGTCAGTTGCTCGCGAGCCAGATCTTCGCCCTCGACAAGAGGCGGCAGCAACCCCTCCTTCTCTTCGTCATCACCGTTGTCGGTACCTTCGATGTAGAGAGCCATAAAGCCGGGAAAGCGGATGATCTGACCCGAGGCGCGGAAGCTGTAGCGTTTACCGGCAGAAATATCGACGCTGGTTGCGTCGAAGATCGCCGGGGTCATTTGCGAAGCGACTGTGCGTTTCCAGATCAGCTGGTAGAGACGAAACTGATCGGCAGTGAGGTGCTTCTTGATTTTCTCCGGTGTATGGGCGATCGAGGTAGGGCGGACCGCCTCATGGGCCTCCTGGGCGTTCTTGCTCTTGTTTTTGAACACGCGCGGACTGACGAGAGCGTAATCTTCACCGTACAGCTGACAGATGACCG
>JAVVDT010000270.1:0-3044 GCA_032250875.1 Desulfuromonadales bacterium | reverse complement strand
CAATGTGCGGATAGATTTCAGTCAGGAAAGCCTCGCCGGCTGCCAAAGCGGCTGCCTGGTCATCCCGGTAAGGCACGGAGATGCGGATAAAGGCTGAATCCCGGCGATTGTAGAGGATCGAGTTGCTGATCTCGGCGAGTTTCAGCGAGTATTCATCGAGCAGCACCCTGCCTTTGACCTGGAAAAAATAAAGGAACAGCTCTTTCTGATGATCATTCTGATAAACGGCCTGAACGACGGGCAGCTCATGTCCGCCAGAGGTGAGTGTGCGCCTGGTTTCCGAGAGTTCAAACCAGCCGCCTCCCGGCAAGCAGTGCTTTGGCGAATGGATCGGACCGCTGTGCGGACCGCCATCGTGGTAGCCGAGGTAAAGGGTCGCCCGGTTGCCTGCCGTGTCCCGGTACACCCGGTAGAGATAGTCGGTCGGCTTAAGGTTAGCGAGTACCTTGGGGTCGAAGCGCGACTGCCCGACCATAGTCCATGCACCGAAACGGGTAGGGATATCCGTGAGCGGCTCGTTAATCGGCACGGCAGTGTTTTCATGGGTAAAAATGAACAGTGCCGTCAGGCCGAGCAACAGATAGACAATGATATATCGGGATTGGTTTCTCATCGACCGGCCTTCCTGAGGATGGCACTCTCGGCGAACAGGATAACCATGGCCAGGACAAAGACCGCCATGCCGGCGAATTCGTGAAAGAACCCCTCGGCAGCCGCCGCGCCGTAATGGCTGGCCAAAAACCCGGTGACGATCACACGGAACATGTTAGTAACGATTGCCACCGGTACAGCCGAAAGGATGAGTATAGTGCGATTGACGGCCGACTTCTGGGTCAGGAAGGCCATTGCCACCGCCAGGGTGACCAGCGACATCAAGGAGCGCAAACCGCTGCAGGCGTCGGCAACCTCAAGGACGGTTTGCGGGAACATGATGATATTGCCCTCGCTCACCACGGGAACGCTGAGCATCTTCAGGACGGCAACCGAAGCCTGGGTAACCAGCAGCTTAAGGGGAAATGCAACGGCGTCGTAGACGATGTAAGGGATCGGCACCATGAAGATCAGAAAGACGATCGGTAATGCCGTCAGGCGCAACACACCCCAGCCGAACCAGTACAGGACAATCCCTGCCAGCAGGAACACCAGCGAGGAACGCATGGTGAAATACTCTGTGCCAACAAAGCCGAGCAGCAGCAGCAGCAGGCTGCCGATGATCACCAACAACCCGCTGTTGCTGGGGCGCAAAGGGGTTGTTTCCAAGTCAGCCCAGTTCTGCGACAGGAAGTAGGCGGAGATCAGCGGGACCAGAAAGCCGTGGGAGTAGTTTTCGTCATGGTACCAGTCGCTGACCATGCCGGGGACGATGGTCGCGTAGGTGGCACAGAGAGCAACCAGCAGGAAGAGCAGGTTGATTTTGGGAAAGTCTTTCAGGTAAGCACATTTCGAATTCAATGAATGTTACCCTCCCCTGCATTAAGAAATGAATAATGTGCGTATTATAACATAAGGGGCTGACTCTTATCGTAATTCATCAGTCCTGCTTCTGTAAAAAAGAACCTTTGAAAGGTTCTAAATCTCCTTCGCAGTTATCTGCCTTAGGATGTGATCAACAATCCTCTCCGCAGCATGCCCGTCCCATTTCTCAGGAATGCGACCCACCTTGAGCTGACCATTCAGAATGTTCCGTGCCGAAGAGATGATCGCTTCTGGTCGGTTGCCAACCATTACATTGGTTCCGACCTCGCAGGTGATCGGACGCTCCGTGTTGTTGCGCATGGTGATGCAGGGCACGCCGAGCACGGTGGTCTCTTCCTGGAGACCGCCGCTGTCGGTCAGAACCAGCCTGGCCTGCATGTTCAAATGCAGGAATTCCAGGTAACCGAGGGGTTCCGTCAACCAGATGCCATCGACTTTGTCGCCCTGGTTGAAATAATGCTCCAGGTTGAACTGATCGACCATTTTGCGGGTGCGCGGATGGATCGGGAAGATGATCGGCAGCTCGACGCTGATTTCCCGCAAAGCTTCCAGGATGCCCTGTAAAACTTCTCGATCATCGACGTTTGACGGTCGGTGCAGGGTCAGTGTGGCGTAAGCGCCTGGTTTGAGCCCAAGCTTTTCGCGCAAGTCTAGCTGTGCCGCCATCTGCCTGTGCTTGAGCAGGGTGTCGATCATGACGTTGCCGACAAAATGGATTCTCTCCTGCCCGACACCCTCTTGGCGGAGGTTCTCGCCGGCGATGCGGTCGGTGGTGTACAGGTGATCACACAGGACATCCGTGCACAGGCGGTTGATCTCTTCCGGCATGCTCATGTCCCTGGAACGCAGGCCGGCCTCGACATGGGCGACCTGGATGCCGAGCTTCTTGGCGGTGATCGTGCAGGCCATGGTCGAATTGACGTCACCAACCACGATCACCAGGTCCGGCTGCTCTTTTTCACAGACTCGCTCGAAGGCCATCATGATCCGGCCGGTCTGCTCGGCCTGCGACCCGGAGCCGACCCCCAGATCGATGTCCGGCTTCGGCATGCCGAGATCATCGAAGAATGCCTTGCTCATCTTCTGGTCGTAGTGCTGGCCGGTGTGGACAAGCAGATGCTCGATTTGGTCCGGATGCCGGCTCATCGCCTCGATGATCGGGGCCATTTTCATAAAGTTGGGGCGGGCGCCCACGACGTTGATGATTTTCAATCTTCGTTCCTCTTTGTTGAAAGTGCCGACACGGACATTTTCGATCATCGGCCGCAATTTGATCGTGACACCGGACTCCGTCTGCCCATTCTAATACCGGCGACAAAACCGGTTCAATTATAGCATCTTAAACACCAAAGATCGAAAACCACTGAAACCCTGCAATAACCAAACACTTTATAAACAAATGAGCCCGCCCAGCCGGTCTCTACGGCACAGCTTTTGGGCTGCAGCTGTTGTTTGGGGGGAAGTTAAGTGAAGACGTTGAACGCAGACAATGGCTACAGATCACATGCCCTCGCTTTATGAGCTCTAATTCAGTTCTCTTACACAACCACACAGCATGTGGGCTGCAG
>JAVVDT010000026.1:0-19133 GCA_032250875.1 Desulfuromonadales bacterium | reverse complement strand
CCGATGTCATGAAACGCATTGCCGCACCGATGGTCGGTGGTGTAATCACCTCAGGCCTGATGGAGCTGCTGGTTTTTCCGGTCATCTATTTCATGTGGCGCGGGTTGAAACTGAAACATGATATCGAACCGACATCAACAGAGGAGATCCACGAATAATTTGGCAATAATCCGACAACCCAAAAAGGAGATTAAAACAATGAAACACATGACAATCACTATACTGGCGATGATTTTTGCTATGGGCATGCCAATATCCTCAGATGCCATGAGTCACAAAGATCCGAATACGCACAAAGGCCACGACATGAGTCATGACCAAACCAAAGAAATGTCACATGACATGCATGCAGGTCATGACATGGCAGGTGAAGATGACAGCTTCGTAGAAATCGGCAAAGACATCCAGGATGGCGTCGTCGCCACAGTCAAAGTCAAGACGTATGATGAGAAGACCCTGGCATCCATGCAGAAAATGGGCATGGATGCAACGCATCATGTCATGGTCTTCTTCGCTGACGAAAAGAGCGGTAACGAGATTGCCGACGGTCAGGTCGCACTCAAAGTGAAAGACAATGAAGCCAAGCCCGTCAAAATGATGCAGATGGGAGCCGGATTTGGTGTTGATGTTTCGCTAAAAGAAGGTATGCATACCTTCGAGATCGGAACCAAACTTGAAGACAGTAAAAAACGTCAATTTTCAGTCATGTTTCACAATATGTAAACAGGTCGGGGGCTTCCTGCAGCCCCCGATTTTTTTGTGTAGAATTCACTTCCGCTTCTCCTTGACAGCCTGGCAGCCTGTCGATGATGCTGGTGTTGATCGATTTGATCTGAATAATGACCCCACTTTTCCTCTATTAATTCCCTCCAAAGATTTGAGGATTGGCTGTCCGACCAAAAACACCGCGACGGACAGGAACGTCCTCTAAACCCTTTCCCTGAGGCCTTAAGTTCAATGTTTTTTTGTGAATAGCGTTCAGATACGGCAGGCACTGGTCATGTGATTATTAAGGCATGGTAACAAGCAAGATATTCGACATTTCGTCCTTTCCCAGTGTAGTATGGAAATGGACGTTTGCCTTTTTGCTGCCATTGCTCAAAACTTTCCCAAGGATTATTTATGCCGATCCGTGTTGCCTGCAATCACAATACCTACTATAGATTTGATCGACCAACGGCACTCTTCCCTCATGTAATACGGTTGCGGCCCGCGCCTCATAGCCGGACTCCGATTCATGCTTATTCCATGAAGATTTTCCCTGAACAGCATTTTCTTAACTGGCAACAGGATGCTTTTGGCAACTACCTGGCACGCCTGGTTTTCCCTGAGAAAACTCGCGAACTTCGCATAGAAGTAGAAGTCATTGCCGACATGACCACCTACAACCCTTTCGATTTCTTTATGGAAGAGTATGCAGAAAACTATCCATTTACATATAACAAGCTAGAGAAGTCGGAACTCGCGCCCTATTTCCAGAAGATTGCGACCGGGCCACTGATGGAGAAATGGTTAAAGAGCATTGATCGCGGGGGAAAGAAAACCATCGATTTTCTGGTCGAGGTCAATCAGCAGCTGCAGAAAGCCATTAATTACTCAGTTCGCATGGAACCCGGAGTGCAAAGTTGCGAAACGACTCTGCAGCGCGCGATCGGCTCCTGCCGCGATTCAGCCTGGTTACTGGTGCAGGTTTTACGGCATCTGGGGTTGGCGTCCCGGTTCGTCAGCGGTTATTTAATCCAGCTTTCAGCTGATGAAAAATCCTTGGACGGCCCTTCAGGTCCGGAAACCGACTTTACCGATTTGCATGCATGGACCGAGGTCTATATTCCGGGGGCGGGTTGGATTGGCCTTGATCCGACGTCCGGGCTTCTGGCTGGTGAAGGGCATATCCCACTGGCCTGTACTCCGCACCCGTTGAGTGCCGCTCCGGTCACCGGGGCGACCGAGACCTGTGAGGTTCAATTTGAACACAGCAATACAGTGACCCGGATCCATGAGGACCCACGAGTCACAAAGCCGTATAGCGACGAACAATGGTTGCTGGTCAATGCGCTTGGTCTGAAAGTTGATGAAGAGATCGCGGCCGGTGATATTCGCTTGACCATGGGTGGAGAACCGACCTTTGTTTCGATCGACGACATGGAAGGCGAGGAGTGGAACACCGCGGCTGACGGAGATCACAAAAGAGAGTTGGCTAACAAACTGCTGCTGCGCTTGCGCGGGGCCTTTGGCCACGGCGGCCTGCTTCATTACGGCCAGGGCAAATGGTACCCGGGGGAGCCTTTGCCGCGCTGGGCTTACAGCTGTTTCTGGCGCAAAGACCAGACCCCGATCTGGCGTGACTTTGGCTTGCTGGCAGACGTCAACCGGGATTATCAATTCACCCATGCAGACGCGCTGCAATTTTCTGAACAGCTGGCGCAGAAAATTGCCATCAGGAGAGATTATCTGGTGCCTGGCTATGAAGATGTCCTCTACTGGCTGTGGAAAGAAGGCTCTGTTCCGGACAATCTTGACCCACTTAAGGCCAACCTGGAAGACCCGGCAGAGCGTCGTGCTCTGGCAAAGGCGCTTGACCGCGGTTTAGGAACCCCGGTCGGCTATGCCCTGCCTTTAAAATGGGATGAGCACAAAAACAGTTGGAGAAGCAGCCCCTGGGATTTCAGACGCAAACAGATGTTTTTGATCCCTGGCGACTCACCGATGGGGATGCGTCTGCCCCTCGACTCGCTCCCCTGGGTGGCCCCCGAGAAGCGCGAGCCATTTTATGAGCAGGACCAGTTCGCGGACCTGCCGGAACTTGAAGACTATCATAATAAAAAGGGTGCAAACGCGGACAATCAAAACGCCTCATCGGCAGTGGCGGGGAATGACCCTGTCAATGAAGTGGAAATCTCGCATACCGCTCTCTGCGTCGAAGCCCGAGAGGGTCGTTTGCACCTCTTTATGCCGCCGCTAAGCTCTCTGGAACAGTACCTCCATCTTATCGCCATGATCGAAGCAACGGCTGCAGAGCTTGCCATGCCGGTGGTCATCGAAGGCTATGAACCGCCGCGCGACTACCGGATTGAACGTCTGGCAGTAACGCCCGATCCCGGCGTTATCGAGGTCAATATTCATCCTGCCAAAAGTTGGCCGGAACTGGTCGAAAACACCACCAGACTTTACGAAGAAGCCCGTCAGTGCCGTCTCGGCACGGAAAAGTTCATGCTGGACGGTCGTCATACCGGGACCGGAGGCGGCAATCACATCACCCTGGGTGGGGAAACGCCAAACGACAGCCCGATGCTGCGGCGGCCGGACCTGCTGCGCAGCCTGATTACCTATTGGCAACATCACCCGGGTCTCTCTTATCTCTTCTCCGGAATGTTCCTTGGACCGACCAGTCAGGCCCCGCGCATTGATGAAGCGCGCAACGATTCTCTCTATGAGCTTGAGATTGCCTTTCAACAGATGCCCGAAGGGGAAATCCCTGAACCCTGGCTGGTTGATCGTCTGTTGCGCAACCTGCTGATTGATGTCACCGGTAACACCCACCGGGCCGAGTTTTGCATCGACAAGCTCTATTCGCCTGACAGCGTGACAGGTCGACTCGGCTTGCTTGAGCTGAGGGCATTCGAAATGCCGCCCCACGCACGCATGAGCCTGGTGCAGAACCTCTTGCTCCGCACCCTGCTTGCCTGGTTCTGGAAACAACCATACAAACAGAAGCTGATTCGCTGGGGGACCGAGTTACATGATCGTTTCCTGCTGCCCTACTATGTGCGTCAGGATATGAAGGAAGTCATCGCGGACTTGCAAAAAGCTGGTTACCCTTTTCAGCTCGACTGGTTCGATCCCTTCTTCGAGTTCCGCTTTCCCCGGTATGGGACGGTTCAGATTGACGATATTGAGCTGGAGCTGCGTTTTGCCATTGAACCCTGGCACGTACTGGGGGAAGAAGTCACCAGCCAGGGGACAGCCCGATTCGTCGACTCTTCGCTGGAACGACTCCAGGTCCATGTCACTGGACTGACAGAAGGGCGGCATGTGATCTCCTGCAATGGCCGCCGTTTGCCGTTGCGAAAAACCGGCCGTAAGGACGAATTTGTGGTCGGGGTTCGCTATCGGGCCTGGCAACCCCCATCGGCCCTGCACCCGACCATAAAGCCGCATTCGCCGCTGGTCTTTGATGTCATCGACAGCTGGTCGGGACGTTCCATCGGGGGCTGTGCCTATCATGTCGCCCATCCGGGGGGACGCAATTACGATAATTTCCCGGTCAATGCAATTACTGCAGAGTCGCGAAGGAGCTCTTTGTTTACTGTGACAGAGCACACTCCAGGACCTGTTCGGCCACAGGCCGATTTTGTCAACCTTGGCCAATTCTTCCCGCAGGGGACAGCACCTCAACCGATGGCCCCACCGTTGGATGAGCCAAACGCAGAATTTCCTTATACCCTTGATTTGCGTTGCGCGCCGCCCAAATAACACTGTTCATCTTGATCAATGAACAGAGCTGAGAAAAGTGAGATCGTCAGCGTGAAGATAGAAACAGAACAGCGTAAAAAAAGCGGTCCCCAGTCTTATGCCACCGAACTGGGCACATACAATACATCAAGAGGCGCCGCTGAAGACCTCCGCCCGCACGAGCAACAACTTATGCAGACGCTGGAAAAACTCGGCGGCAAAAAATTGGAGAAGCGTCGCAAGGAAGCACAACGCCTGCTGCGGGAAAATGGCGCAACTCATAATGTTTTTGAACCTGTTGCGACTTCGCGAACCTGGCAATTTGACCCGATTCCTTTGATTATCGACAGTGAAGAATGGACCCGGATCGAGCGGGGTCTGGCACAGCGAGCAGAACTCCTCAACCTCATCCTGGAGGATATCTACGGTCCGCAAAATCTGATTTTAGCCGGTTTGCTGCCGCCCGAACTGATCTTCGCACACCAAGGCTTTCTCTGGCCATGCATGGGTCTTTTCCCTGCGGCTGAACGACATCTGAATGTCTATTCAGCCAATCTCGCCAGGGGAAAGGATGGGCGGTTTTGGGTTCTGGAAGATCTGATTCAACCCCCTTTCGGCTCTGGCTACGCGCTGGAGAACCGGGTTGTCATGGCACGCAGTTTTCCTCGTTTGTTCCAGGATTTTCAAGTTCATCGGCTGGCCATGTACTACCGCGCCTTGCGAAATCGACTGGCGCTCCTGGCACGACACAACAAAATCGAGCCGCGTGTTGTCATTCTCACCCCTGGCCCCGAGCATGCGTATTTTTTCGAACACGCCTATATCGCCTCATATCTTGGTTATCCACTTGTCCAGGGGGGAGACCTGATCGTTCGGGATGGCTGTGTCTGGCTTAAGTCGATCAGCGGTTTGTTGCAGGTTGATGTAATTCTGCGGCGGCTCAATGATGATCTCTGCGATCCTCTTGAGTTGCGCAAAGACTCGTTGTCTGGTGTGCCAGGATTGCTGGAAGCGGTAAGGCTGGGCAACGTGGTCACCGCAAATACAATTGGCAGCAGCGTCCTGGAAAATCCGGCGCTGTTAGCTTTCCTGCCCGGTCTTTGTCGGCATCTGCTCGGCGAAGAACTGCTGCTTCCCTCGGTCGCGACCTGGTGGTGCGGTCAACCCCGCGAGTGCGAATTCGTGTTGCAGAATCTCGATCGATTGGTGATTAAGCCGATTCATCCCATGGTTGACCTTCCCGAAGAGGCGTCAGGGCCAATGGATGAAAAACAGCTTCAGAGATGGCGGGAATGCATTCTCGCCGACCCGCATCTGTTCGCCGGCCAGGAGCTCGCCTGCTTGTCAACAGCCCCTGCTTTTGTAAGCGATAAAATTGAACCACGCACCAGCATTTTAAGTACCTTCTTGACTGCACAGGGGAAAAGCTATTTGGCCATGCCTGGTGGTTTGACCCGAACTAACGTGGATGAAGGCAACCTGCTCATTGCAAACCAGGCCGGTAGTTTCAGCAAAGATACCTGGGTGCTGACCAAAGAGCCTGGCAAACAGGTCAACCTTTGGCTGCATGCTCAACCGAATCAACTCATCCAGCCGTTATTCAGTTCACTGTCAAGCCGAGCTGCCGAGAACCTGTACTGGGCTGGACGTTATGCCGAGCGCACCGATGCAACCTCCCGCTTGATGCAGTCGATTTTGATAAAACTTCGTCAATTCAGCGAGTTCCATGATCCAGACGACAATCATAGTCTGAACCAGCTACTACAGGCGCTGACTCATGTCACCAGGACTTTCCCCGGCTTCGTAGGTGAGGGCGCGGCAGAAAAACTTGCCGACCCCCGTGCTGAACTCCTTTCTCTGACCCGTGATATCGACAGGCCCGGAAGTTTGCGCTCTTCGTTGCGAAGTTTGAGCCGTTCTGCCTACCCGATCAGGGATAGGCTGCCCGAAGATGCCTGGCGGGTTATTGACAATCTTCAGCAGAACTGGAATCCGAAAATTGCCATGACCTTGATCGGCAGTGGTCGCCTATATGACAGCATCAATAAGCTGATCATCCAGCTTTCAGCCTTCAGTGGTTTGATCAGTGAAAATATGTCGAGGGAAACCGCATGGCTGATGCTGAACATTGGTCGTCGCCTGGAGCGCGCACTCAACCTGATTGAGCTGTTGCGGGCAACGCTGGTCCCTTGTTATGAACCTGATACCGAAGCGCATATGATGGAAACAGTGCTGACTACCAGCAACAGCCTGCTGGTATTCAAGCGCCGTTATCGTTCCTTCATGCAGTTGTCCACCATTCTCGAGCTTCTGCTGTTGGACGAGAACTACCCCAGGGCGCTGGCTTACCAGCTTCAACAGTTGCAAAACCATATAGGCAAGCTACCGCATGAATCAACCGTTGAACAGACACGGTTAGACGAAAAGTTGATTTCCGAGGCGATTGAGGAACTCCGTGGTGCTGATCATAATCAGCTGACCAAGCTGTCCAGCAGCGACAGCACGTATCCATTGCTTGAGAAACTCTTGGCCTCACAGGAGAAACGCCTTGAGACGCTTTCCTGCTCTTTGATGCAGCTTTACTTCAGCCCAACGGTTGTTCCGCAACAGCTGGAGTCTGTTTTACAGGGAAAGGTGTCATGAACTTTCGTCTCACCCACACAACCCAGTACTCCTACAGCGAGCCAGTGGGGCTATGCAGAAATGAAGGCTGCCTTCTGCCAAGGGAGACTCTCCAACAGCACTGTCTTAGCAGTGAACTGCAGATAGAGCCTGCCCCGGACGAACTGCGCGAACGTCTGGATGGTTTTGGCAATCGAGTCAGTCACTTTGCCATACAGCACGCCCATAAAATATTGAAAGTGATGGCCATCAGTGAGGTCTCTGTTTCTCCAGATCCGGAACCTCTGGCGTTAGCACATCTAGTCCCATGGGAATCGGTTCGAAATCAATTAAACGGAGAGCGTCCTCCGAAATCCCTCTTGGCCTTTCCTTTCCTGTATGATTCGCTGTTGCTCAAGAGAAGCCAACCGCTTGCTGAATATGCCCGGCCCTCATTCCCGGCAGGACGCTCCCTGGCGGAGGCCTGTACAGATCTGATGCAGCGGATTTATCATGATTTCAAATACGATCCCGGATTCACAACCATAGCTACTCCGCTCTCGGAGGTGCTGGCCAACCGGCGAGGAGTCTGTCAGGATTTTGCGCATCTTGGCGTCGCCTGTCTTCGCTCCCTTGGCTTGGCTGCCCGCTACGTCAGCGGTTATATCGAAACGCTGCCGCGGCCAGGCCAGGAACGCCTGGTTGGTGCCGATGCTTCTCACGCCTGGTTTTCGGTTTATGCGGGAAACTCCGGCTGGATTGATTTTGACCCGACCAATAATCAAGTACCGTCAGAGCAGCACATAACAGTCGCCTGGGGGCGTGACTTCTCTGATGTTTCGCCCTTGCGAGGCATCGCTTTTGGCGGGGGCAAACATAAAGTGGCCGTTTCTGTAGATGTTGCCAGAACGTCGGAGCCTCCTCGTCAATACCAGGCTCAAAGCCAATCACAAAATATCTGACAACTCTTGAGCTCTGGTCTCTGGATGCAGGTGGGGTCGGAAGGTCTTTTTCTGAAAGGAGCATCAAATGAGATTTGATGGTTATGACACAGAGGGCTTTTACGATGAAGTATTCGATGCCGAGGGGAAGCCTCGTCCGGGTGCCGACCTCCTGATTCAAAGGGTCAATGCTCTGCCGGAAACAGAACTGCAGCGGAGGCAGAAGGCCGCAGAAAGAGCGCTGCTGAACCTGGGAATCACCTTCAATGTTTATAGTAGTGAAGATCAAACAGAAAAGATTTTCCCTTTTGATATCGTGCCGCGAATTGTCCAGGCCGCTGAGTGGGCAGTCCTTGAGCGTGGCTTAAAACAACGGATCAAAGCGCTCAACTCTTTTATCGATGATGTTTATAACGATCAGAAAATTCTCAAGGACGGTATTGTCCCCGCCGAGCTGATCCTCTCTGCAGACGGTTTTCGCAAGCCCTGCATCGGCTTAAAGCCTCCTGGAGGGATCTGGTGCCACATTACCGGGACCGATCTGGTACGGGGCGGGGATGGCAAGTATTATGTGCTTGAAGACAATCTGCGTTGCCCTTCGGGCGTCTCCTATGTGTTGGAGAACCGGATGCTGATGAAGAGAACTTTTCCGATGGTCTTTGATGCCTGTAATGTCCAACCGGTCACCGACTATCCAAGTCGTCTGCTCGAGATGCTGCAGGGCCTTGCGGCGCCAGCGGTTCGCATCCCGAACGTTGTCGTCTGGACCCCGGGAATTTATAATTCAGCCTACTTTGAACACAGCTTTCTGGCTCAGCAGATGGGAATCCCGCTGGTTGAGGGAGGTGATCTTGTCGTCCATGGCGGCGAAGTCATGATGCGTACGACCAAAGGACTGGAGCGGGTGGATGTCATCTATCGGAGAATCGACGATGACTTCATGGATCCCAAAACCTTCCGCGCTGATTCAATGCTTGGTGTCCCAGGGTTGATGAAAGCGTACAGCAAAGGAAAAGTGGCGCTGGCCAATGCCCCCGGGACAGGGGTTGCCGACGACAAGGCGGTGTATGCTTATGTACCAGAGATCATTCGCTATTATCTCGATGAAGAGCCCATCATCAATAATGTTCCGACTTACGCCTGTTGGCGCGACGATGACCGACAGTATGTTTTGGAGAATCTCGATAAACTGGTGATCAAGGCAGTCAACGAATCCGGCGGCTACGGCATGCTGATCGGCCCTCATTCTACTGCGGCCGAGCAAGCGGAATTTGCCAAGCGGATCAAAGCCAACCCTCGTACTTATATCGCTCAGCCGACTCTCGCCCTGTCGCGAGTACCGGTGCTGGTGGATGATCACTTTGAGGGGCGCCATGTTGACCTGCGGCCCTATATCCTCTACGGCAAGGAAAATATTTATGTTCTGCCCGGTGGATTGACCCGGGTGGCATTAAAGAAAGGTTCTTTGGTGGTCAACTCTTCCCAGGGTGGCGGCAGCAAAGATACCTGGGTTCTTACTGATGAAGGGGTTCCGTCTTCGGAATCGGCGATGCAGAGTCAGGAGGGATTATAATGCTAAGTCGTGTTGCAAACTCCATGTACTGGTTGAATCGCTATATTGAACGAGCGGAAAACGTTGCCCGTTTCATAGATGCCAATTACCACATGACTCTCGACATTCCGGACATTGCCAATGATCAGTGGCAACCGTTGATCAATACGACCGGTGATCATGAACTTTTCAAAAAACTTTACGGTGAAGCGACACGGGAAAATGCCATCGAATTTCTGGTCTTCGACCGCAATAACCCCAACTCGATCTTTTCCTGCGTGCGCGCAGCGCGTGAAAATGCCCGTTCGGTGCGGGAATATATCAGTTCGGAAATGTGGGAGCAGCTCAACACCTTCTACCTGATGATCAACACGGCGGCCAAGGAAGTGTCCATGGATCTGCCCCATCAGTTTTTTGTCGATATCATGACGGCAAGCCATGCCTTTATCGGCATCACTGAATCAACCATGAACCATGGTGAGGGCTGGCACTTCGGGAGGATGGGGCGCATGTTGGAGCGGGCAGACAAAACTTCCCGACTCCTCGATGTTAAATATTTCATCCTGCTGCCATCGGTTGATTACATCGGCAGTTCGTACGACAATATCCTGTGGGGGGCGCTGTTGCGATCAGCCAGTGCCTTTGAAATGTATCGCAAACGGCATGGCCGGATCGATCCGAAAAAAATCGTAGATTTTCTTCTGCTGGACTCCAACTTCCCCCGCGCCATTCACTACTGCATCGTAACGGCGATGATCTCGATGAACAATATTACCGGAAGCCCGCGGGGAACCTTTTCGAACAAGGCCGAGCAAAGCTTGGGACGATTGCTTTCCGAGTTCAATTTTGCCTCTCTGGAAGAGATTTTTGAGCATGGCTTACATGAACACCTTGACAGTACCCAGACGCGAATCAATGCTGTCGGAGCAGCCATCCATGGAGATTTTTTCAGCCCTCAACTGGGCGAAA
The DNA here is from genome assembly GCA_032250875.1 of Desulfuromonadales bacterium. Classification (GTDB taxonomy): domain Bacteria; phylum Desulfobacterota; class Desulfuromonadia; order Desulfuromonadales; family BM103; genus M0040. The sequence continues at coordinate 8,618 of JAVVDT010000026.1, read as the reverse complement.
CAACGACTGATTCAAGAACCTTGGAATAAACGCAACGATTCAACACATAAGCGAGAGCATGTGGGCTGCAGCCATTGCCTGCGTCCAACGTTATCACTTAACTTCCCGCAAGCAACAGCTGCAGCTCACATGCTGAGCCGTTGAGTAAGGGAGCTGAATCGTTCCGAATAAACAGCGGGAATGTCAATCGCCGCCAGTCGGCAAGGTCTAGAGCTATGATATCGGTTAACGTTGCGTGCCATATCGATTTTCACGTTGAGGTATGTACACCTCTGATCTTGATGTTGCGACCTCGCAGCGGTGCAAATCAATGGATCCTGAACGAATCTTATTTGCTGTCACCGCACGTGCCGGCAATAGAATGTACAGATATTTATGGCAACCTCTGTCAACGCTTAATTGCACCCGTTGGCAATTTTTCCATTCATACATCCGCCGCCGTGGTGACTGCTGGCCAGTGTGATATCGCGCCAGGTGCCTGTTTTATTGAAGTTCAAAACCTGCCAGAGTCTGTACTCTTTTACCTGCTTCCCAGCCGCTACTGCGAGTCGGACCGGTTCGGCGATCTTGCCCTGGAAATCGTCGCCGGGGTTCAACCGGGCTATGACCAGGTGCAATGTCTCGACCGCTGGGTTCGGAATACCATTCAGTACACGCCGGGTTCGAGTAACTTTCCGGTTTCCGCCACTGAAGTCCATGCGCGCGGCGAAGGTGTGTGCCGTGATCTGGCCCATCTCGGCGTGGCTCTCTGCCGTAGTATCAGTATCCCTGCCCGCATTGTCGTCGGCTACCTTTACGGTCTTCAACCCAGGGACTTACACGCCTGGTTCGAGGCTTACGTTGGCGGTCGCTGGTATATCTTTGACCCCACCCAAAGACTGCAGCTGGGAGGACGGGTTGCGATCGCCTACGGGCGTGATGCGGCGGATGTCTCAATCTTTCATCAGTTTGGAGCGGGAATTACCTTGTCCAGTCTCGAGGTGCAGATGGAATTGCTCCAGGCTGCTCCTTGACAGCCCAGGCTGTTTTGATCTGGAGACTGAAGATGATCAGAGCGATGATGCTGGTGTTGATCGATTTGATCAGGATAATGACCATCTCCTTGCCCTCGTTGAGGCCCTCCAAAAACTGGAGGATTGCATGTCCGATCAAAAACAACGAGAGGGACAGCAAGGTCAATGTCAGCAGGCGTCCCATCCAGTGCTTCATTCTGTTAATCATGAGTATTCCCCCTTTATTGTATTGTTTGAGCTTTTGTTTTGCATCCATAATGCCATGTTTGTCTGGATGCGCATGAGCAACGTCATGAAAACAATGCAAGATACTGGAATATATTAAAAAAAGAGATGTTAAGAAATTGATGCCAGCAACAAAAACCTGCGAATGCACTGTCGCTGGTTGCATCGATGCACAGTGCCCGGCAGTGGCATCAACGGTTTATCGTCGTTATAAAGATGGCGAGTGGCTTTTTCGACACAGGGATTGTTGTTTTTGTTACAGGTTTTGGGAAAATGAGCCTATAGCCAATGGCAACCTGTCTTTCGATCAGTATAGTGTGAGGCTGACAGACTACCGGGGAGGCTTTATGCAAAACCTTGGCTTGTTCCGCTACCTGCAACCAAGCTTTTTTTCAGGGGTGCTTGATGATCCGGTCATGTTCATCAATATCCGACCAACAGGTCGTGGCATTCTGCTTGATTGCGGTCAACTCCATCACCTGGCGAAACGGGTTCTGCGCTCAATTGATGCCCTTTTTATCAGTCATGCCCACATGGACCATCTGATGGGCTTTGATCACCTCCTGCGACACGTGCATGTCGCGCCACGCACCATAGCGGTTTACGGACCATCCGGCATCGCCGACCGGATCAGTCACAAGCTTGCAGGCTACGACTGGAACCTGACCGAGGAAACCTGGTGTACCATCATGGTTTACGAAGTTCAGCCGAGGCAGGTCGAGCGGTTTGAATTTGCCGGCAGTCGGGGGTTTACATCACGATATCGACAAACCATTCCGCGGCATGATCGTACTATTTACCAGTCCCGCCACCTGAAGGTCGAGGCCGAGATCTGCGATCACAAAATACCGGTACTCATTTTCCGCGTCACCGAAGCACGGTCTTTCCTGCTCGACCGGCAGCGCATGCTTGCAGAGAATCTGTTGCCGGGGCCATGGCTTAAGGATCTTGAGAAACGTTTTTATGCCGACAGCCTAAACACCGGGCCTATCGAGATATGGAAGGATTCAGGAGGGGAGCACACGGTCGAGACGGTCGACAATGCAGAAAAGCTCTATCAAAAGATCTGTCGTGACGTGCCGCCCGCCAGTATCGGCTATCTCAGCGACGTCGGCATGACGTCTGAAAACCTGAGCCGGATCTGCGATTTGATGAATGGTGTCACGCTCCTGGTCTCGGAGTGCACTTTTTTAGCTGAAGATGAAGAGAAGGCGCGCATTTCTTCTCACCTTTGCACAACCGACCTGAACCGGATCAGTCGACAAATCGAGCCGGATTTTTTGCTGCCGATGCATCTGAGCAAGTCATACATCAGCGACACGCAGCGCCTGTATGCAGAGCTTAATCCACCGCGAAGCACACAATTCCTACAGTTGCCGGACTACATGACGCCACGCCCTCTGCTGCCTGACGAATTGCCAAGCCTCATTCCCGGGAGCCATTCATGAACCGGCTATAGCCTTTTGCTCCACGAACGAGGATGACTAAGATTCTTTCTGAATGATTACACTTGATACCCAAGGATAGATCCACGTTGCATTAATGCAGGTCACCAGCCTTCATAATTTAACAGCAGTTCACATACGATCGCTGTGCATTCATGATCGAGATCAAAGGTCAGTCCACAGAGCGATTTGTGACAGACAATGCGGTTCGCCAGTTCTTCACCCCATGCAGGATCATAAAAGCTCACCATGGCGGCGAGGAACTGTTCTTCTCCTTCACTCTCCCGCTCGAAGGCAGCGTCAACAACCTCCTTGACGGGCGATAGCTCTTCTTTGCAGCGTGCTGTTTCCGAAGTTCCCGGACCAAAAAAATCTGATCCCAGATAATCGACCCCGTGCTTCCAGGCCGTCAAAAAGCGTGCACGTTTTTCTTCCGACTGCTGCAGTACATTCAGGACATTATCTCTGTGCATGGCATCTCCTCACTTATCTTGATCCGAGATCTTCGGCAGATGTCGCACATGTATTCTATCAAAAAAATGTCAATATGCCGGATTGCAATAACGACCTGCAAAACGACTTGTCAGCAGAATCTGAGAATGTGATAAATTATCTCTTAATAGGTCACGCTGATTTCGACATTTAACTCTTCAGCAACGCTGTTCAAGCCCTTTTCCAGGTCTTCTCTTGATGTAGATTCAGGGACTTGAACATGAATATCCATCAGATAAAGGGCTGTACCACTCTCTGGCGTAACCTTCATTGTTGATTTTAAATCGACAATATTCAATGCGATGTCAGAAAGGAAGCGGCTGATTTTGAAAACGATACCAGCTTGATCCATGCCTTCGACATGCAATGTACTAGTAAAAAAACCTGCCTGGCTCGCCGGCCGGCGCTCTTTGAGAGGGCGGATGAAGGCAGAAACGTTTTTCTGCTGCTCCAGGTTGCGACACTCTTCAAGAAGTGTCGGTTCGATATTCTTGTCGTTGGATGAAAACAGCAGATTAATTGTGAATTCATCAGACAACATTGACATGCTGGTATCTTCGAGATTGCAGTTGTTTACATAGAGAATCTGCGTCACATCGGCAACGATGCCGGGTCTGTCTTTGCCAAAGGCGGTCATGATATAACGGTTCGGCATGCTTACCTCCATTCTTTAATTTTGGGTTCTATAACCGAAAAGAAGGTTTAACGCGGAGGCGCAGTGGACGCGGAGCAAAAAAAACATTTTGAAGGTAAAATGTCTGACACTTTGGTCGTTCGTCTCAGCGTCCCAGCGTCACTGCGTTGATTATTGGACTGGTCTTGGGTTATAGGTCCGTTGATTTTTTTACAATTTGAAAGAGTCATTATCTTCGCATGTCCAGACGGTTTCTTCAATTGTTTCTCAGCCTGTTAAGCGGTTTGCCGCTGATCCGCATCACGCGTCTGGCGTGAAAATCTGAGATTATCCATTTCATAGGCCGTCAACCGCCAGCCTTTGTGGTAATCTATCTCTTAACCGTTGCAGACTACTTTAACCTGGAGAGATATCATGAATGATCAGAACGAAAAAAGAGATGAACAAGAAGAAGTCAGCCTTTATGAAAAACTGGCTTCCCGTACTGCGGACCTTCTTGAGGAGGGAAAGAAAACCTTTGATGAGGCTCTCAAAAAGGCCAAAGAAGAATTGTCTGCAGCCGGTGATTACTCACGAGAGCGCGTCGATAAGCTTGGTGAATATGTCCGTCGAGACTTGAAAGCGAATGCAGGCAAAGCCACGGAAGCAGTAAAAAAAGCCGTGGAACCGATGCGCGTGGCTGTTGGTGTGCAGAGTGCTTTTTCGCGAATTTTAACAAGCGCCGCCGAAACCCTTACCGAACTTGCAGAAAGATCGGAAAAGTCGCTTGAGTATAAAACCGGCGAAATCACCAGCCCTGGAACCTTGACATGTAAAGACTGCAATGCTGAAATGCACATGACAAAAACAACCCGTATTCCTCCATGTCCGAAGTGTCATAAAACTGTTTTCAGAAAATCATATTGAGGTATTGGCGCCAACGGTTAACTGCTCGGATCTCTGTTTTGAGCAAAAACTGTTATTGTCACGAAGACCCGTAGAGACCGACAAGCGTTTCCTGTCTGTCCTGACGACTTCGGGGATTAATTCCTCAATGCCGGCGATAAGGTCATACACTTCACCAATCTGACTTGTGTCTTTCTGGTGTCGTGTAAGGGATAAAATGAATGAAAATTGAATGGTATCCGGGGCACATGGCAAAAGCTAAACGGCAGATTGCCGAGGTAATGCCGAAGATCGATATCGTGATCGAAATCCTTGATGCACGTTTGCCTGTCTCAAGTGCCAACCCGATGCTGGAAAAGCTCCGAGGTAACAAACCCTGCATCAAGGTTTTGAATAAAAGCGATCTCGCAGATCCTGATGTGACCGATTCGTGGGTTGAGTATTTCGATCAGATGGCGGGGGTAAAGGCCCTTCCTCTCGAAGCAAGGAAACGCTCGGCCGCCGCTCAAATCCCCAAGCTCTGTCGTCGTCTGGTGCCCCATCGCGGAGTGCCCGGGAAAACCTTGCGTGCCATGGTTATCGGCATCCCCAACGTTGGCAAATCGACCCTGATCAACACACTGGCTGGCAAGAAAATGGCGCGTGTCGGTGATAAACCGGCTATCACGACCTGTCCGCAACAGATTGATCTGCGCAACGGCATTCATCTTGCCGATACACCCGGTTTGCTCTGGCCCGATATCCGTAATCAGAGGAGTGCCTACCGGTTAGCGGCGAGCGGTGCAATCGGCGAGGGCGGTATGGATTATGAAAGTGTTGCCCTGTTTGCCGCCGAGTATCTGATGAACCGATATTACGAACCACTTGCCGCGCGTTATAAACTTGCAGAAATGCCGGAGAGTTGCACAGCCCTGATCGATCTGATCGGCCGCAAGCGTGGGTGTCTAATCGCTGGCGGCAGCGTTGATCAACTCCGTGCGTCGGAGTTGCTCTTGCGTGAATTGCGCGCCGGTCTTATTGGACGAGTCAGCCTGGAAAGGCCAGGAGACGATGCGGAAGGAGTTGATGAACGTGACAGCTGAGGACCTTGCAAAACGTATTAAAGCGAGACAGGCGTTGCTACTCCTGGATGTCCGCAGCGCTGCGGAGTTCAAATCAGGCCATATTCCCGGAACCGTTCATGCGCCTTTGACGAATCTTCTGAAAGCAGCGCAAGCTGCTTCCAAAAATAAAAAGGATCTTTTGGTCCTCATTTGCGAGCATGGACCTCGTGCACAGCTTGGCAGGGTCCTGCTCAAATGGCATGGCTACAAAAACCTTGAATTACTGAATGGCCACATGGCCCAGTGGCGTCAATCTGGACGTGCCATGTTGAAGAATCAGTAATAATCAGGAGACACCCTATGGCAATGCTGACAGCAGTAATCTCCCGCAAGTTTGCCTCATGAATCATCTGCAAACAGAAAAAAGTCCATATCTTCTACAGCATATCGATAATCCCGTCGACTGGTATCCATGGTCCGAGCAGGCTTTCGCGCGCGCCCGCAACCAAAGCAAACTGATTTTTCTGTCTGTCGGCTACTCGACCTGTCATTGGTGTCATGTCATGGCCCACGAATGCTTCGAGGATGCAGAGGTCGCCGAACTTCTCAACCGTGATTTTGTCTCTATAAAAGTGGACCGCGAAGAGCGGCCCGATATTGACCAGGTCTATATGGAGGTTTGTCAGAGGCTGACAGGCAGTGGCGGCTGGCCGCTCACCATCATTATGACACCGGATGCAAGCCCTTTTTATGCCGCGACCTACATTCCCAAACATGGCCGGCATGGACGCCCCGGCATGATGGAACTTCTGCCATGGGTAACGACCAAGTGGCAGGATGATCCGGATTTCCTCTGTAATGCGGCACAAGAGATTGTTGCTGAATTACAGGCAGACAGGAGCACCGGTGAACAACATCAAGTCAATCTCGATTTGCATGCAGAGGCTGAGCAGACGCTCAAAAAGAGTTTTGACAGCCGGTATGGAGGCTTCGGCCAGGCCCCGAAATTCCCCCGTCCTCATGATCTGACCTTTCTTCTGCAGCAATATCGGCGATCTGGTGACGCGACCTGCTTGCAGATGGTCGAACAGACTTTGCAGTCGATGCGTTATGGTGGAATTTACGACCAGCTTGGTTTCGGTTTTCATCGATATGCAACCGATGAGAAATGGCTGCTGCCGCATTTTGAAAAGATGCTCTATGATCAGGCTGGACTTGCGCTTGCCTACCTTGAAGCCTGGCAGATCACCGGCACCGATCTCTATGCCGCAACGGTACGCGAAATCCTCTCTTATCTGTTGCGTGACATGACGGCAGCCGAAGGCGGTATATTCTCTGCCGAAGATGCTGACTCCGAAGGTGTCGAAGGAAAATTCTATCTTTGGTCGAAGTCGGAAATTGCAGATATCCTGGGTACTGAAGCCACAAAGTTTTGTCAGGCTTACAACGTTCTGCCTGCCGGCAACTACCGTGATGAGATGACCGGTCAGATCACCGGCGGGAATATCCTTAATCTGTCATCTTTGACCAATCCAGAGTCAGAAAAAGCTGTGGAGGACGAAGCGCTTGCCGCTTCTCGAAAACGTCTTTTCGACGAACGTGAGAAACGCATCAGGCCGCATCTGGATGACAAAATCATCACCGCCTGGAATGCTATGGCGATATCAGCCTTTGCCGGTGCGGGCAGGTTATTCGGGGATCAGGGTTACATTGAAACTGCACGCCGCATTGCTGATTTTGTTTTGACAACCATGCGCAACCAGGATGGACGTCTGTTCCGGCGCTACCGCCAGGGTGAAGCCGTGGTCTCCGGCTTTTCTGAAGACTATGCGTTTATGGCTCGTGGCCTGCTTGATCTTTATGCCGCAGATTTCGATCCTCGAAATCTTGTGCAGGCCATCGGCATGGCAAAAATGCTGCGGCAGTTTTTCCAGGATCCTGAAAGCGGGCGGCTTTACGATACTCCCTCTGATGGTGAAAAACTGCTGGTGAGACCGTCAAGCACCTTTGACGGTGCTATGCCGGCGGCCAGTTCGATCTCCCTGGAAGTTTTTGCCCGACTGTTTCTGCTGACAGGAGAGTCAATGTGGCAGGCTGCGGCCGATCAACTGCTTCGATATCTCTCGACAGACGTATCGAGATACCCGGCGGGTTACACGCAGTTACTGCAATCTGCGAACTGGCTTTTGCAGCCGACCCGGGAAGTGGTCATCGTTGGGAGTCGCAACGAGCCTTCCACAAAAACCATGTTGGCTGCTGTTAGCAACTGCAAGCTGCCGCAGACGGTGGTTATCTACAAGCCGAATGAAGACCCGGATACGATAACCGCTCTTGCCCCATTCACAAAGGATATGCCTCTCGTCAATGAGCTTGCGACTGCCTATGTCTGCCAGAATTTCAGCTGCAGGCAGCCTGTAACTGATGCGAATGAGCTTCAAGCCACACTGAATTCATCGCCTGGCTAAGATTTATACCGTCCGTGCTTATCTGGAATCTTTCGCATGAAGACGCAGCAGACTTTGGTGTTTGTCATTTATAACGATTCAGCATAAAAGCGAGAGCATGTGGTCTGCAGCCATTGCCTGCGCCCAGCGTTGTCACTTAACTTCCCGCAAGCAACAGCTGCAGCCCACATGCTGTGCCGTTGAGTAAGGGATTGGAATGGTTGCTGTTATTTTCATGTCATCGTTTTTCTTTGAGTATTAAGCAAATGGAGTTTTTTAGATGACCGATTATTGCCCGGAATTTCCGGCTAAATATCTCATGGCTGTGACAATTGGAGCTTTGCTGATTCTTTCGCAGGGTTGTACGCAAAAGCCTGTCATCGAACACGCTGATATTGCAGATCGTATCTGGTTGCGAACCTCAAATGACATGAAGG
>JAVVDT010000269.1:0-3053 GCA_032250875.1 Desulfuromonadales bacterium | reverse complement strand
GGCTACTGGCGTTCTGAGGCGGGAAAGTCTTGGAAATTTTTGAGCATTTCCTGCTATAGTTTTGTAGTGTTTTGTTATGAGGGAGCTCAGGCATGAATCGCGCGGTTGTTAATCCGGAAATCTTACGCTGGGCCGGTCGGAGGGCAGGTCTTGCTACAGACAACTTGCGGGCAAAGTTCCCTAAGGTTTCGGATTGGTTTGAGGGTGACCTGTCCCCGACACTGAAGCAACTGGAGGCTTTTGCCCAGGCGACGCATACGCCCATTGGCTTCTTTTTTCTCCCTGACCCGCCACACATTGAATTGCCTATCCCCGATTTTCGCACCATGCAGGCTGGTGGTGCACCGGAACCAAGCCCCGACCTGCTTGACACCATCTACCTCTGTCAACAGCGCCAGGATTGGTATCGGAATTATGCTCGCCTGTATGGTGAAGACCCTCACGCCTGGATTGGACAGGGGCAGGCAGGCCATGATGTTGTAGAGGCGGCCCATACTCTTCGGGCTTTGATCGGTCTTGATCTGCTGCAGCGTCAGCGGTTACCGAGTTGGGCTGAAGCGCTTCGACAGTTGATTGATCTTATCGAACAGGCAGGCGTGCTGGTGATGATCAGCGGCGTGGTTGGCAGTAACAGCCATCGCAAACTGGCACCCGAAGAGTTCCGCGGCTTTGCCTTGGTTGATCCTTTAGCGCCGGTTATTTTTGTTAACGGTGCCGACAGCAAATCGGCCCAGATGTTTACTCTGATCCATGAATTTGCTCATCTCTGGATCGGCGAAACTGGGGTTTCTGACAGCCAGGTTGTGCGGTGGCCGGAGAGAGAGATTGAATTTTGGTGTAACGCAGTCGCTGCTGAATTTCTGGTGCCGCTTGAATCCATCCGAAAAGAATATCGACCGGACGAAGTTCTTGAGGACGAAATGCAGAGACTCGCACGACAATTCAAGGTCAGCACGCTGGTTGTTTTGCGGCGGATTTTTGATCTTGGCGCTATTGATCGGGAAACCCTCTGGCAAGTCTACGCAGAGGAATTGGATCGTCTGCGGCAATTGGATCGTCGCGGTTCTGGTGGTGGAGATTTTTACCGTACGCTTGGTTCCAGAGTGAGTAAGCGGTTTGTCCGGGCCGTCATCGGCAGTACCTTGGAGGGGCAGACCCTGTTCCGGGACGCTTTTCGTCTACTTGGAATCAAGAAGAGTGAAACTTTTCATCGCGCCGCAAGTGAGTTGGGGGGGCACTGATTGTGACATACCTGCTGGATGCCAATGTCTTTATGCATGGCAACTATGAATTTGCTTGTCCGTTGCTTGACTGGTCTTTGATGGAAGGGGAACCTGAGGACGGATGGCATGTTTTGCACAGAAGCTTTTGCCGCTTATTCAGCGGAGCCGGAATTGGATCTAGTTAAGATTTTGGAATTATAAGAAATAGGCCTTGTTTTTGACCATGAAAAGGGTTTGCTGGCCGATTTCAGGAAGGGGCGGAAAAATGTCTGACAAGGTCGTTCTCTATCAATCTGCCGACGGTGAAGCGTCCCTCGACGTGCGTCTGGAAAAGGAAACCGTCTGGCTGAATCAAAAGCAGATGGCGGAGCTGTTTGACAAAGACACCGACACCATCGGTCTGCATATCCGCAATGTCTTCAAAGAAGGCGAACTGGAACCTGAAGCAACTACCGAGGAATCCTCGGTAGTTCAAAACGAAGGTGGAAGGGATGTCCGCCGGAAGTTGAAATTTTACAATCTAGACATCATCATCTCAGTCGGCTATCGGGTGAAGTCCCAGCGTGGTACCCAGTTCCGTCAATGGGCGACCCGGGTGCTGCGCGAGCATCTGGTGCAGGGCTACACCGTCAACCAGCAGCGCATGGAAGAGCAGGCCGAAAAGCTGGCCGATATGTGGCAGGCTGTGGAATTGCTCTCCCGCACCCTGGAGCAGCAGCAACTGGTCAGCGACCTGGGCAAGGACGTGCTGCAGGTTATCACTGATTATGCCTACGCCCTAAACCTTCTCGACCGCTACGATCACGGCACTCTGGGGATCGAGCAAACCAGCGGCCCGTCGGAATTTGTTCTCGACTACGAAACCGCTAACAGCATCGTGCAATCGATGAAAGGCGACTTCGCCGGTCTGTTCGGCATCGAAAAGGACCAGGGTTTCAAAAGCGCCCTCGGCACCATCTACCAGACCTTCGATGGCAAGGAGCTTTACCCCAGCCCCGAAGAGAAGGCCGCCAATCTGCTTTACTTCATCGTCAAGAATCATGCTTTCAGCGACGGCAATAAACGAATCGCCGCCGCCATTTTTATCTACTTTTTGAACGCCAATAACATTCTCTATCGCGCTGACGGCAGCAAGCGATTAGCCGATAACGCTCTGGTCGCCTTGACTCTGCTGATCGCCGAGAGCAAGCCGGAAGAGAAGGACACCATCGTAAAGGTCGTTGTGAATCTCATCAATCGGAACAACGGGTAGATATGTCAGCGAGGATGGCTTTGGTGCCGAGCTTCCATTTAGCGGGTTCAGTGTGCTGCATTGGATTGTGTCGGCTGAATAATGGCGGGAGTAGATGGGAAGGGCACGCCAATTTTAACTATTTGAAATCATTCGCTTCGAGTTTTTCTAAAGTGTCACATCTGGGGTTTTTGTGTAACAAATTCACGCACAATTTACAAGGGAAAGCGATCATGATCGCCAGACCGGACCGGCCAGGGTCCCATCATCATTTTGTCATGATCTCCGGACCGGTCAGGGCTTGATCATCATCGTTGTCGTCGTCATGAGTATCATGGCCGTAGTAGTGATCATGATCGGGGATGGTGTTTCTAGTGTTTCGATCTGTTTCATCCCATACGATCTCTTGCGCTTTTCATGCCATCAAATATCGGCGTGGCAACTTTATCAGGGAAGTTTTTTGGGAGTTTGTTGCCAACCTCATCAATGATCCTGTCCATATCGCCAACGACTCTGTCCATGATCTGAGATATTTCACTTTCCGGAAACTTGCACTTTTTGGCAGTTGAGAGCCAATGTCGCTGGAAAATTCCATCCCA
>JAVVDT010000268.1:0-3058 GCA_032250875.1 Desulfuromonadales bacterium | reverse complement strand
ACTGTGGCGATATTGCGCAATTCAATCAGGTCGGAAGTGATCAGGAAGTCCCAGTAATAGTCGGCAATCTCTTCCTGGATCATGCGAACCCGCCGCAAAGCTCTCACCAGGCGTTTGTCGGTGCGGACGATGCCGACATAGTTCCACATGCAGAGGCGGATTTCGTCCCAGTTGTGAGCAACAATAACTTCTTCGTCGCTGTCTTTTGCAGTGCCTGTATCCCAGGGTTCAATGTCTGGAAACCGGGAGGTGGCTTGCCGGGCAACGGCCAGGGATCGCTCTGCGGCGCGCTTGGCGAACACCACGCCCTCGAGCAGGCTGTTGCTGGCCAACCTGTTGGCACCATGCAGGCCGCTGCAGGCGACTTCGCCTATGGCAAAAAGGTTGTTGATGTCGGTTTCGCCCCATGAATCGACTTTGATGCCGCCACACAGGTAATGTGCGGCAGGTACCACCGGAATCGGTTCCTGTGTCATGTCGATGCCATAGGAGAGACAGGTTTCGTGAATATACGGAAAGCGGTCTCTGATGTAATCGGCGTCCATGTGGGTGATGTCAAGGAAAGCACAATCATCACCATGCATTTTCATTTCGTAGTCAATCGCCCGGGCGACGATGTCGCGTGGCGCCAGATCTTTCAGAGGATGGTAGCTCTCCATGAACGCAGTACCGTCACTGCGTCTTAAAATGGCGCCTTCACCACGTACCGCTTCGGAAATGAGAAAACTTTTCGCATGCGGATGATAAAGAGTGGTGGGATGGAATTGCATGAATTCCATGTTGGCGATGGTTGCGCCAGCCCGGTAGGCCATGGCGATGCCGTCGCCAGTGGCGATGTCTGGGTTGCAGGTGTAAAGATAAGCCTTGCCTGCGCCGCCGGTTGCCAACACGGTGATCGGCGCACCGAAGGTGCCAACCTGTCCGCTCTCACGGTTGAGGGCGTAAACACCCAGGCAACTGTCCGGTTTAATGCGCCGCCTGGTGACTTTGGCTTCAGTGATCAGATCGACAGCGACATGGTTTTCGTAGATGCAGATGTTGGGGTGAGCCCGGGCAGCCTCCACCAGGGCCCGTTCGATCTCTTTACCGGTCTCGTCTTTAGCATGGTAGATACGCCGCTGGCTGTGACCGCCTTCTCTGGTCAGATCGTAGGATTGATCATCTTTTCGGGAGAAGTTGACTCCCCAGTTGATCAGGTCCTCGATCGCTGCCGGACCATTTTCGACGACGATGCGGACAATTTTTTCATCCGGAAGCCAGGCGCCAGCCTCGATGGTGTCGTGTATATGCTGCTCGAAGGAGTCGTTGAGCGTAGCGACCGCGGCTATGCCGCCCTGTGCAAGGCTCGTGGCTGTAACGGCGATTTCTCTTTTGGTGATCAGACAGACCTGGCCATGCTCAGCGACAGTCAGAGCGTAACAGAGACCGGCAATACCGCTGCCGACAACAAGAAAATCAGAGGTAATTTTCATACAGGGAATGGCCCGTGGTTTGCAATGAATTTATTAAACTGATCCACATTGGTTTTAAGGAGACTCATTATCTGAATGCAATGCCTCTCTGTCAAGTCCTAAACTTCTTGAAATACAGAGGTTTTTCAGGTATAGAGTTAAACCAGAGGAAGATCTGAATGCTTTCAATTCGTCAAATATTGCTCTGTGGAGTCATCCTGGTGCCATTTTTTGTCGGTATCGCACCTGCCGATGCCGATATCTATCGGTACATCGATGCCAGCGGCAGGATGCAGTTTACCGATACGCCAACCCATGGCCGCTGGGATATGTATCTTAAAGAAAGTCCTCCGGCCGGATCTGAACATCCCTCTTATGTCGAGATTATTCGTCGCCATGCCAGCTTTTACAGGCTCGAAGAGGCCCTTGTCAAAGCGGTGATCAAGGTAGAAAGTGATTATCAACCGCGTGTCGTTTCAAAGAAGGGCGCTCAGGGTCTGATGCAGTTGATACCGGAAACAGCAAAGTCTCTCAAGGTGAGCAATCCTTTCGATCCTTCGGAAAATATCCGTGGCGGCAGTGAATACTTGCGCCGGATGCTTGACCTGTTCAACAACGATATTGAGCTTGCTCTTGCCGCTTATAACTCAGGCCCCTCTACGGTGCAACAGTATGGTGGTATCCCACCTTACAATGAGACTCGTAATTATGTCAAAAAGGTCAAACATTATCTCGATTATTACCGTCAATCCGCGGATACTCTGTTGTGAATCTTCGTATCGGTGACTTTCGGCACGGCCGCCGCGACGGATTTTGCCGAAGGCAAATTTTAGGTTGACTTGCCCGAAGGGCTTTTGCTATAAAGTGCATCCGTCATCACTGACAAACACAAATTTTGCGGGACTAACTCAGTGGTAGAGTGCGACCTTGCCAAGGTCGAAGTCGCGAGTTCGAATCTCGTGTCCCGCTCCAAAAAAAACTAAGCCCCATGACATCAATTGTCGTGGGGCTTTAGTTTTGAACGAAACCCATAAAAAAACCTTTTGCCACCAAGGCACCAGGGCACCAGGACACCAAGACACCAGGACACCAGGACACCAGGAAGTGCATTTTTAGAGTAAAAACTTTTCTTCTTGATCTCGGGATTTTGATGGCGGCGAAAAAGTCCGCCCTAATGCGCCGTGGCTTTTTTTCAAAACCTCGACATACCATATGTATGCTTACTTAGTGTCTTGGTGACTTGGTGGCTAACCTTTACACGCCCAACTTACGTGTTTGGCACCAAGGCACCAAGGCACCAGGAAGTACGTGTGACAAGGAAAAGTCGTGGAGTACAGCAAACATTCGGACTTTGCAATCATTGGAAGTCTCACATTTTGTTGTTGACACTCGATACTTGTAACGCTACAAAAACATTTAATTTATTCAGATGATTTTTGCGGTATGCATATTTTTATCGGGTTATTTCTGTCCAGGAGGAGCAATCATGTTTAAGAATCAATGGAAAGTTTTATCGGTAGCATCGTTTGTGATGGCACTGGTGTTTTGTTCGGGGTCTGCTGCGTTGGCGGAGCAGGCAGTGCTGACTGTCGCCGACTGTGTCAAAT
>JAVVDT010000267.1:0-3057 GCA_032250875.1 Desulfuromonadales bacterium | reverse complement strand
GGCCTGGAACAACTGTTTGGACCAGAGCCGTCCACGAATTAACATAACGAATTCTTTCATTTTTCAAGTAGTATACCTGAATTTCAAAATATTACTATTTTCATCATGTTTCTTGTGACCCAAATCATTCATACACCTTACTGCACCTTGCTTTCTCTGGAACGCATCGAATTCGTTTCAGTGCCAGGAGTCAGTCGGACTATCAGTTGGAACGCCACCAAGGTGATCTTAATCAGCCTAAGCTTAAAAAGACGCCCGACCTACACAGGTCGGGCGCCTTTTTGTCATTACAACCGCACTTTGCGGTTAGGGGTGGAGTCGATTATTTCTTGTAGGCCGTGTTGTCGCTCATCCCTTTTCTCGTCTCTGAATCCAGGATTCCGCGTTTTATAGCGTCCTGTTCCCATTCCTTGAGAAGCCCCTTCTTGAAGACCAGTTTCTCATCCACAAGCGCTTGCAATGGGACTTCAGCCAAGGCCTGGGCCTTCTCCTTGGAGGAGAAGTCAGGTGCGACATAGTCGATGCCTCCGTGCCTGGCCAGAACTTTAGCGAGTTTAATCCTTGCACTCTGGGCGGCGTCGTTGGCAACGGCCAGAATTCTCAGTGTCTCTTCAGGGGCGTGATAGAAGGAGCCGTGGCTGGCGATGGAATAATCCCAGCGCCACTGGCCGTGACGGATATCCGATAAGATCTCTGTCATCTCCACTTCGGTTGCACCGAGGCGCCAAGCTTCACCCGCTTCAAGATGGGCTTTAGCCAGGCTGTTCATGGTGATTTCCATCAATTGCTCTTTGCGCTCCAGTTTGCGGTCAACTATCTCCTTGAACTGCTCCGGAGTTTCCTCATGACAGTCGAGGCAGGTGCTCATCATCTGATCGAGGGTGCCTTTGATCTGGTGATCGGTGATGGTCTCTCCTTCAACCTTGATAGCGGGCATGTGGCAGTCGGCGCAGGTCACACCATTTTGCGCGTGAATGCCGGATTTGAAAATTTCATAACCGGGATGCTGGGCTTTCAGCATGGGCGTCTTGCTGATCTTGTGCGTCCAATCTTTGAACTCAATCGCGTCGTAATAGCTCTCCATCCCCTCGACGGTCATGCCGTTGGCCCAGGGCAGAGTGACAACATTTGCAACTTGCGCGTTCCCTGCGGCGTCTGTCCAGTCAGTCTTCTTGAAATAGTATTCGACGTGGCACTGGGCACAGACCAGAGAGCGCATCTCGGTTTCACTGACTGTCTTCATGTCCAGACCGGCACTTTCGAGCCCTCTTTGCAGTGAGGGCCGACCGACGGTCAGCTCGGCAGTCTTGCTGTCGTGACAATCGGCACAACCGATTGAATTGGCAATTTCATGTCCGTACTTGGCCCACTTTCCGGTAAAAAATTCGAGTTCGCCGTCCTGCTGAATCATGCGGGGGACGTCGGGGGATTTACACGTCCAGCAAGCGGTCGGCATGGGACCGGTCTTGGCATCAACCGGTGCGCCGGTCCGCAGTGTGTTCTGATTGCTCTGCAGGGCGTAAAAGTGACCCCTTGGAGCATTGTAGTCCTTGGAGAAACCGTATCCGGCCCACAGAATCGCGAGCTGAGGCTTTTCTTTCAGAAGATCGGTGATCTCATCACTTTCCGAAGTCTTTTTCCAGGTACCATATTGATGGGGGTAAGAGGCTGCCCAGTCATAATTGTTGCTCTTGATCTCTTGCTTGTCTGCTGCGGTTGCTGTCTGAATACTGGCAGTGGCTGTGAAGAGCAGAGCAGCAAGTACGCCAACGGAACGGATTAATACCTTGTTCATGTTTCCTCCTGTAGTCATGTGATGATTTGCGTTATCCCGATCATGTTGTGGCAGGTAACACGTATATAGATTTCAGCATAAGCGATGAGCAGTGAACGCTCACGCTGATTTCGCGGTTGATTGTGGGCATTAACTCAATAAGCACACTTACATGAGAATTTTCTCAATAATAGCCGAAGCGATTTATCCAAAGATTTGACTCAAGTCAATTTTTCGGCAACGGGATTTTTTTGTCACAAACTGGAAGAAAACATGTAAAAGGGAGGAACGATGGCGGGAGTCGACGGTTTCCCGTCGACCTCGTGTATTCTTACTAAGCAACTGGATTTCAGGCATTTTTTTGCGCCCGACAGAAGCTTTGTAAAATTTTAGAGTTGGTATTATCTCACCTGATTCTGCAAAAAAAATCGACATTTGATGTGCATGGAGATAAGGAAGCGTGTTTTGCAATAGGGGCATTTCTTCTCCAGTGTCAGAAAAATTCCCGCAGGCTTTCGTCTATTCCCATGAGCGTCTGATACCAGAATTCCCGCGCTGCCTCGACCTTGTCTTGATCAAATTTTTCCAGCCATTCTCCAAGGCGTGGGTCCGACTCTTTGTCCACATCCTGTTTCCGTTTCAGGAAGGTGTGTAAAAAATCGATGTTGCGCTCAGACTCCCAGAAAATCGGGCTGTTACGGCTGTTGAGGCGGCTGGCAAGAACATCGCATGCTCGCAGAAACCTTTCCTTGCAGCCGTACAGTGAATCCATGACCTCGGGGAGCATCTCCTCCGCCCAGCCACGGTGAAAGCGGCAAGTTCCCAGGTTGTCGAGGATAAGCTCTTTCTTCATGCGTTCCGCACACATTCTGCCCAAAGTCCGCGGCTCGATAAAATCGTAGCTGTAGATCATGTAGTACTTACCCATGATGGCCATCGGCGCCAGCACACCGGCCACCCAGTACTGGTTGGGGACCATCCATCCCCGCCGATTGAAAGCCACATGCACCAGACGATCATGCAATGCCGTAGCCTTTTCCTCTGAATGGATTCGACTCCATTTGCGCACCCCTTCACCGAAATCGAGAATGCCGCGGCGTTCCAGGATGGCATCAATCAGCTCACAGCCGAGCTCGGCATTGTGCAGTGAGTCGCTGACGACATCAAACCCTGCCATCTCCCAGCGCGGCAAGCGGGTGACGCCGAGCTCCTCGTGAGTCAACACCTTCTCGTCGAGCAGATCCATCAGCCAGGCCAGTACCCCGCCGCCGGAAATAGCATCA
>JAVVDT010000266.1:0-3062 GCA_032250875.1 Desulfuromonadales bacterium | reverse complement strand
GAGCGGGTCGCCCGCAGAATCCTCCTCGAAGAGTCCCCGCATGTTGTCTTGCACGTCGTCGATGCCCGTAACCTTGAACGGATGCTGCCGATGACGCTGCAGCTTATTGAAGCCGGGCTACCGGTCGTGCTGCTGATCAATATTATGGACGAAGCCGAGCGGGTCGGCATGCAGATCGACATCCCTCTGCTGCAGGAGAAACTCCAGATCCCGGTTGTTGGTGGCGCCATGGGCCGTGGCAAACGCGGCCTCTGGGAATTAAGGGAAGCCATTACCAATTACCAGGCCGGCAAGGCAACTTTTGTCTATGCGACAGATCTGGAAAAGGATATCCGTAAAATCAGCAGTCTGATGTTTGGTGAGTACCTTCTCGACAAGCGTAGTCTGGCGCTCATGCTGCTGCAGCGCGATGAAGAAATTATTCAGCAGGTCCGCGACAGGGAAGCCGAGCACTACGCCGGCGTGGAAAAGGCCGTCAACGATATCATCTTCGCGCGGCGCGTTGATCTGCATTTACGCATCAGCCTGGAACGCAAGCGCATCTGCAAAGGTTTGCTCGATGGCGTGGTGATTCAGCAGGAAGGTGGAAAACCGGTGTTCGCCGATCGACTCTCCCGCTGGACGATGAACCCATGGACCGGCGTGCCGCTGCTGTTGCTGGTCCTTTACCTCGGCCTCTATAAGTTTGTTGGCGGTTTTGGTGCAGGCACGATCGTTGATTTTCTCGAAGGCACTCTGTTTGAAGAATATCTCAATCCCTGGGTGATCGGTTTCTGTGAACAGTACATCCCCTGGTATTGGCTCAACGAGCTTCTGGTTGGAGAATACGGTCTGTTCACGCTGGGCGTTCGCTATGCCGTCGCCATCATTCTGCCGATCGTTGGAACCTTTTTTATTGCTTTCGCCGTCATAGAAGACAGTGGTTATTTCCCGCGACTGGCCATGCTGGTTGACAGAATCTTCAAAATGATTGGTTTAAATGGTCGGGCGGTCATTCCGATGGTGCTCGGCTTCGGTTGCGATACCATGGCAACCGTGGTCACCCGCACCCTGGAGTCAACCCGTGAGCGGATTATCGCTACCTTGCTGCTTGCTCTTGCCATCCCCTGCAGCGCCCAGATGGGAGTGATCCTGGGCCTGCTGTCCGGTGTGCCGGGGGCACTCATGGTCTGGACGGCCAGCATGGTCGGAGTTTTTCTGCTGGTCGGCCTGCTGGCGGCACAGGTTGTGCCCGGTGAACGGCCGATGTTCTACATGGAGATCCCGCCCATGCGTTTGCCGCAGCTGCAGAATGTGATGGTCAAAACCCTGACCCGCATGCAGTGGTACTTTATGGAGATTTTTCCGCTCTTCATGATTGCTTCGGTGCTGCTCTGGGCAGGTAAATTGACCGGCGCCCTGCAATGGCTGGTGGGAATGTTCAACCCGGTCATGCGCCTGCTCGGCTTGCCGCATGAGGCTTCGGCGGCGTTTATCTTCGGTTTTTTCCGACGTGATTTCGGCGCCGCAGGACTTTATGATCTGCAGAACCAGGGATTATTAACTCCGGTGCAGTTAACCGTTGCAGCGGTAACTTTGACCCTGTTCGTCCCCTGCGTTGCGCAGTTTCTGGTGATGCAGAAAGAGCGCGGCTGGCGCACCTCTCTGATAATCTTCTTCCTGGTAACAGGCATGGCCTTCACTGTGGGCTGGTCACTCAACAAGCTCTTGCTGATGACGGGGATTCTCTCATGAAGTGCTCCTTCTGCGAACATGAACTGACCGTGGAGATGCTGCGTGAGAAAGGCTGCGGCAGCTGCATGGGGGGGTGCCGCAAGATTCACTGTCCTTACTGCGGGCAGGAGAATCCGGTGGTTCCGGAGCTTTTGGACAAAATATTGCGCAATGATACACGGAAAAAATGATAGCCACCAAGGCACCAAGACACCAAGGAAATCAGTTGTTTTGCAGGTCCATGATCTGTTTGCGTCAGGATTGTCTGATATAAGTCTTTAATGTTTTTTGTGATTTGGCGGTCATGCGAGTTTTGATTACGGCTATAGGTGTTTTCAGAAAGGATGTTTTGCTATGAAAGTTTCGGCCAAGGCAGAAGAAATTCTCGAATCCCTTTGGATCATGACCGAAGAAAAAGGCGAGGACGCCTGCCATTTTGAGAGACTCGGGATCTCCCCGGAAGATGAAGGCCTGACTGAATTAATCCGGCTGGCCTTTGTTGAGGTGAACGGTGAGTGGGTGCGTCTGCGTAAGGAGGGTCGCGAAGAAGCACGCATGACAGTGCGCAGGCATCGTCTGGCTGAGCGTCTGATGATGGACATCCTTGATATCAAGGGCGACAAAGGCGATGAGCGGGCGTGTGAATTCGAACACCTTCTGCATTATGGCGTCGATACGAAAATCTGCACTCTTCTGAATCACCCGACCAACTGTCCGCATGGCAAACCGATTCCGCCCGGTAGTTGCTGCGAGCAGGCTCGCCGGGAGGGTGAAGTGGGCGTTGTGGCATTGACAGAACTCAAGGCCGGTGAACGTGGTGAAATCGCCTATCTGGCGGCAACCGATGCCGGCAAAATGCAGAAGCTGATGAGTATGGGCGTTCTCCCCGGCAGTGATCTGCTGGTCACCAGAACCTTTCCATCCTATGTTTTTAAGGTCGGTTATTCGGAGTTTGCAGTAGACAGCGAACTCGGTAGAGAGATTTTCGTGCGTAAAACTTAGATGGTTTATGCCTTGCAACCGGGCCTGCGATTACCTATAGTTAATAATCTTTTTCATCGCTGTGCCAGGAGCCTGCCGGTTGGGGGATTCCTGAAAGAGGAGGAGTGCGTGGAAATACTGGGAATCGATATCGGCTTTGGTTTTACCAAAGCGACTGACGGCAAACAGAATCTGGTCTTCAAATCCGTTCTGGGTGAAGCGACGGAAATTCAGTTTCGCGACGAAATGATTGCACCCGCAGTTGAAGAGGGTAACCATCTGCAGGTTGAGGTTGATGGCAAGTCCTATTTTGTCGGTGAGCTGGCCGAACGACAAAGTAATGTCCGCTATTTTACTCTCGACCAGGC
>JAVVDT010000265.1:0-3098 GCA_032250875.1 Desulfuromonadales bacterium | reverse complement strand
GGCTTACTGGGTTTGCCACTAAGACACCAAGAAGTGCATTTTGCAAAATTTTTAAGTCTTACAGAAGCACGCAAGTGTTTCTTCGTGTCTTGGTGACTTGGTGGCTACTCTCGTTGTTTTGATTTAAGTTTTTTCAGCAAGGAATCCATATGTTCGAAAAACTCTCCATCAGAGATATCGACTTCCAGGGCAAACGGGTTTTCTGCCGGGTCGATTTCAACGTGCCCCTCGACGACAACAACCGCATCACCGATGACACCCGTATCAAGGAGTCGTTGCCGACCATCCGCCACATCATCACCAACGGCGGACGCCTGATCCTGGCCTCGCATCTCGGACGTCCCAAGAACGGACCCGAAGCCAGATTCAGCCTCGCTGCCGTGGCCGCGTGCCTGGCCGAGTATCTGGGGAAAACCGTCGTCATGGCGCCGGACTGCATCGGACCGGCGGTCACCGAACTGGTCAATCAGATGGCGGATGGCGATGTCCTGCTGCTGGAGAACCTGCGCTTTCACTCCGGTGAGACCAAAAATGATCCGGACTTCGCCAAAGCCCTGGCTGAGAATGCCGACATTTACGTCAACAACGCGTTCGGCACGGCTCATCGCGCCCATGCCTCGACCGAGGGCGTGACTCACTACCTGCAACCGGCCGCTGCGGGCTTCCTGATCGAGAAGGAAATCCAGTATCTTGGTCAGGCCCTGGCCAACCCGGACCGCCCGTTCGTCGCGGTTATCGGCGGGGCCAAGGTCAGCGACAAGATCGCCGTGATCGAGAATCTGTTGAACAAAGTAGACACCCTGATCATCGGCGGCGGCATGGCCTATACATTCCTGCGCGCCGAAGGCCGGCCGACAGGTAAGTCTCTGGTCGAAGAGGAACGCATCGAACTGGCGAAAAAACTTTTGCAGCAGGCTGCCGATAAGAACGTGGACCTGCTGTTGCCTCAGGATCATGTGGTTGCTTCTGAATTCAGCCCGGATGCCGAGCACAGGGTCTGTCGTGACGACGACTTCCCGGCCGACTGGATGGCACTGGATATCGGACCGGATACGATTGCGGCCTATACCGAGGCCTTGCGCAAGGCCCGCATGGTGATCTGGAACGGCCCGATGGGGGTTTTTGAAATGGACGCCTTCGCCAGCGGCACCATGGCAGTGGCAGAAACCCTGGCAGAATCAGAGGCCCTCTCGATCGTCGGCGGCGGCGACTCGGTCGCGGCAGTCAGGAAAGCCGGCGTCGAATCGAAGATAACGCATATCTCTACCGGCGGCGGCGCTTCGCTGGAGTTTCTGGAAGGCAAGACCCTGCCCGGACTTGCCGCCCTGACGGATGCTTGAGGGCTGGAGGCTGGAGGCTGTAAACGATTCAACAGCGCACAGCGCGTTCAACAATTCAACAAGGAGTCTCATCCTATGCGCACACCGATGATCGCAGGCAACTGGAAGCTGCACAAGACCCTGGCGGAGTCGGCCGGCCTGGTCACCGAACTCATGCCGGCGGTCGCCGCCAATCAGGTCGTGGAAATCGTCGTAGCTCCCGTCTATACAGCCCTTGACCAGGTCGCCAGGACAATCGCCGGCAGCAACATCAAGCTTGCAGCCCAGAACTGCTATCCGCAGCCGCAGGGCGCTTTCACCGGAGAAGTCTCGCCGCCCCTGCTCAAAGATGTCGGCTGTCAGTATGTCATCATCGGCCATTCGGAGCGTCGCCAGCTGTTCGCTGAACCGGATAAGCTGATCAACAGCAAGGCTCACGCCCTCGCCGAGACCGGCCTCGGCATCATTTTGTGTATCGGCGAAACCCTTGATGAGCGGGAATCCGACCAGATGTTCGACATTCTGCGCCGCCAGGTTCGTTCGGGCCTGAAAAATCTCAGTGCTGCGCAGATGGCGGATGTCGTGCTTGCCTACGAACCGGTCTGGGCGATCGGCACCGGCAAAACCGCCAGCGATCAACAGGCACAGGAGGCGCACGCTTTTATCCGTGCCTTACTGGTAGAGCTCTACAACCAACAGATTGCCCAGACAACGCGCATCCTTTACGGTGGCAGCGTCAAGCCGGAGAATATTGACAGCCTGATGAGTCAGTCTGATATTGACGGGGCCCTGGTCGGCGGCGCCAGCCTCAAAGCAGCGGACTTCGCCCGAATCGTCAATTTCCAGCCTCTTTCCGCGGGATGAAATGGAGCCGCCGTTAATTCTCGCAAAAGTGATATTCACTCTTTTCTCGCCAAAGCGATTATGTTAGAGTGCGTCTCTTCAAAAACAGAGATCGCCATCTAAGGGGACAACATGAATACCATACTTTTGGGAATACACATCCTGATCTGCCTGGCACTGATCGGCATCGTCCTGATCCAGGGCGGCAAAGGCGCCGAAGTCGGCGCAGCCTTTGGAGCCGGCGGCAGCAACACCATCTTCGGCGCGTCCGGCGGCCAGTCATTCCTGAGCAAACTGACCACGGGAGTAGCCGTAATCTTTATGCTGACCAGCCTGGCCCTTGCGGTTTTCTGGGGGCAGTCAGGCTCATCAAGTATCATGCCCGATCAGGTCGCTCCGGTTTCCGCGCCGGCTTCCATGCCCGCGCAAAGCACTCCTCCCGCAGCACCCGCCGAGGAGGCAAAATAACACATCAATTTTATTGACAGCGTCGCACCATGTCAGTATAAATACATCGCTTGCCGAAGTGGTGGAATTGGTAGACACGCACGCTTGAGGGGCGTGTGTTCGAAAGGACGTGCGAGTTCGAGTCTCGCCTTCGGCACCAACTGACAATCCAAAGTAGTCCAGATACGTCTAGGGAACCCGCCAAACTGGCGGGTTTTTTAGTGTCAGACGTCTTTCCCCGTCCATACCTATCCATTGTCAGCCAGAGTTTTTAGGTTTTTTTTTGGGTATACTGATCTACCCTGAGAACAAGATGCCCCCAAAAAACGAGGACAGCATGCCCCGACGTGTGCCCCCGTTGACCGATATTCAGGTCAGTAAGGCCAAACCCAAAGATCGCGACTACAACTTTCCATCATCGCGTTCAGCAGCCCGACCAATTTCAGACAACACGCTCAATGCAGCCCTGCGTCGGCTGGGCTACGACGG
>JAVVDT010000264.1:0-3206 GCA_032250875.1 Desulfuromonadales bacterium | reverse complement strand
GTTGCACATCGTCGAGACGCAGACGCTCCTCGCTTTCCGGGTCGTGGTAGTTCAAAGCCTGGGTATTGGTTGTTTTCACTCGGCGAATTCCTGAAGACATCTCTCTTAGATCAGCGCTTTGCGGCGGCGGGCTCGCAGCTGTCGCAGGTCAGGACAGTCGGATTGGCCAACAGCCGGCTCTCACCGATAGGACCCTTGCATTTGACGCATTCCAGATACTCATTGTTGTGGATGCGCTGGAAGGCAAAGTGGATGAGCAGGCGCTCGGTTCCCGTGTGGGTTTGCTCGCGGACTGTTCCTTCACGTCTTTCCAATGAGTCCATACGAGCCGAGAGCAAACGCTCGAAACGTTCCAGTTGTGGGGCTTGCTTTTCCTGAGAATTTTTCATGGTTAACCGCTCCGTTCCTGAGGACTTCTGAATCTGCAGGTTGATTGTTGGGCACTTTGTCAGAGGGCCTTTCATCTCAACCTGTTCATCATCAAAACTAAATCATATTGTACTGCCAGGTTCACATCTCCCGCAGGTCAGAACAGCCGGATTGGCAAGCAAACGCTTCTCGGCAATCGCGCCTTTACATTTAACGCATTCCAGATGGGTCTCCATGTGAATACGATTCAATGCGAAGCGGATGCGCAGCATTTCAGATCCTTGATACGGGTTTACTCCTGTCCCCCGCTCCATGGCTTTGAGTCGTGCCGTCAGCAACTTTTTGAAATGTTCCGGTTCAACTTTTCGGGATAACTGTGCTGTTGTGATTGTCATTGTCTTAGTCCTTTCTCGAAAAAGAATCTAAATTTTTGGGGATGTCTTTAAATCGTCACCGGATTTTTCTATCATGCAGGCCTCGGTAGTCAGCATCAAACCGGCAATGGATGCGGCGTTCTGCAGCGCCGAGCGCACCACCTTGGTCGGGTCGATGATGCCGGCCTTGACCAGGTCGGTGTATTCGTCGGTGGCCGCGTTGAAGCCATAAGCGCCCTTCTTGCTCTTGACTTCGTTGACCACGATCGAACCTTCCTGCCCGGCATTCGCGGCGATCTGGCGCAACGGCTCTTCGAGCGCGCGCTTGACGATATTCACGCCGAATACCTGCTCACCCTTGACATCGACCTTGGCAACCGCTTCGATGGCGCGGATCAGGGCGACGCCGCCGCCGGGGACAATGCCCTCCTCGATCGCGGCACGGGTGGCGTGCAGGGCGTCCTCGACGCGGGCCTTCTTCTCCTTCATTTCGGTCTCGGTGGCCGCACCGACCTTGACCACGGCGACGCCGCCGACCAGCTTGGCAAGACGCTCCTGCAGTTTTTCACGGTCGTAGTCGCTGCTGGTTTCTTCGATCTGGGCACGGATCTGCTTGACGCGACCGGCGATATCCGCTTCGGTGCCGGAACCATCGATGATGGTGGTGTTGTCCTTGTCGATCACGATCCGCTTGGCCTGACCGAGCATGTCGATGGTGGCGTTCTCCATCTTGAAACCGACTTCCTCGGAAATGACGCGGCCACCGGTCAGGATGGCGATGTCTTCGAGCATGGCCTTGCGGCGGTCGCCGAAGCCGGGGGCCTTGACGGCGGCGATATTCAGGGTGCCGCGCAGCTTGTTGACCACCAGGGTGGCGAGCGCTTCGCCTTCGACGTCCTCGGATATGATCACCAGGGGACGGCCCTGCTTGGCCACCGGCTCGAGCACCGGCAGCAGGTCGCGCATGTTGCTGATCTTCTTGTCATGGATCAGGATCAGGGCGTCTTCGAGGACCGCTTCCATGCGCTCGGGGTCAGTCACGAAATAGGGGGAGAGATAGCCGCGATCGAACTGCATCCCTTCGACGGTTTCGAGGGAGGTTTCCATCGACTTGGCTTCCTCGACGGAGATGACGCCTTCCTTGCCGACTTTTTCCATGGCCTCGGCGAGAATGTTGCCGATGGTCTCGTCGCTGTTGGCCGAGATGGTGCCGATCTGCGCGATTTCGGTATGGTCCTTGACCGGCTTGGAGAGCGTCTTCAGCGATGCTACGGCGGCTTCAACGGCTTTGTCGATGCCGCGTTTGATTTCCATCGGGTTGTAACCGGTAGTGATCAGTTTGAACCCCTCTCGGTAAATGATCTGGGCCAGGACAGTGGCGGTGGTAGTACCGTCGCCCGCCAAATCCGAGGTCTTCGAGGTGACTTCCTTGACCAGCTGTGCCCCCACATTTTCGTACTTGTCCTCGAACACGATCTCCTTGGCGACAGTCACACCGTCTTTGGTGATCAGGGGTGCGCCGAAAGATTTCTCGATGACGACATTGCGACCTTTTGGGCCGAGGGTCACTTTGACCGTGTCTGCCAACTTATTAATACCATCGCGAATCTTGAGTCGGACATCCTGCCCGAAATTGATTTCCTTGGCTGCCATCGGTCTCCTCCTTGTTTGGGTACAGATTTGGGTTACATCTCCTAAAACTATTGCAGTCTTTGAGTTTTAGAAGCACATGCGTAGTAATATCTTTGAGATGCGGAGAGAGAGGCGGCAGTTCAAAACAGCCCGTACCGCACCGAGAACTCTCCAACTACGCCACGCAAACGATCATCGAGCCGCTCCAAGGCCGTTTCCCGAATGTTGTCGGGCACTCCGCCGTAATAGGCTTCGGCGATACCGCCGGCGATACATGCCATCGTGTCAGCATCCCCACCCAGGGAGATCGCGTTGCGCACCGCATCTTCATAGCTAGTCGACTCCAGAAAGGCGATGATCGCCTGGGGCACCGACCCCTGACAGGAGACGTCGAAGCGGTACTCCTTGCGGATGTCGTCCAGCCGCCCGCTCAAGTCATAACCGAAATCCCGTTCGATATGAGCTTTGATATCGGGCTTATCCAGGCCCGTGCGGGCTAGAAAGACGGCGACTGCCGTCGCCTGGGCGCCGCGTACCCCTTCGGGATGGTTGTGGGTGACCTCCGCGCTTTGCCTGGCTTCCTTCAATACGTCATCGAGCGAATCGCAGGCGAAACCGATCGGGCTCACTCGCATTGCCGATCCATTGCCCCAGCTATTGTAGGGATGACGTTTCCTGAATGCTGCCCACTTGATGAAACTGCCGCCATAGCCGGCGCGGGGGTAGGCATAAAAGTAATCATGAAACAGCTCAATGTAGTTACCGCCGTGAAGAATTTTATCGGCAACGGCCACGGTCAGGACGGTGTCATCGGTAAAACGGCAGTCCTCG
>JAVVDT010000263.1:0-3208 GCA_032250875.1 Desulfuromonadales bacterium | reverse complement strand
GCTGCCGTCGAACACGACACTCGGCGAGCTGGTATGCACCAGGCGCTGAATGCCATGATGCCGGCAGGCGTCGATGATATGCCTGGTACCGAGGACGTTGGCACGATAGAACTCTTCGTAAGGTCCCCAGACTCCGGCCTTTGCGGCGACGTGAAAAACCATGTCACAACCCGCGACAGCTCGCTTGACCGCTTCGGCGTCGTCTAGTTCGCCGCGACAGTGTTCAACCCCCAGTTCAGCAAGTTCGGGGTGTTCATTGCGCGAGAAGGAGCGCACCGCGTCGCCGCGCTCGCGCAGCAATTTGACGATCGCCTTGCCGAGGAAACCGCCACCGCCGGTAACCAGCGCCTTCACGACAGTTTCTCCCGGGCCCAGGTTGCCAGCTGCTCGCGAAAGATCTTGGCGTTATGGCGGATGTCGACCGGGAAAGCCGGATGGAAGAGGAAGGTCTTGATGTTGCGGGTGATCGTATGCCCGGCGCCGATCGCAAGCAGTTCCTGGTGAATGCGGGCAAGGCGTGAGGTGTCTGTACCTTGTTCCAGCTCGATGCAGAGTACCGGCCGTTGCCGGCCCGGTTCACCGACACCAACCAGAGCGGTGCGAAACACATCCTGATGGGTATTAAAAATTGCCTCGCAAGGGATGGTAAAAAGGGTTTCATCAGTGGTCACGACCCGGTGTGCCTTACGGCCACAAAACCAGATGCGGCCCTGTTCATCGCGGTAGCCGAGATCGCCCATGCGATGGTAGAAGCCGTCATGTTCAGGGTCAGGGATTTTGCCAAGGGCTGTAGATTGCGGGCGGTTGAAGTAGCTGCGCGTCACCTGCGGCCCCTTGACGACAATCTCGCCGATCTCGCCAATACCAAGCTTCAGGCTGGTCTCCCAGCATGCGATCGGCTTATCGGCAATAGCAATGATCTCCAGTTCAATCCCCGGCACCGGTTTGCCGACACAGACACCGCGACCCCGGTCGGTGGCATGACGGGTTTCAGCGAGAATTTCGGCGCTGCCGATGGAGCAGACCGGCAGAGCTTCGGTGGCACCGTAAGGGGTAAAAACCTGAGCCGCGGCAGAGAGCATGCCGGTGAAACGCTCAAGCACTGCCGCCGACACCGGCGCCCCGGCGGAAATGGCCCGTTTGAGGCTCGGCAGCTTGATCCCTTGCGCTTCGCCGTAGCGACCGACCCGGTTGATCAGAGCCGGGGAGCCAAACATGGTCGTGATCTGAAACCTCTCAATGGCGGCAATAATTTTCACCGGGTCGACATCGGCCGGGCGGGTAAAATTCATCTCCGGTATCACTGAAGTCATGCCCAACGCCGGGGCAAACAGAGCGAACAGCGGAAAGGTCGGCAAATCAATTTCGCCGGGCCGGATGTTGTAGACCTGGTGCAGCATCTCTACCTGGGCAGAGAAGTTACCATGGCTGTAAACCGCACCTTTCGGGACGCCGGTACTGCCGCTGGTGAAGAGGATCGCCGCGATGTCGTCGTCTGCGGTGCACGCCGTCTCGTAGTTGCTGTCGTAAGCATCAGCCGTCAACAACTTTTCAAGGGTCGCACCGCCCCAGCAGAGCCGCCGGCCAACCGTCAGCAGGGTCTTGACCGTCGGCTTCCCCCAACCGAGCAGAATGCGCGCCAGATGCGCTTTGGAGATGCCGATAAAGGCCTGCGGCTGTGCTTCGGCAAAGCAGGTTTTGAGGTTCTTGACGCCCATTCCCGGGTCAACCAGAACCGGTACGGCACCGATCTTGAAAAGAGCGAAGGTCAGGGCAAAGAATTCGAAGCCGGGAGGAACCATCAGGACTGTGCGCACACCACGGCGAATGCCAATCGATTCTAGGGCATGCGCCATACGACTGCTCTCCCGGTCGAGCTCGGCGAAGGTGTATTGATCGTAGAGAGTCTGCTGTTGGCTGTCACGGCCGTGGGGGATGTAGATTGCCGGTGCTTCCGGCTGAAGTCGCGCCATTTCCGGAAGATGCGCAGCGACATTGGCAGAGGAAACCGGGCTCATTACGGTTTGCCGCCCTGCGGCCCGTCAACCGGTTCTGCAAGCGGATGCGACTCTAGAAATTGCTCGATAATCGGTATCACTTCGTCACTGGCATCTTCGAGAATGTAATGCCCGCAATCGGCGAAAGCATGCACCTCGGCTTTCGGGAACCGGCGCTGCCATTCTTTGAGAAAAAACTTGTCGAACACGAAATCCTTCATGCCCCAGCAGATGGTCATAGGTACATCAGCGAAACGCTGCAGGCCTGCCTCGACTTCACTGATCAGGGAGTAACCAGGGTCCTCCGGCTTGAGCGGAATATCCTGGACGAACCGCAATGTGGCAATGCGGTCAGCAACTGTATCGTAGGGTGCGCAGTAGGCATCGCGCAGCGCCGGCGACATCGGATTGCGTTTGCAACCTATCCGTGCGGCGATCAGGGCAAACATGTTCAACCGCTGCACCAGGAACGCGCCAAAGACCGTGTCGCGGCAGATCTTCAGAGCCAGCGGCAATTTCTTGCCGACCGGCAGATGGAAAGCCGCGGTATTCAGGATGACAAGCCGGGCAATCCGTTCAGGGTGGCGGCATGCGTAAGCCATGCCGATCATGCCGCCCCAGTCATGGACAACCAGGGTAATCCGCTCGCAAACTTGCAAATGTTCAAGCAGAGCTTCGAGGTCATCGACCCGTTGCTGCAGCGTATAGGAGTAATCGTCGTCACCGGGTTTTTCGGAAAGGCCACAGCCGATATGATCGGGGACAATGACGCGATAGCGATCACGCAAAGCCATGGCCAGATTGCGGTAGTAGAAGGACCAACTCGGATTGCCGTGAACCATGACCACCGGGTCGCCCTGCCCTTCGTCGAGGTAATGATATTGCAGACCGTTCAGTTCGAGGAAGTTGTTTGCAAACGGGTAGAGATCACTCATTGATGTACTCGTCTAAAATTAAATAATTCGAAAGCAAGGGAAGGATTGTCTTCGCCACCAGGACACCAAGAGACAAAGGAGCGCTGCTATAGAACTAAAGGCTATAATTACAGACTGGTTTTTTGAATTGCCCAGATCATACCAAGGCATTTCTTCGTGTCTTGGTGACTTGGTGGCCATCCTTTACTTGGGTTACAGCTTCGCGGATTAATGACGAAGCAAACCTTACCATTGGATGCCAAGCATCAGGCAGTTCAAACCGCTGCCGATGCCGAG
>JAVVDT010000262.1:0-3219 GCA_032250875.1 Desulfuromonadales bacterium | reverse complement strand
ACAACCTTGATTTCCTTGACCTTGCGAAAAATTGCTCGTTTCCAGATCGAAAACTGCGAATGTAAACTAACGAAGGAGAGTGAACGTGCGACTGGAGCATATTGTCATGCATAACCTGAGGCGCCGTAAAGGGCGGGCGATCTTTCTTGTGGTCGGCCTCTTGATCGGAGTCGCTACGGTAGTCACCCTGCTGTCGCTGACTGATGCGCTCGGCCAGCGGGCCCAGCATGAGCTGGAGAAATTCGGTGCGAATATCATCATTACGCCCCATAGCGAGCAGATGGCCTTGAGCTATGGTGGCGTACAGCTTGCCGGAGTCAATCTGGTTGCCGAGGAGATTCAGCAGAGCAGGCTGGTCAATATTGATTCGATACCCAACCGGCGCAATATCGCCATGATTGCTCCCAAAGTACTTGGCACGGTTGATGTCAAAGATCAGCGCGTCATGCTGATGGGGGTTGATCCTGACGCGGAGTTCAAATTGAAGCGATGGTGGTCGATTGCCGGCCGCCAGGTCCATCGGGGGCCTGAACTGGTGGTTGGCGACACGGTTGCCCGGCGTTTCAATCTGACCATGGGCGACACCCTTAAGATCGCCGGCCAAAACTTCACAGTGGTCGGCCTGCTGGATAAAACCGGTTCTCAGGACGATCAGCTTTTGATCACCCCATTGCCGGTTGCCCAGGAAGTGCTCGGCAAGCCGGGTGTTGTCAGCATGGTCGAAATCGCTGCGCTCTGTCATGACTGCCCGGTTGCCGACATGGTCAACCAACTCCAGCAAGCCTTGCCGGGGATGGATGTGCAGGCTGTTCAGCAGGTTGTGAAAACCCGCATGCATGCACTCGGACAATTCCGCTTGTTAGCCTGGGGCGTTGCTGTGACGGTTGTGATTATTGGCGCACTGTTGGTTTTCGTTACCATGATGGGAGCGATCAGTGAAAGAACCCGCGAAATAGGGATTTTTCGGGCGATCGGCTATCGTCGCCGTCATGTGCTGCATCTGGTATTGATGGAAGCGGCTGGCGTCAGCGCGGTCGCCGGTGTGCTGGGATATCTGACCGGGGTGCTTGCGACCCTGATCGCTCTGCCCTTGCTCGATGGCGGCGAGGTCCATTGGCAATGGGATCCGACTCTTGCCGTTGCCGCTGTCTTCGCTGCAGTGCTTGTTGGACTGCTGGCTTCGCTGCAGCCAGCCTTGCGTGCCAGTCGTCTTGAACCGAACGAAGCGCTTCGTGCGTTATAAACAGGGATAAATAAGCAATGAATCTGATTAATCTGCAACAGGTGACCAAGCGTTACATCAACGGCGCTGATTGTGTAACTGCTCTCCATGAGATCTCCCTCGATGTTGAAGAGGGAACTTTTTTGGGTGTCATGGGACCCTCAGGAAGCGGTAAAAGTACCCTTCTGAGTGTTTTGGGCGGCTTGACCAGCCCATCCTCAGGCACGGTCAATATCGATGGTATTGACGTCTATGGCCTCTCTCACGAAAAGCAGGCAGATTTCCGGCGTGAATATCTCGGTTTCATCTTCCAGTCACATAACCTGATACCTTATCTGAATGCCCTGGAAAATGTCATGCTGCCACTGGTCGTAACCAACCTTTCATCAGCTGAAAAACGCCAGCGAGCCAGTTCAATGCTGGAAAGAGTCGGTCTGCCGGACCGCATGCTGCATTTACCGCAGCAGCTGTCCGGAGGCGAGCAGGAGCGGGTGGCAATTGCCAGATCCCTGGTCAATAATCCGCCATTGCTATTGGCTGATGAACCGACCGGCAGCCTCGATTCAGCAACCAGTCTGCAGGTAATGAACCTGCTTGCGGAGCTGCATCTGGGAGGGCAGACCATCGTCATGGTGACCCACAACAAAGAGAATCTGGAATGGGTTGATCGTACCGTCTATCTGCGGGATGGCTTGATTGAGAAAGACACGACTGGTTCCGTTGGGACACTTGCGCAAGCGATGTGAGGTCAAATGTTCTTGATTTTTATTATCAGTCTCTCGATCATCTTCTACTACATCTGTATGGAGGTTGATAAACCGGCCCCTGCTGAAAATCCGTTGACGGGTGAGTGCCCTGGTTGCTCGGCGCAGGTCGTGTCGGGCTGGCTGGTATGTCCGCAGTGCCGGATGGTTCTGCGTGAGACCTGTCGCGGGTGCGGCAAGGTGCATGATCGCTGGGTGAAGTACTGTCCCTGGTGCAGGCATTCGAGTGAAGTGGCAAGCATGTGAAGATAGAATTTAGAAAATACAAATACTCCTGGTTTATGGTCTTTTGCTCGGCGGCCATCCTGGCGATAGTGGCGGGCAATATCTGGCTGCTCTGCTGTGGTCATTGTGTCATCACTGATTACCTGCATATCCCGCCGATCGGCTGGGCGCTTGTCATTGCCAACCTGGTAGCCGGTATTGTCCTGTTTCTTGTTAAACGTCGTAATAACATAAGACCTGACAAGGATTTCTGTGGCAGCTGCCGGACAGGCCTGCGCGATACCTGGGTCTATTGCCCGAATTGTGGCGATGAACGTTCTGTTTTCAGGGGGCTGTCGAACTATCCATGATCCTGCAGCAAATTCGGCTGTTCGACCCATATCCCAACTCATTTTAACTCGCTATTCAACGCAGAGACGCAGAGACGCGGAGAGAAACACAAGATTTTTTTGGTTAAACCCTTTGTTTCGCCTTTCAGTATCTCTGAGCCTCCGCGTTGAAATGGTTTTGCCCGTTGATTGGGCTGCGCCCGTTGAATCGATTCAGCGACTCAACAAGCTTTTATTAAGAAACGAAGCGAACTCAAAAAAGCAACAGATTTTGCAGATCGAAAACATACTGAGTGGCAACCAGGATTTTCGGATGGAAACTCACTCAATGAATTGTATCCTTCGGGTTGTTTGTGTTATCTTCCTTCTCCATGAAATCGATTCCTTCCTACAAAATTATGGTGCTTCTGCTCCTGCTGGCATTTCTGACAACAAGTGTCGGCAATGTGTTCGGCTATGTCTGGTGTGTGGGTGATGATGGTCACGTGGGAATCGATTCCGTTACCGGTAAAGGTTGTTGCATCGATGTCTGTAAAAGCGACTTTACTGATGAAAGGTACGATGTCCCTGCAATAAACCAGGCTAGCGAATATTGCAGCCAGTGCCTCGACTTTTCAGCACTGCAGACGGAAGCTGTTTTTTTTAAGCGACTTAAGAGAATGCCGCTGATCTCCAAGGT
>JAVVDT010000261.1:0-3230 GCA_032250875.1 Desulfuromonadales bacterium | reverse complement strand
AACCGCCAGCGTGTAAATCTGCTTGGCGGTGGCAACTTTTTCGGCGCAGGTCAGAGCCATACCGGCTTCGCTGATGGTCAACGCCACGACGGCCGCGCCATATTTTTTGGCCAACTGACAGATTTTATCGAGATTGGCGCCGCCATCTTCCAGATTGATCGAGTTGATAATGCAGCGACCGGGATAGAGCTTCAGGCACGCCTCAATACAGGTCGGCGTGGTCGAGTCGATCATGATCGGGATTTTCACCGATTCCGCGTAAAGTTTGACCAGACGGGACAGATCAGCGGTCTCATCGCGGCCGGCATAGGCCGAGCAAAGGTCGAGAACCTGCGCACCTTGTGCTTCCTGCTCCAGGCCGATGCGCAGGCAGCCGTCAAAATCTTCGGCCAGCAGACAGTCGCGAAATCTTTTCGAACCATTGGTATTGGAGCGTTCGCCGATCAGCAGCGGCGGGATATCCTGGACGATTTCAACCGCCTGGTAGAGACTCGCGAGCGAAGGCTTCATGCCGTCACCTCCCGTTCGCAAGGCGAGAGCGACTTGCAGGCAGCGGCGAGCTGGCGGATATGTTCCGGGGTGGTACCACAGCAGCCACCGACAATACTGACGCCGTCGTTCTCGACAAACTTGCGCATACTGTTCACGAACTCCTCCGGGGTCATCGGATAGAATGTCTTGCCATCGACCACACTGGGAAGACCCTGGTTCGGCATGCAGGAAATTCGCCCCGGCCAGTTGTGGCCGAGATAGCGGATATGCGAAACCATGTCGGCCGGGCCGGTCGCGCAGTTCAGGCCGAGCGAATGGATCGGGAAGGGCTCCAGGGTGGCGCAGATCGCAGCGATGTCGCTGCCGACCAGCATGGTCCCCTGGCGCTCCATGGTTACCGAGACGAGTATCGGGATATCCCGACCGGTCTCTTCTAGCACCTCGAAACCGGCCACCACTGCAGTTTTCACCTGCAGCAGATCCTGACAGGTTTCGATCATCAGGGCATCGACTCCGGCCTCGACCAGCGCCCGCATCTGTTCGCGCAACGACTCGGCCAGGGCGTCGACGCTGATGTGCCCCAGCGACGGCAGCTTGGTGGTCGGCCCGATCGAGCCGGCAATATAACAGTGACTGCGGTTGCCAATGGCAGCCCGGGCGTTGGCCACCGCCGCCCGGTTGATTTCGATGGTCTTATCCGCCAGGTCATATTCCGCCAGAACGATGGAACTCGCGCCGAAGGTATTGGTTTCGATCACCATGGCCCCGGCCTCGAGAAACGCTTCATGCAGGGCGATGATCGTCTCCGCGGAAGTAAGGTTCAACAGTTCGTTGCAGCCCTCGCATCCCTGCCAGGCCGCTTCCGGGATCGTCATCTCCTGAAGGTTGGTACCGCAGGCGCCGTCGAAGAGCAGAATTTTTTCGTCGATAAAACTCATAGTACACCCTTCCTTTTCTTAAACACTCCGAGATATTAACCTTTTCCGTCGACTTTTCAACCGGGGAAAGGATTAATAGCCCAACTGAAGTTTTTTTGAACACTGATAAACGCCAGGAACGCAGGGAAACAAGGGATGAGTAAAGCTCATTAAAGTTGTCAAGGGCACGGTTGCTGATTAACGTGATTGTCTTTGATTGATCTAACAAAAATCACTGATTTTTTTTGGCATTATCAGCTGCGCAGGCAATACAGACTGCAGCCGTTTCATAAAGGCCGTTTTTCTGATTGTAAATAGACGCCGGGCGCAGATGTAAAGAGCAGGTCACCCGATAGCAGAGGTCACAGGTCTTGCTCTCGGTTTCGGCCGAGGTGTAATCACAAATTTGGCAGATCCAGGGAGATCTTTCCATTTGTTGCTGTACCCCAAAAGAACCTATTGAATAATCAGCGAGTGACTTGATAAGCAGCAGTCTCACCGCGCGAGATGCGGAAACTGGTCAGGAAAAGTCCGATCAACACCACCAGTCCGATCGCATGGACCCACCATACTGCCGGCCAGAGGAGCGCAATGGCACAGCCAAGTGTCAGCAGACGAACAACCAGGCTGAGGCGCGCTTCCATGAAGCCCTCCAGGCTTGCAGCAAAAGCATAGAGGCCAAAAAATGCAAAAAAGAAAATTATAAAGTCTTCCGACCAGGAGCCGCCGATAAAGGGGGTATAGGCAAACAGCAAGGGGATGATGTACAGCCCCTTGGCCAGCTTCCAGGACTGGAAACCAGTGGCCATAGGCTTGGTGCCGGCGATAGCGGCGGCGGTAAAGGCAGCCAGTGCGACCGGTGGCGTGACGTTGGAATCCTGGCTCAGCCAGAAGATGATCAGGTGCGCGGAGAGCAGAGCGTAGGTCAGCTGATGCGGAGTGAGGACAGCTTCACGAACCATACTGCCCATGTCGACCGGTACCGCGTCGACGATCATCCGGGCAGTGGCAGTCGTCATCGGGTTGCCGATCTCGGCCAGTTTATCCGGCGCGGCGAGCATGAAGATCGCCTTGGCCGCTTCCGGAATTTGTCCGCTGACCAAGGCGTTGACCAGCAGGCCGTCCGAGATCAGGGCATGCAAAGCCGGCGCGGACAGGGTGCCAAGGACAATATAGGCGGCGGTGACCGGAAGTCCCATGCCGAGCACCAGCGAGGCCAGTGCGATCAGGACTATGGCGATGACCATACTGTGTCCTGCCCAGACGTTGATCATCAGTGAAAAGGTGTTGCCAACCCCGGCGGTGGAAATGACGTTGACGATCAGGCCGACAGAGCAGAGCAGGATGGCGGTCATCACCATGTTCCGCGCGCCCAGCGCCAGCGCCTCGATGATCGCCTTGGGACCCATGCGGTTGGGACTGAACCATGAGGCGATTATCACCGAAACGATACTGATCCCCGCGGCATAGGTGGGGGTATAGCCGTAAATCAGCAGGCCGATCAACACCCCGATCGGCAGAAGAAAGACAATCCCGCCTTTTTTAAAGACTTCGAGCGCCGAAACTTTCTCGTTATCCATCGCATTGACGTGGCTGCGCTTGGCCTCAATCCGCACGAAGAAACCAACTGCGGCAAAATAAAGGATCGCCGGCAGAATGCTGACCACGACGATGGTATTGTAGGAAATCTGCGTGTAAGAGGCCATGACAAAGGCGCCAGCACCCATGATCGGTGGCATCAACTGGCCGCCGGTCGAAGCCGCAGACTCAACCCCTGCCGCGAACTTGGCCGGAAAGCCGGCGCGTTTCATCAACGGGATG
>JAVVDT010000260.1:0-3238 GCA_032250875.1 Desulfuromonadales bacterium | reverse complement strand
GCCGGCTCATGGATAGTCCGACAGGTTGCTAGGAGTGAGCGAAGCGAACGGGCGTTAAAAAAGCCAAGGAGCAAACGTATGTGCTTAGGTGTCCCTATGCAGGTCAAAACCATCGCCAACGACATGGCCGTTTGTGAAATCGACGGTGTGCAGCGTGAAGCCTGCCTGATGATGCTTGACGGTGTAAATGTTGGCGATTACGTGCTGATTCACGCCGGTTTCGCAATCGAAAGGATCGACGAGGATGAAGCAAAGCTGACCTTGCAGGCGTTGCGCGAAGCCCTCGATTTGGGACTGGTGCCTGAATGAAGCATCAGCACGAGTACCGCGACCCCGAGCTGGCCAGCTTGCAGTTGCAGGCAATACGTCACACTGTCGCCGACTTCGATCGAAGCATGACTTTCATGGAGGTGTGCGGAACCCACACCATGGCGATCTATCAGCATGGGATCCGCTCGCTGCTGCCAGAGCAGGTAAGACTGATCTCGGGCCCCGGCTGCCCGGTCTGCGTCACCCCGGTCGGCTATATTGATCAGGCTGTCGCCCTATCCCGGCGACCGAACACCATCATTGCGACCTTCGGCGACATGGTGCGCGTTCCCGGCTCTTCGTCCAACCTGCTTCAGGAACAAGCCAGAGGCGCGACGGTCAGGATCGTCTATTCACCGCTCGACGCCGTGGCTTTTGCGGAAAAAAACCCGGACAAGGATGTGATTTTTCTTGGCGTCGGCTTTGAAACCACGGCACCAACCGTCGCCGCGGCCGTACTCACCGCCGCAGGCAAAAACCTCGACAACTTTTACATCCTCTGCTCACACAAAACCATGCCCGGCCCCATGGCCGTTCTCGCCGGCGATCCGGAGCTGCAGGTAGACGGCTATCTCTGCCCGGCACATGTCTCTGCCATCATTGGCGCCAACGCCTATCAACCGCTGGTGGACGCTTACCGGGTCCCTTGCGTGGTCACTGGCTTCGAACCGCTGGACGTGCTGCAAGGAGTCTTGATGCTGACACGCCAGGTGGTCGCTGGTGAAGCCCGGGTCGAAACCCAGTATCGCCGGGTCGTCAAAGCGGAAGGCAACCTCAAAGCGCGCAACATTCTTTACCAGATTTTCGAACCCTGCGATGCCAGCTGGCGAGGCATTGGCGACATCCCCGACAGTGGCTTGCAATTGCGTCCGGAATATCACCGTTTTGACGCGGCTCGCCGGTTGCCGGTGGTCATCGAACCTGCTATCGAACACCAGGGTTGCCTGTGCGGAGACATCCTCAAAGGCAAAGCCCGTCCAAAGGACTGCCCGCTCTTCCGCACCACCTGCACCCCCGAGGAGCCGGTCGGCGCCTGCATGGTATCGAGCGAAGGCACCTGCGCGGCGGAATACAAGTACGGGAGCTAGGGGCTGGGGCTGGGGCTGGGGACTGGCAAAGAAAAACCAGCACCAAGCTTCCAGTCTCAGGCTTAGGAGTAAACATGAAATCTGATGTAATTCTGCTCGGTCATGGCAGCGGCGGCAAGCTCAGCCACGAACTTCTCGATACGCTGATCGTGCCGACCCTTTCCGGAATCAGTCAACGCGACCAGAATGATGCCGCCGTTCTCGCCGCGCAGAATGGTCGCCTGGCCTTCACCACCGACTCCTACGTGGTTGATCCGATCTTTTTCCCTGGCGGCAATATTGGTGATCTGGCAATTCACGGTACCGTCAATGACCTGGCCATGGCCGGATCCAGGCCAATCGCCATCAGCGTCGGCCTGATTATCGAAGAAGGGCTGGCAGTCAATGATCTCCGGGAAATCCTGGAGAGTATGCGCGCGGCGGCCCAACAGGCCGAAGTGGCAATCGTCACCGGCGACACCAAGGTGGTCCCACGTGGCAAGGCAGACAAGCTTTTTATCAACACCTCCGGCATCGGTGTCATCGAACATGATCTGCAGATCTCGGGAAGCAATGTACAGGTGGGTGATAAAGTCCTGATCAACGGCACCATCGGCGATCACGGTATGGCTATATTGGCCAGTCGCGAAGGGTTGCAGCTGGAAAGTGATATTATTACAGACAGCGCACCGCTCAACAGCATGGTCAAGGAATTGGTCGAACAGCTGGGCAGTCAGCTGCACACCCTGCGCGACCCAACCCGGGGCGGTGTCGCCACCACACTCAAAGAGATCGCCCTGCAATCCAGGGTTGAGATCACCCTGCAGGAGACAGCCCTGCCTGTCAATCCTGCCGTTAGCGGGGCGTGTGCCATTCTCGGGCTTGATCCATTGTTCGTCGCCAACGAAGGCAAGCTGCTGGCTTTTGTCGCTGCCGAGGCAGCCGGACAGGCTCTTGCGATCATGCACAACCACATATATGGCAAACAGGCCGCAATTATCGGCGAAGTGACCTCAACTGCCGCAGGCAAGGTCAGACTGCAGACAAGCATAGGCGGGCTGCGCGCGATCGAAATGCTCGCAGGTGAACAACTGCCGCGTATCTGCTGATAACCCACCCGAATGTGGCAGTTTGACCGCAGTATGTGTAAAAAATACCTCGTTTTGCCGTATTACTCCTCAAAACAGCGTCTCTACCATTAAAACAAACTCATAAACTAAGTCATTTCAAACAGATGCAGCAGCACACCTTATCTGTTAAAAAATGGCATGCCTGATGCATTTCTCTGATTATTCCTGGCAGTCTGACGACAGGTTGCTAACCGCTTTACCCGAATATCCGTATAGAAAGGAGACGATTATGTTCAAGCTCGCGACTCTCATTGGCACTCTGGCATTTTTCTGCAGCAGCTGGTTATCCGGTTTCTCCATGCCTCGTTTGGTGCAAGGACCGGTTGATTACCTGTTGATGCCGCTGCTCGGTTATATCATGATCGTTGTGGCTGCACAGGTTGCTGCCAGGCTTATTCCGGAA
Source organism: Desulfuromonadales bacterium (assembly GCA_032250875.1). GTDB lineage: Bacteria > Desulfobacterota > Desulfuromonadia > Desulfuromonadales > BM103 > M0040. The sequence goes on along the minus strand of JAVVDT010000260.1, from coordinate 329 downwards.
CAGACGCGATAAATCAAAACAGGAAAGGGGCGACAAAAGGTAACTGTTGGAATCTACCAAAGCCCCTTTTTCGCAAAAAACCGCAAAACAGCCGAAGACAGCGTCTCAAAACCATGAAATGGTATTTTTTTACATTTTATTTCATGGCTGTCATCTCCTGATTCTCTTTAATTTATCGCAACTTGCAAGACTTTTCCTTTTAAAAACGGTATTTTACAAATTTTAGCCTCTTGACGACCCGATTAATTGGTCTTACCATTCTTTAAAATTGACCACCTAATAAGAGGTATCCCTATGACCGTATTGCCGTTAATTGTGACAAAGGCTGT
>JAVVDT010000025.1:0-19937 GCA_032250875.1 Desulfuromonadales bacterium | reverse complement strand
GAGCGTCCCGCCACTGGGGCTGGCAGATGTCTCTGGGATCGGCGAGGAGTTTGTCGGCGCGCAAAAGACGCAATCCGTATTCCATAGGCAATTCTTTATAAAAGGTACGGGACCCGGCCGGACTCGAGCACAGGCCCCGCAATTTCTCAGATTGTCAATCTGACCATGGTCATGGAGTCTGTCTCCATCTGGATGACCTTAAGGAGCTTCAGGGTCTCGGCATCGAAGACGGAAATTGTCGAACCGCCGCCCCCCGTGTAGACCTTCTTGCCGTCGCTGCTGACCATGAGGGAAAAGTTGGTCCCTTCATTGATAATGGTTTGGTCGGTAATCGTTTTGCTCTCAGCGTCGAGCTTGTACAGCTCATCCATGCCGCCGTAGATCTTGGAACGGTCCGGAGAGTACATGAAACTGTAGACCATGGGCACATCTCCCTTGACCATGCTTTCTTTTATCTCGCCGTTATGGGTGTTGATTTCCAGCATGCCGCACCCTTCCATAGTGTAGTAGGGAGAGTTGAAGTAGCCGTCGTTTTCATAGGTGTAATGCCAGAGGGGGAAGATGTTCATCCCTTTGTCGTACATGGAATGGATGCCGGCAATCTTCATCTGCCGACCGGAGACGTCGATCTTGTAGAGGTCCTGGCCGATGGCATAAACTTCTTTGCCGCCATTAACAAGCAGGAGCTGGAAGACACCTCTGGGAACCTCGATGCTGCGCAGGATTTCCCCATTGTCGAGATTGATCTGGGCGATCATGGGCTTGGCAATCTCGACCTCCCCGCCCACGGCGCGACGGCCCTGCAGATGGGCATAGATGGTTTTACCATCGCCGGCGGATGTTATGCCGAAATCGAACCGATCCCAGCCTTCCTTGTTGTCGTTGAGATCGAGCGTTTTCACCAGCTTCATATTTTCGGTGTCGACGACATGCAGGTAATGACGACTGGCAGAGACCACCATCCTCTTACCGCCCGGCAAAAGGGTATAGGCGCGGGTCCATCCCTTGAGCGGGATCTTGCCTGTAACCGTGTCGGTCTCCCCATCGATTACTTCAAGGACGTCGTAACCCAGGGTAATGATCAGATCCTTGGCCTGGGCCACACCCGCTGGCACCAGAAGACAGAGCATCAAAGCTGTCAAAGAAAAGTATCTTAAGTATTTCATGTATTGCTCCTATTGACAAAAGTGGACATTGATATCAGCGGACGCCCTCAGTCGTATTTGATCGTACGCCAGTCCCGGGCCATATTCGAACACACTTCGTGATAGTCCGTATTGTTGGTGAGACCGTCAGGGGTCTGCGCCGGCCACCAGCAGTCACCCGAACAACCCATGAAATCACGCACGGATGCCTGGCAGTTGCCGATCGGATGGGTGCCACGGGGATTTGTTTCCCAGCCGGTGTCGAAAACCGTGGTACAGCCAACCGGCATCTGCAATTCGGTACCGCTCTCCAGGAGGGCTGCGACCGCCTTGCTTTCCCCTTTGGCCAGTGTCTCTACAGCCTCGGCCTTCTTATTCAAGGCCTTTATCATCAGTTTTTTTTCCATGCTCTTTCCCTTTCGCTTAATTAATCGAGTTTCAATTAATTGAATGTCGTTATCGAATCAACAACCTGTTCTTTTCTCAAACTGTGCAAGCAGCTTGTCGGCCCCTGCGTGTCGCAGATCGGCATAGAGTTCGATGCCGATCTGAAGCCAGCTCAGGATGAAATTACAGCTGCTTCCCGGAGGTATTCCCAGGGCGTTCTCCCTGAGGTGGTTTTCGTAATGACAGCCACCAGAGCAGAGAGTTCTCGCCCAGCACTTTTCACACATTTGGTCCTTTCCTGCAGTAACATGGCCCAGGCAGGAGCGAATCTTTTCCGGATCGGCCCCGGTCTCCAGATTGCCCACCTCGAAGCCTTTCTCTCCCGCCAGTCGATGGCAGAGGTAGAATTCTCCCGCGGCATCGACGGCCAGGTAGCCGTATCCCGCCCCGCAGGCGACAGCCTTGGTCTGCCCCATATGCAGACGTCCGAGAAGTTCAATGAGATTGGCGAAAGGCAGGATCCTGCCTTCCCGGGCCACACGGGAGAAGCGGCGGGCCATGGCGGCGAAGCTTTGCAGCAGCACCTTCTCCTGCTCCAGATCGGGGAGCAGGTCTTTACTGATGGGGCTCGCTGGGGCAATACCGACTTCATGAAAACCGAGCGCCATCAGGTGGTCGAAAACTTCTTCACATCGTGACCATTGATCAGGGGTCAAAGTGACCCGTGCCGCAACCGCAGCGGTATGGTTCTCGAGGAGCCCCCGAACCCGGGACAGGATCTTCGCATAACTTCCTTTTCCCGAGGCATAGGGTCGGTTGGCATCATGCAGGTCGGGAGGACCGTCGAGACTGACTGAAACGACGACCCTGTGGTCCCGGAAAAAACTTACGATTTCAGCATTGAGCAGGGTGCCGTTGGTAGTTAACGACACCAGAAGCCTTTTGCCTGCAGCCGAGGCCATTTTCTCTGCCTCCAGAACGGCTGCTTTGATTGCCGGCATGTTGAGCAGCGGTTCGCCACCGAAGAGAACCAGGGTCAGATCCTTGAGATCTCCCGATTCCCTGACCAGGTAGCGGGCGGCTTCGCGTGCTGTCTCCGAGTCCAGAAGGCGTGCCTGCCCTCCGTAGGAGCCGCCCTCTGCGTAACAGTAGGTGCAACGCAGATTGCAGTCCTGGGCCACTTCCAGCACCATGGTGCTCATGGGAAATTCCTCCGGGTCGAACCGGACGGGCGGCCACGTTTTTGCGGAGCCCGCGGGTTTCAGCAGGAGGATATCCCGCAACCCTTCCAGTACGTCGCGATCGGATTCGGAAGCTTTACTCAAATCCACCGTAGGCTCTGAAACCCAGCGGCTGATGACCTCCTGCACAGACGAGTCAACAAGAAACAGACTCGCATGATCGACCCCGTAGAGAATCGCCCCATCTTTCGCTTGAAAGATGCGATGGTCGGCCCACTCGTGTTTCATGATTATTTGATCCTCGGAACGTAATCAGGCGGGACGACCGCCAACATGGCCTCCGCAGCGTATTGACGACCTGCTCTTTCGTATTCCGCTGCGACCGTCACCAGACCGGTCCCTTCCGTTTTGTACTCCCGGGCAATGATCTGCCCATAGTCGCTGACGGGAATGTAGGTGCCGTTCTTGCCAATACCTCCGAGCCAGGTCAGATCATCGTCACCTTCCCGCGTGACAAATTCGCTCAGCTTGAAGCTGGCAGGGACCGCGCCGAGAACCAGGTCGTCGGCCGCGTAGGCGACAGCCTCGAACTGAACCCCTTCTGCCGGAAAGTGAAGACCGCCGTATACCCGGGCGCGTCCCAGCTCCGGAGTGATCTCGATATGATCAATCTGCTCGGCCAGTGTCACGGGTATCGTATTGAGGTTTTTCACCTTAAGGCTAGCCTGAACAGCGCCTTTACCCTGATAAGCAACCTTTGCGACAATGGTTTCTCCGTCACGCCTGGCTTCCAGGACCTTGACGTTGCCGCCGGTGAACTTAAGGTCTCCGGTCTTGATTTCCGGAAGCTTTACCCCTTCCAAGGTCAGGATCGTGGCCTCTCCGGCCAGAAGAAAGGACGGTGACACCTTGAGGATCCGGGCCGGACCGCCCGCGGGATACCAAGTGCTCGTTGAGGTGCGGAAATCGGGGGCTGGAAAGTGATGCTGCCCCTTAATGATCCCATCCGTGAAGGAGTAGGCGCCCAGGGTCACGAAGTTGTTGTGGCGGGTTTCGGTGCGCAGGGCGTGCCCGCCGTACAGGACAGCCTCACCCTGGAAGTGCTCGCTGGTGCCGTCATCGAAGTTCAAAACTCCCTCAACAGTATAGGAACCACTCTGACCAGCCTTGATCGAAGCGTGCCCGCGGTAGTTCCCCTTGCCGGGCTCATTACCCAGAACAACCCATGAACCGGCAGGATTAGCCTGGGGAGCCACCCACGGCTTGTCGTAGGGAAGACTATTGGCCAGGCTTGCCAGAATCGCTGTGGATTCCTCATACCACTTCATTTCACGCATCTGGCCGTCAATCGCCGGATCCATGTAGTAGTGGAAATCGCGGACCTTCGCCCAGGCCGACTCGGTCATGCGGTAGGATTTGATTTTTCCGGCGCTGTGGCATCTGACGCAGGTGGCAAAGAATTGTCCCTCCTGTTCGCCCTCAGGTATCTCCACCGTCTGCGGGTTGTTGCTCAAGTTGAGGTAAGAGACCTTGTCCAATTCTTCGGGCGAGAGGATCTGCGTCTCACACACCTCCTTCAGGAGAACTTTCCTCTCGCTTGCATTCAGATCCATATCGTACAGTCGAGCCATGCGATCGATGATGACCCCCCACTCATCGGGAGTGGCGCGAATCTCCTCCACCCGGGAGATCTTGCCATCTTTGACGGCGTGACAACCGGTACACTTCTGGTAGACCAGAGATTCCTTGGAGAAGGCCATTGCCCCGGGGACGGCGATCCCCAATAACAGGAGCATGCCGAGCAGAGTAAACATTGTCTTGCGCATAAATGTATTCCTTTCTTGATTTACGGTTTTTGTATAGGAATCAAAGTTTCATCAGAATGCATACGCAATCCGCAGCCAGATATCATCACCTTTGGTGTCATTGGCTGAACTGGTGTCATGGGTCCAACGCAGATTGGCACCGAGCGTTTCAGTAAACTGATAGTTTATGGAAGGACCTACCTGGACGCGCTTTGCCTTGGTTCCCGGCACGGAGTCGCCATCCACTTCAGCTTCATCGCGATCCCAGTAGCCGCCGCCGTTAATTCCGAGTGAGAGTCGATCATTGACCTGATAGGCCAGACTGGCTTCAACCTCGAACCGATTAGGCGCCTGATAGTCATTGTCCGGCTCCTCCTGAAAGTGATAATAGTTGAGATTCATGTCGTAGACGAAGCTGCCGATCATCTTTGAGAAAGCCAGCTGGTGCTCAAAATACCAGGTGTTCTTACCCATATTTATTGCTTGATCGCTGTCCCATTCACCTGTTGGAGCAAAAATATAGAACCAGTAGGAAAGATATGTGTTGGTTTCCGTATCAGCATGGAGGAAAACTGCCGGGCCAAAGATGACATCACCGAGGCCTGAGGATTTTTCATTGAACAGCTTGGTCTCCTTGACTTCACCGAAGGGTACAATAACCTGCAAAGCCATGGGAATATTGGCCAGGTGGAAATACTTGAGCCCGCGCAGCACGCTGACCTTGGCCTCCAGGTCAATATCGAAGTCCCCGTCGGACGTGACGAGCTCGTCGGCGGTATAGTAATTGCCGTAGAGCAGCCCGTAGTATCCGTCGGGAGCAAGGAAGTTGTCATAGGGATCGATCAGGATTGCGCCTGCCGTACTGACCCATAGAAAGGTTAGTCCCAGACATAAGGAAATTACTGTTTTTTTCATCGGGTAGATCCTCCTTTGTTAGCATGAAAGTTGGTGAGATTAACCATCACATACCAACATTCAAACATCGTTCCATTAGTTATCCGCACCGCACCAACAGAGCACAATAAGGCATTCAATATACTGAAATATATACGTTTTATAATTCTCTAATATAAAACATTGTTGTATTTTAATTTCGGATGGCAGCGAAGATGGGGATTAAAAAGGGCATTGATGTCCCGGCCTTGCCGGGGCAAGCAGACATTTATGTCCCACCCACAGAAAGCAGAGCAGAAATCGGGACAAAAATGTCTCAGGCGTTGCGAAACAGTGACGGGTCAAGTCCAAGATTATGTAGCAGTCGACTCAGATGCCGCCGGTTGAGGCCGGCATGTACGGCCACCCGGGTAACATTGCCGCGATAATGACTCAGCAGCTTTTGGAAGTACTCAAATCCCGCCTCTTCGAGCAACTTCTCCTTGAGATCGGCATAAGTCTCAGAAGGCAAGACCTGAACCGACATGCCGTGCAAATGCTGCGGCAAATGCACTGTATCGAGCTTTTGAGGGCTGTGGAACGTCATGATCTGCTCCAGCAGATGAACCAGTTCGCGGATATTCCCGGGCCATGAGTACCCCTGCAGACGCATCATGGCTTCTTTGGTAACCCCCTGAACCTGACGATTCAATTTGCGATTGAGACGGTCGAGGTAGTGATTCACCAGCAAAGGGACATCCTCTTGCCGCTCCCGCAGGGGAGGAACATGGATTTCGATAACTTTAAGCCGGTAGTAAAGATCTTCACGAAATCCCCCCTCTCGAACCTCCCGCTCAAGATCCCGGTTCGTTGCGGCCACGATTCGGGCTTCGGTTGTCCGATGACGGTTTTCCCCCACCTTGGAGAAGGTTTTTTCCTGAAGGAACCGCAGGAGTTTTTTCTGCAGGACCAGAGGCACTTCTCCGAGTTCATCGAGAAAAACCGTGCCGTCGGCTGCCGCTTCGAAATAACCCGCCCGCTCTCGATGTGCGCCGGTAAAGGCGCCCTTGACATGGCCGAACAGTTCGCTCTCCAGCAAAGAGTCGGGAATGGAAGCGCAGTCCACGGTGACAAAGGGTTTTGCCTGCCGTCCCCCAGCAGCATGCACGGCCCGGGCGACCAGCTCTTTGCCGGTTCCACTCTCGCCGGTTATCAGGACCGTTGAATCGGTTTCCGCAACAGCCGATACAGCATCCAGCACCTTGCGGATTGCGGCGCTTTCGCCAACAATCCCTTCGAACCTGCCTTTGCGACCAGTGGCTTCAGCCAGCAGATGGTAACGGCGCCTTTGCCCCCGATGTTCCAGGGCCTTTTGCAGGGTTAATTCGATCTTGGTCAGATCGAAGGGTTTTTCCAGGAAATCATAGGCCCCCTCGCGCACGGCCTGAACTGCCATCTCTATGGTGCCGTGTGCGGTAAGCAGCAGAACCGGCAGTTCGGGCTGCAGCTGCAGCGCGCGCCGCAGCAACTCCACGCCATCCATCCCCGGCATCTTGAGGTCAAAGATCGCCGCATCAGGAGCCCAGCTGTCGATACGGGCCAGCCCTTGCAGCGGTTCGCACTCGCCAAGCGGTTCATAGCCCATCTGCTCCAAAGCCTGAACGAGAGCTTCAAGTAGCGCCCGGTCATCATCAACGACCAGAACTCGAGGACGAAAAGCTGTGGTCATTGTTCCTCTCCTACGGGAAACACAACGCGAAACCGGCAGCCGCTGGGGCTCAAGTTCTGGACCTCGATCTTTCCGCGATGCCCCTCAACAATACTGCTGACAACGGCAAGCCCAAGTCCTGTGCCCTTGCCCACCTCCTTGGTGGTGAAAAACGGATCGAAAATATGCGGCAACACCTCCGCTGGAACCCCTGCCCCCCGGTCTTCCACCAGCAGGATGAAACAAGGGGCTTCTCCTTCGGAAAAGTCAAACAGAGTCTGGACCCGTACTTCACCCCCTTTACCCCCTTCGCTCTGGGAGGAGATTGCATTGCCCAAAAGGTTCCACAGCACCTGTTTAAAACCCGATTGATCGAGATAACACTCCTGCGGGTCTTCGGTGAGAGACATGCACAACGCCACTCCCAGGACTTGCGCTTCATGTCGGGCCATCTCAACCACGTCGCGCACCAGATCATTTGGATTGACCCTGGTTTTGACAAAGCTTTGAAGCCGGGAGAGGTCCAGAAAGTTGCGCAGCTTAATCTGAATTCTGTCAATCTCACCCATCATCTTCTGCAGGTTGTTGGAGGCTTCACCGGGCAGATCTGAACGCCGCAGCAGCATCTGGGTATAGGTAGAGATAGTCGCCAGGGGGTTGTTGACCTCATGAGCCACCCCGGCGGCAAGACGCCCGACGGCAGTAAGTTTGCGCCCCTGCTCCACCAGAGTATATGCCTTCTCAAGCTCCTGCTTTTGCGTAAGCAGGCTCTCCGCCATAAAGTTGAGAGCCTGGCCAAGCTCGCCGAATTCGGACCCTTCTTCACGCACTCGATGGGAAAGATTGCCGTTGCCGAACTCGCGAATGCCTCCAAGCAGGGTGCGAAGTCCACGAGACTGATGGGCCATGACTATGTAACCGAGACTGGCCATCGCAAGGATGGAAAAAATCAGGATATGCAGGAAATTGCCCCGGATTCGCTCGGTCTCTGCAAAGATTGCCTGAGCTTTTTCATTGACTGGGCCGAGCAGGTCACTTTCCGGAACCAGAAGGAAAAGTCGCCACCCCAAAGGCTCCACTTCGGCATAACCCACAAAGGCTCGCAGATCATCGGTCTCTATGAAGTCTACACCTGCTTTTTCCTGCCTTGGCTTTGCAACCGCCCTGCCTGCCTCGGAGAGCTTGTCAAGGGCAAGAGTCTGCCCATAAGCAGGGCGTTCAGGGTTAAGACCCAAAGCGGCGAGGGGGAGATTTTCTGATGCCGCAAGGACTCCACCATTCGACAGGAGCAGTGAGCTGGAACCACTGCCCAGCCGAACCTGGCTTATCTCCCGGAGCAGAGCCTCTACGGTGATGTCGAGCCCGACAGTGGCCATGTGCTCGCCATCAACAAAGACCGGGGACAAACAGGAGATCATGCTGTGCTGTGTCAGAGGGTCGATGTAGACCGGGGTAAAGACTTCCCTTCCTGCCGGGTTGTGACCAGGATCCGCGAGATAATAGAATGGCCAGGATGTAACCTCGGGATACCTGGGAAGACGCTTGAAGTCACGCCATGGATAGGTGCGGCTGACCAGATCCCGATGAATGAACCAGCCAAGGGTCACCTTCGGCTCCAATTCCACCAGGGGCTTCAGCACAATGTCCAGGCTCTCGGTTGCAGCGATCAATGGATCGAGAGATGGGTGGTACCCGGGAATGTTTCGATTCGAATTCTGCACTCCGAAGTTTTCCATTGCAGGGATCAACGAATCCAGGGAGGGCAACTGTCTGGAAACAAACAAGCTGGAATTCCCGTCATCAACCGGGTTGCCGTAATCTCCCTCATCATCCAAACGATAATGACTGCCGTTCCGGTATAAAAAATGGGACGGATTCTCCAATACAGACTGCGACAAAGAGCCAAGCAAGTGAAGCTGGTCCTGTATATTGGAAAAGTCTGTGGATATTTTTTCCGCTCTTTGGGCGAGATGATTCTTTAGAAAATCAACCTGTGAAGTGACCAGCGCACTCTGAACTTCCTGGAGGGAGACATCCTTGATTGTGCGCAGATGGCTGAAGGTAAGATTGGCGATCACTCCGATAGGCACCAGAAAAAGAATCATGGCGCAGATGAAGAGTTTAAAGATCAGCCGTTTTTTTCTCCAGGATTCTATGACCATAAAACCGCGTCCTTAACGCATTGCAAAGACACACAGAGGCAAACCGAAGCACACTAACTCGTGTCTGCACGAAATTGCATTGATCATTGGACACTTTGCCGGCAGGTGTCAAGGTCGTTGTCATTGTGCCGACAAGCTAAAGCAGCAGAAGATCTGTGCACGTCATGCTGCACCAGTAATCAGAGAGCAATCATCTCGGAACCTGTTTTTCCAAAAGACGCAAGCCTCTTGTATCCCAAGGATTAAAACGACTCGACTTCATCCAACAGAGTCATGACAAGGGCGCTAAAAAAACAATATTCCATTTACGAAAAACCTCGTTCTATTTACCCTTGACAAGCAAATAAGCATTGCGGTACCTTTTTACATCAATTTATGTTTCACGGCCAAGAGGTTCAGGCAAGATCACACTGGAAAATCACGAGTGGGTCAATCTCACGGAAGCTGCGACTCATCACTGCTTCGCCTCCTCAAGAGCTTTCAAGACCCGACATTTTTTCAAAACCTGCGAGCGAAAAGTCCAACAAAATCCAGAAGAGGTACAAGCATGAGGTACGCAGAGACAGGGTTCAATTTAGAAGTTGACCTATCCCGGGGAAACATCGAGAAGGTCGCCACCGATCCCAGAGAGACCGAACTTTATCTCGGCGGACTGGGAACCAATACCAAGATCATGTGGGACAGGGTTCCTCCTGAGACAGAACCCTTCTCTCCGGAGAACCTCTTGATATTCGGCACCGGTCTTTTATGCGGTACGCCGGCGACCGGCTGCAATCGCACCATTGTCTCGACCATTTCTCCCCAGACCCAGCTGATGGCATTTTCGATGATGGGGGGATTCTGGGCCCCGGAATTGAAGTATGCCGGTTACGACAAAGTGGTGCTGCGCGGCAAATCCCCCAGCCTGATTTACCTGTGGATCAACAACGACAAGGTGGAAATTCGCGATGCCGAGCATCTGCGCGGCAAAGGTGCGATTGAAACCGCGGAACTGATCAAGCAGGAGCTCAAAGAGCCGAAAGCCCAGATAGCCGCTATCGGTATGGCCGGTGAAAACCGGGTCTACTATGCGTCCATTGAGCAGGGCAGGTCCAGCGCCAGCCGCGGCGGTATCGGCGCTGTCATGGGCGACAAGGGGGTCAAGGCGATCGTGGTGCGCGGCACCAAGGACATCAATATTGCCCAGCCGGCTGAATACATGCAGCTTTGCGGCGAGGTGCTGGACTATATAAAACATCGGGAAGGCAATCCGATCCCGGGAGTCATGCCCATTTTAGCCGGACTTGGTTCTCCGCAAGAGATGAAAGTTCATGATGAGAAGTGGCATACCGAGAATTTCATGTGGGGGAATTCGCGTACCCGCAGAAAAGATTTCTGGAACGAAGAGATTGAAAAAGAGTGGACAGAAACACTGGAAAAGGCCCGGACCCGGTTGGTCAGTTGTTTTAACTGCCCGATGGAATGCGGTGCGACCATCTCCATGCCGGGCCTGCCAACCTACATGATGAAATGCTTTACCAAGCTGACCTATACCATGGGTGCATTTTCGGACCTGGATTTTGGTTTACGGATTGCCCAGAAAGCCACCGAGTATGGCGTCGATGGATTTTCCACCCCGCAAGTCATGGCCTTTGCCCTGGAACTTCTGGAAAACGGCATCCTCACGGAACAGGACTTTCCGGACATGCCGGAAGACAATGAAGGCCGGTTTTATTACCTGCTTGACAAGATCGTAAGACGGGAAGGGATCGGCGACATTCTGGCCAATGGCACCTATTGGGCGGCCAAAGAGATCGGCAACGGCGCCGACGCCTATGCACACAACAACATCAAGAAAACCGAACAGTTGCCGCTGAAGCTGTCGATGCTGAATCCGGTTTATTTCCTCATGTATGCGACCGGCGAAAAGATGAACATCACTCAGATCGAAGGTCAATTTCCGCAGGCACCCTTTGCGACTAAAGAGGAGCGGGAAGCTTTTGTCTCAGACTGGATCCAGGTCCCGCATGAAAAATTCAAACAGATTCTGCTGGACTGGGAATTCCGCGGCGAAAATTCAAACCCCTATTATCCAACGGTTGAAATGTCGTGTGACATTGTCGATTGGCAGGAAACCATGCACTACATCGATGATGCTCTCGGCCAATGTGCGGGCTTGTCTTCCTTCCCCTTAAAGCCTCCCTACCATATTCACAATTATCCTAAATTTATCTCGGCCGGAGCCGGCATCGAGATGGATCAAGCCAAACTTGCTCAAGCGGCCAAGCGCTACCGGACCCTGGTCAGGGCGGTTAATATCAGCAGGGGGATGCGCCGCAAAGATGAGAAGCCGCCAGCGAATCATTGGAAGAAAAGATTCCCCGAACTTGAGGAAGAACTGTTGGATGCTTATTACAAGCTCAAGGGGTGGAACAACGATGGTATTCCGACCACAGAGTCCTTGCATGAATTGGGTTTGGATTACGTGAGCGACGCCTTCATCGCCAGAGGGATTTTGACCGCTGACGACGACGTTTCGGTGGCAGCTAAAGTGGAGGCCTGAATCGTGAAAACGGATAAGAAAACCAAGACGATTAAAAGCATCAAAATCGATATCGATAAGTGTAACGGCTGCCGGGCCTGTGAGGTCATCTGTTCCGCCTTCCACGCCATGCCGAAATACAGTAGCAATAATCCGGCAAGATCGCGAATCCGGGTGACGCGCGAACCGATCAGAGACGTCTATGTTCCTGTCTACGCAGGCGATTACGTGGTTGCCGAATGTGCGGGGCGAGACAGGTATACGATAGACGGTAAGGAATATGACGAGTGTGCCTTCTGTCGGGCATCCTGTCCGTCTCGTGACCTGTTTAAAGAACCCGATTCCGGCCTGCCTTTGAAATGCGATATGTGTGAAGGTGAAGATGAGCCCTTGTGTGTGAAGTGGTGCAGGGTTGACGCCCTGACTTACGAAGAGCGCGAAGTGGAAGTCTCTGAAGAAGAATTGTCTTCAGATGAAGCCGAGACCGGCCTTGAAGCCTTGATCAATAAACATGGCATCGACAAAGTCTCGGATATCATTGCTCAAATCTCAAAAGCAAAGAAATGACTTTCCCGGTCTTATCCCTTCCCTCAGGGAGCGGGAGCTATTTGAGAAGTGTGCAAACCAGATAATCTGAAAGAATAGGCGGTCTCGTGGAAACTGTAGCCCCTGAAAATGAAATTATTGAGGTCATAAAAGAGAACGGCGGAGATTCGTTCAAGTATTGCTACCAATGCGGCAAGTGCGATGTGGTCTGCCCCTGGAACCGGGTGCGTGATTTCAGCATGCGCAAGCTGATCCGCCAGGCGACCTTCGGTCTGACCGAGATCGACAAGGAAGAGATGTGGCGCTGTACGACCTGCAAAACCTGCGTCGACAACTGCCCGAGGGGAGTGGATCAGATTACCGCCGGAGTCGCCTTACGCAAGCTCGGCGCCGAATATGATGTTTACCCTGGCAATGTCGGCCCTGTTCAGGCGGTGGTTGCCAGTCTGACTTCCGAGGGCAACTCGCTGGGTGGAGATCGCGATAAACGCGCCGAATGGGCCAAGGGGCTGCCGGTTAAGACCTACACCGAGGGCATGGAAGTTCTCTATTTCACGGGATGTTACTTAAGCTATGACCCCAGGATGAGAGAAGTCGCTGCTGCTACGGCGAATATTCTGAACAAGGCCGGGGTCGACTTCGGAATTCTCGGTTCCAAGGAGAGTTGCTGCGGCGAAAGTATCCGCAAAACCGGCAACGAAGATTTGTTCAAGCGGTTGGCCAAGGAGAATATCAAAGCCTTTATCGACAACGGCGTCAAGAAGGTTGTGGTCTCCTCGCCGCATTGCTATCACAGCTTCAAGAATGAATATCCCGAGTTCATGGTCAACTTCGAGGTGGTGTTCATCTCCCAGTATGTTAATGACCTGGTAAAGGAAGGCCGCCTCACGTTCAGCGGCGAGTATGCCAAAAAGGTCACCTATCACGACCCCTGCTATCTGGGACGTCACAACGGTATCTATGATGAGCCGCGCGCCTTGCTGGGTCAGGTTGCGGGACTGGAATTGCTTGAGATGGCGGATAATCGGGACAAAAGCCTGTGTTGCGGTGGTGGTGGCGGCAGGATCTGGATGGAGACTCCCAAAGAAGAGAGATTCTCAGATCTTAGAGTTAGACAGGCGGTTGATGTCGAAGCTGAAGTTCTGGTGACGTCCTGTCCTTATTGCATCACAAATTTCACTGATAGCTGCCTGGGTTTGGATGAGGGTGTCCTGGAGATCAAGGATATCACTGAAATTATTCAGGCCGTGCTTTAAATAAAGGACAAGGTTATGGAGCACAATCAAGTCGAAAGACAACTCATGGACCGTTCCGCACAAAAAAATAGGGGCGATGTCCTGATTGTTGGTGGTGGGATCAGCGGAATTCAGGCGTCTCTCGACATGGCAAATTCGGGGTTTCGGGTCTTTCTGGTCGACAAAGCGCCGTCGCTCGGCGGCAAGATGGCGCAGCTGGACAAGACCTTCCCCAGCAATGACTGCTCGATGTGTATCGAGTCGCCCAAGTTCATTGAGTGCTCGCGGCACCCCAATATCGAGATCATCACCTATGCCGAGGTCAACCAGGTGACTGGCGAAGCCGGCGACTTCAAGGTCAAGGTGACCAAGAAACCGCGCTACATCATCGAAGACAAATGTACCGGTTGTAATATCTGTGTTGATTACTGCCCGGTCAAGATTCCCGATCCGTTTAATCAGGAGCTATCGGATACCAAGTCTGTTCACATCTACTTTTCTCAGGCCGAGCCTCTGGTGACCTATGTCGATCCCGAGACCTGCCTCTATCTGAAAGAGGGGAAGTGCCAGATCTGTGTCGGCGTCTGTAAGCCGAAGGCGATCGACCTGCACCAGAAGCCTGAGGAGATCGAACTGGAGGTCGGCGCGATTCTGCTGGCACCCGGTTATGACGTCTTCGACCCCAAACTGCGGACCGACTTCGGCTATGGCGTCATGGAAAACGTCGTCACCAGCCTTGAATTCGAACGGATTCTCTGTTCCACCGGGCCTTACGATGGCAATATGTTGCGCCCCTCCGACAAGACGCATCCACACAAGGTCGCCTGGATTCAGTGTGTCGGCTCCCGTCAGGTGATCCCTGGCGGCAACAGCTACTGTTCGGCCGTCTGCTGTACCTACACGCAAAAACAAGTGATTCTTGCCAAGGATCATGACAACGACCTCGATGCGACCATCTTCCACAATGACATTCGCTCTCACGGTAAGGATTTCGAGCGTTTCTATCAACGTGCTGAAAAACTCGACGACGTCCGTTTCATCAGAAGTTATGTCAATGTCGGGCGGGAAATCCCAGAAAACAAGAACGTCACCATCCGTTACTCAACGCTGGATGAGGGGGTCAAGGAAGAGGAATTCGATCTGGTCGTGCTGTCGGTCGGTCTCAATCCGCCGAAAGATGTCGAGAAGATGGCGACCACCTTCGGCATTGAGTTGAATGAACATGGCTTCTGCAAAACAGATCCGCGCAACCCGATCCTCACCAGCCGCGAAGGGGTGTACGTCAGCGGTGCCTTCCAGGGTCCGGCTGATATCCCCGAGGCAGTCGTTTCAGCCAGTGGTGCGGATGCTCAGATTGGTGAATTGCTCAACAAGCGGCGTGACCGATTGAGCCGTGAGCGGGTATATCCTGAAGAGCGGGACACTTCGGAAGAAGAGCTAAAAATCGGAGTTGTCGTCTGTCACTGCGGCGCCAATATCGGTCGGGTGGTCAATATCCCGGAACTGGTCGAATATGCCTCGACCCTGCCGAATGTCTCTTGGGCCGGCGAGAACCTCTTCGCCTGTTCCACCGAAAATGCCAATCAGATCTCCAGGCAGATCGTCGAAAAAGGTCTCAACCGGCTGGTGCTGGCGGCCTGTACCCCGCGAACTCACGAACCTTTGTTCCGGGACACCTGCCGTGAAGCGGGGATCAACCAGTACTTCTTCGAATTCGCCAACATCCGTGAGCACTGTTCCTGGGTCCATTCCAAGGAGAAGGAGAAAGCCACTGAAAAGGCCAAGGACATCGTCCGCATGTCGGTGGCCCGGGCCGCGCATCTGCAGCCGTTGCAGGAATTTGACCTGCCAGTCAACAAGACGGCCCTGGTGATCGGCGGCGGACCAGCCGGAATGACCAGCGCCCTGAGTATGGCTGAGCAGGGTTTCGAAGTTTATCTGCTCGAAAAAAAATCTGATCTTGGCGGGATGGCCAGGCATCTCCACTACACTCTGGAAGGGATGGATGTTCAGGAGTATCTGAATGGATTGATCCGCAAGGTCTACAAGCACCCCTCGCTACGGGTGCTGACCGATTGCCGAATCGATGATGTCAGCGGTTATGTGGGGAATTTTCTCACCTCGGTAACCGCTGGTGGGCGGGCCCGGGAGATCGCTCACGGCATCGTCATCATTGCCACCGGCGCTCAGGAACATCAGCCGACCGACTACCTTTACGGCGTGAACGAGCAGGTTCTCACCCAGCTGACTCTTGAAGCAGAAATCGTCCAGCAGAGCGACCGGGTGCAGAACACCCAGAACCTGGTGATGATCCAGTGTGTCGGCTGTCGTCAGGAAGACAAGAATTACTGCAGTCGCGTCTGTTGCGGCCAGGCGGTCAAAAACGCCTTGAAGCTCAAAGAGATTAATCCGGAGATGGAGATCAGCATTCTCTTTCGTGACATGCGAACCTACGGCTTCAAGGAAGATTATTACCGTGAGGCGGCGGATAAGGACATCAAGTTCATCCGCTTCGAGCCTGAGAATAAGCCGGTCGTAGCCGTTGCCGGAAGTGCCTTGCAGGTGACGGTACCCGATCTGGTTCTGGGACAGAAGATCGAGTTGGAAGCTGATCTGGTGGTGCTCTCGGCAGCGGTCAATCCCTCTGATTCCGGACCAGATATGGCGCGCTTTTACAAGTGTTCGATCAATCCTGATGGCTTCTTTCAGGAAGCGCACGTCAAGCTGCGACCGGTCGATTTTGGTTCTGACGGGGTTTTTTTATGTGGTGCCGCCCATTACCCGAAGCATATCAACGAGACGATCAGCCAAGCTTACGGAGCAGCCGGCCGCGCCGTCACGATCCTCTCCGGGGAGACCGTGACCGCCTCCGGTTCTGTCTGTGATGTTAACATTCATGACTGTGTCTCCTGCGGGGCCTGTATTACTTGCTGCAAATATGACGCGATTGAGTTTGTAGATACCCCCTACGGCAAGAAGGCCAAAGTCAAGGAGATCCTCTGCAAGGGTGACGGCCTGTGCAACGCCAAGTGTCCAACCGGGGCGATTTACCTGAAACACTACACAGATGATGAAATCTTCGCTCAGATAGACCAGGCGATCCTGGGCTACGAAGAGGTCGATTGAGAGAAACCAAATAGGGACGATTGACCCAGGAAAGGAGATAAAGATGTCCGGATTTGAATTTAAGCCCAATGTCATCGGTTTTTTGTGCACCTGGTGAGCATACGGGGCAGCGGACCTGTCTGGAGTTTCCAGGCAACAATATAGTACAGAAACAAAAATTATCCGGGTCATGTGCACCGGCAGGGTCGACATTGCGTTTGTCCTGAGATCTTTCATGAATGGGGCGGATGGTGTGTTTGTGGCCGGTTGCTGGCCGGGTGAGTGCCATTATGTGACCGAGGGCAACTACGATACCTTGTTCAATATGCTGTTCACCAAAAAACTCCTTGAGCAGGTCGGGATCAACCCTGACCGACTCAGGCTGGAATGGATCGCGGCCTCTGAAGGCAGTCGTTACGCCGAAGTCATGAATGACTTCGGTAAGAAGCTCAGGGGCTTAGGCCCTCTGGGTAAAGGCGAAGGACTGGATAAGCGGTCCATGAAGCTCAAACTCGAAGCCGTTACGAAATTAATCCCCTACGCCAAGCTGGTGGAACGGGAGCGGCTGCGGGTGCGGTTCAAGACAGAACAGGAGTATCTCGACTATTTCGCCAGCGACGACTTCAACCGCCTGTTCAAGGAATTGCTGGTCGACAAGCTAGCCATCAGCCAGATCATGTTGCTGTTGGGTGAAAAAGCTCTTTCCGCCCGGGATATCGCCACCGGACTCAGCCTGGAAGCCGCCGAAGTCTCACGGCACCTCAGCATGTCTTCACGACTGGGCCTGATCCGCTTCGATGAGGACTTGAAACGCTACGCTCTGGCCTGATCCGAGCAAGTGCAGCTCGTTTCCTCCGGAGATTGCCGATGGGAACAAGCTGCTCATAAGAATAAAGGCAAGGACGACGATATGGATATCGGCAAAATCGATCAGATTATTGACAACCACCAGGGCGAAGCCAGTTCGCTGATCCAGATATTGCTGGACATCCAGAATGAAAACAACTGGCTCCCTAAAGAAGCGTTGAGCAGAGTCAGTGAGAAATTGGCTGTGCCCATGAGCCGCATCCAGCATATCACCACATTTTACAAACACTTCAGTCTGAGCCCCAAAGGGAAACATGAGATTCACGTCTGCGTGGGGACAGCCTGCCATGTGCGTGGAGCTGAGCGGATTCTCGACGTAGTTGAAGAAGTCACCGGCGTCAAGCCCGGCGAAACCGATCCCGAGTTGAACTTCAGCGTGGAGACGGTCAGCTGCCTCGGCTGCTGTGCCTTGGGACCGGTGATGGTCGTCGATGGTGAAATTCATGGGAATGTAGCGCAGTCCGAGACAGCTGATGTTCTGATGGCATTGAAACGGTCCGAGACGGCTGAATTCCTGGATAAACTGGAACATGCCGAAACGCCTGAAGTCTTGAATATCTGTGCATGTCAGTAAGGGAAGATTATGCCAAGGATTAAATCGCCAGTCGAATTAGAAGCTTTCCGCAAGGAGATTCTCGCTCAGAGAGATCCGCAAAAACCCTGTATTACGCTTTGTTCCGGAAGCGCCTGCCATGCAACCGGCAGCGGAAAGGTTGCCGCAGCGCTTGAGCAGGAAATCGAAAAGCAGGGTGTTGCAGCCGATGTCACCTACAGAAGGACCGGCTGTCACGGCTTTTGTGAGCAAGGCCCCATTGTGGTTATTTATCCGCAAGGAATCTGTTACCTCAAGGTCCAGCCTGAAGACATCGCCGAGATAATTTCAACAACAATCAAAGAGCAGAAGATCATCGAACGTCTGCTCTATGTCGATGTCAACACCGGCATAAAAGCCACCACTGAAGAGGAAATCCCTTTTTATAAGAATCAGGAGCGACTGGTTCTCGGCGCCAATCGCAAGATTGACCCCAAGAGTCTCGAAGATTATCTCGCTGTTGAAGGTTACCAGGCTCTGGTGAAGGCTCTTTTTGCAATGACGCCTGAACAGGTCGTCGGCGAAGTCAAAAACGCCAAGCTGCGCGGACGCGGTGGCGCAGGCTTCCCGTCGGGAGTCAAATGGGATTTTGCCCGCAATGCTCCGGGCGATAAGAAGTATGTCGTGGTCAACTGCGATGAGGGTGATCCGGGAGCCTATATGGATCGCTCAGTGATGGAAGGCAACCCTTTTGCGGTCCTTGAGGGCCTGATGATCGGCGCCTATGCCATCGGCGCTGATGAAGGCTATATCTACGTTCGCCAGGAGTATCCGCTGGCAGTCGCCAACCTGGCGATCGCGATCAAAAAAGCCGAGGAACGTGGCCTGCTCGGCCAGGATATCCTCGGCTCCGGGTTTGATTTTACGGTCAAGGTGCATCGTGGCGCCGGAGCCTTCATCTGCGGCGAGGAAACCTCTCTGCTCAACTCTCTGGAAGGCAAGCCCGGCGAACCGAACGCCAGGCCACCATTCCCGGCCACCAGGGGCCTTTGGGGAAAACCGACTAATATCAATAATGTCGAGACCTGGGCCAACATTCCTTTGATCATCAATAAGGGCGCCGATTTTTTCAGCGCGATCGGCACTGAAGGGAGCAAGGGTACCAAGATCTTTTCGCTGGTCGGCAAGGTCAACAACACCGGCCTCGTCGAGGTTCCCATGGGCGTTTCGATGAGGGACATCATCTTTAAAATCGGTGGTGGCGTTCCCGGCAACAAGACGTTCAAGGCGGTCCAGACCGGCGGTCCTTCAGGTGGTTGTCTCCCTGAAAACCTTCTGGATATCAAGGTTGACTTTGACGAGTTGACCCATGCCGGTGCGATGATGGGCTCAGGCGGAATGATCGTCATGGATGAGGATACCTGTCTGGTCGATATCGCCAGGTACTTCCTCGCGTTCCTCAGTGACGAGTCGTGCGGGAAATGTACACCCTGCCGGGAAGGCATCCGCCAGATGAAGAAGATCCTGACCAATATAACCAGGGGTTCAGGACAAGCAGGGGATATCGAGCTTTTGCAGGATTTGGCAGAGGCGACCAAGGGCTCTTCCATGTGCGCGCTTGGCAAAACCGCACCCAACCCGGTGTTGAGTACGATCAACCATTTCCGGGATGAGTACGAGGCGCATATCAAGGAGAAAAGGTGCCCAGCACTTTCCTGCAAGGAGTTGATCGCCTACATCATTGATCCGCAGAAATGCAAGGGTTGCGGGGCCTGCTTCAGAAAATGCCCGGCGGCAGCAATCGCCGGCGGCAAGAAACGCATTCATGTTGTCGAGCAGGAAAAATGCACCAAGTGCGGCGGTTGCCTCG
>JAVVDT010000259.1:0-3259 GCA_032250875.1 Desulfuromonadales bacterium | reverse complement strand
TGACCATCTCCAACAGCTTCTGTCCCGGTTCGTCGACCGAGCAGAATTTACGAATGTGACGGGCCTGCATGTGGGCATTGGCATGCAAGCTCAAGGCGGCGAAGCGCTCGGTCTGGATGGCGCGGGCGGCTTCAACCCGGGCGCGGATCGTCGCCGAGTCTTCGGCATCGACCGGATCGGCCAGATCCTTGTGCGGCACCCGTGGGACATCGATCTGCAGGTCGATTCTATCCAGTAATGGTCCTGACAATCGCCGCCGATAACGTTGGATGTCGTGCGGTGTACAAGTGCATAAGTTATTGAAATCACCGAGAAATCCGCATTTGCAGGGGTTTGAACATCTTTTACAAGTTTTCCAGATCAACCAACACCCCACACAAAATCGAAATTCCCCTTCAAATTCAACCACCTGAAGAACTCATCAAGGGACCAGTCACTCTTGGCGACCACCTGCGCCGCCGCCGGTTTGAGCTTGGATTGTATCAAAAAGATGTCGCGAAACAGATTGGCGTAACAACCTCCACCATCTGGAATTGGGAAAATAACTGGTCATCGATCACCTTGCGTTGCATGCCAAAAGTTATCGAATTCCTCGGCTACAATCCAATCCCCTGCCCCGAAGATCTGATGGAAAGGCTGGCTTGGTACAAACAGGTCAAGGGGCTGTCTTTAGAACAGCTTGGGGCCGAAATGGGCCGTGACCCGGAGCAGCTATCCGACTGGTTGAGTGGCCGGCACAAGCCGAGTATGCTGAATCGGGAAATTATTGGACAATTTTGGGCAAGCCAAGTTCATGGACCGGGTGCCGTCCAGCGGTGAGTGAAGCAGTGTATTTCCCGAAGAGTGGATTGCACAATATGAGACCCATAGCTTTCGCTGAGAAGATCGCCAATCAGGCGGGGTGGAATTTACAGAAAGATTTGGACTTGATCTAGATTTTTAATTCCAGATCATCAAATAACGGGGGCAGATAATTTTCATAATTTTCACGCCGCCATCGGAATGGCAGGTCAATGATTGAACCCGGCTTCCTAACCTGATAAAGCACTCGAAAGACTTCAAGAACGACAGCCCTTTGCTGTAGACGATTGCCTGGTTCTCCTATTGGATGCCCGAAAGGCCATCGCAAATTTCTCCGGACGTTTCACATGACTGGTAGGCTTCGACAAACCGGCTTACAAGTTTCGGTGACCAAAGAATAAGACTGGCCAGAAAACGATTCTTCAATCGTGTGAGTGATCTCACTGCACCACCTGTTTGATTGACGGGTTGATGCCATCAAGAGAAGCCAGCCCCGGACTAACGGGAACGGATGCATTAAGCTGGCCCTTGGCATCAATGATTGGCAGAGCATCGTTGTTCGCCCATTCAATCCAGGACCCATCATAATTTTTGACATGCGTGTACCCAAGGCCGAGCAGCACCAGAGTCGCATAGGATGAGCGGATCCCCGTTTGGCAATGAGCGATAATCTCTTTATCCGACGTCACTCCACGGGATTGCAGCAATGTAACGATCTCCTCCGGGCTCTTCAGAACCTTGACGCCATCAACTTCTTTCAGGAGTTCAGTCCAGTTCAAATGCACAGCTCCAGGAATGTGTCCGCCTCGGTTCGCGCGCACATCTGTACCGGCATATTCGCCGTCGCTACGGGTATCCCACACAACAGAGCCAGGGGTTTCCAGACGAGTATAGACATAGTCCGCATCGGCGCGAGCCTCCAGATAATCTCCCTCTGTTGCGAATACGTAGGTACTGGGTTGAGGCGCTATCGACGGTAACAGGCTGATGTCGCGACCTTCCATTTTCCATTTGTCGTAGCCGCCATCGAGCACGAAAGCTTTGTTGTGCCCGTGATAGCGCAAAGTCCAAACCAGACGAGCCGAGTAAGGATTGTCGTCTTCGGCGTAGACAACAACCATGCTGGTAGAGGTCAATCCTAGAGTACCCAAAAAATCCTGAATACCCGCCGCTGTTGGCACAAGGCTTTTAACCCCATTGCGGGTTTGAAGGAAAAGTTCTTTCTCGACATTGAGCGCACCATCGATATGACCCAGCAAATAGAGAGGGGTATTGCGCACATCCAGTACCACGACCTTGTTTTTGTTCGCTGCCAGCCACTGCGTGTCGACAAAATAATCTCCCAGGGCCGCTTGGGCGACTCCCGGCAAAATCACGAACAAAATGGCCAATAAGCTATGTTTAAAAACGTTCATTTTTTTCAGCCTCCAAATATGATTGATTTTGTAAAGTATATATCTACTCAATTTAACAATGTCAAGCTGTATATAATAAATTAATATACTACACCATTCATGTGTACTATTAAAAAGACAATAACACTCACCTATTTTTTGAAATGTAACCCTCATGACATTCTTTTGTTTTGAAATTGTTTATTGTGACGAAAGAACCCTCTGAAATCACTTTGACTTTGAAGTTTATTGCCGTTGAGAAAAGATTTGTATGCACCTAAGATTGACAATCCTGACTCCTTGGGTTATCTTTTAAGAAACCAAACGGTCTGTTTTTTTAAAGGAGATAGACGATGCCGACCAAAGGAGAAATGACCCGGGAAAAAATCCTCGATGAGGCCACCCAGGTTTTTCATCGCAAAGGGTTTTTGACTACGACCATCAATGACCTGCTGAAAGCATCAGGTATGACCAAAGGAAATCTCTATTTTCACTTTGCCAGCAAGGAAGATGTCGGTCTGGAGGTTTTGCGGCGAGCGCAAGGTGCCTTCAGGCTATTTCTGGACGATGCCCTGCAGGGGGACTCACCCGGAGCACGGCTGGACAGTTTTTTCCGCCACGCCATGGAGCGCAATCGCAGTAAAGGGTTCGTTGGCGGTTGCCTGTTCGGCAACACAGCGCTCGAAGCCTGCGACAACGCGCCATCTTTTGCCGAGCTGGTCAGCGAGGTCTTTGCTGAGTGGATCGACACGCTGGAAGGAGTCATTCGAGCAGCGCAGGCAAACGGTCAGGTTCGCCAGGATCTGCCCGCCGACC
The DNA here is from genome assembly GCA_032250875.1 of Desulfuromonadales bacterium. Classification (GTDB taxonomy): domain Bacteria; phylum Desulfobacterota; class Desulfuromonadia; order Desulfuromonadales; family BM103; genus M0040. The sequence goes on along the minus strand of JAVVDT010000259.1, from coordinate 248 downwards.
ATCTCGCTGAACTGGTGGTGGGAACGATTGAAGGCGGGATCATGCAATCACGACTGAAAAAAGAGGAAGGCCCTCTCAAGCGGGCGTTTGCTTCGTTGCAGGTTCTGCTCGAACTCAAACCTTGATGGCTTAGCCATCGCCTAAGTTTTTGCGAGTGCATCAAACCTTAACACCTGAATCAGTGAGTTTACAATCTTAATTTGTTGTTTGATCTTTGACAATCAGCTGATTTTATTCGTTTTTTCTGC
>JAVVDT010000258.1:0-3263 GCA_032250875.1 Desulfuromonadales bacterium | reverse complement strand
CTCAGCTGAAGGCGCAACGCCGCTGACGCGGCAAAGAACAAGCAAGATGCGAAAGATTATGGGTTACAGGGTACTAGTCGCCGAGAAACTTCTCTGTGCCCTGTGCATGTTCTCTGTAGCAAGGAAAGGAAGCCTGTATGCAAGCGATCCTGCAAACCTGTATCGATGTCGAAGAGCGGGTCGGTGAAATTTATCGGAAACTGGTGAACCATCCGGATGCCGACGATGAGTTGCGTGAAATCTGGCAGCAGATGGCGGATGATGAAAAGCGTCACGCGCAGCGAATCCGGCTGGTACGCGAGCGGTTTGAGAAGGCAGGTGTCATCGCGTGCAACCTGACCCTTGATGACGTGCAGCAGCTTTTGGAGCGAGCCGCCGAGATTCTTCAAAAAGCGCAACACGGCAGTCTGTCTCTTGAGGAAGCAATCTATGCGTCCGTGGAGCTTGAGGATGCATTTCTGGCTGCTCATCTCGGTTTTGCCGCGTCCGGCAATCAGCCGGATCTGCAGACCATGTTCAAGTCTCTGGCCGAGGCCGATCGCGAGCATACGGAACGACTCATCTCTTATCTCAAGCGCCTGCATGACGGCGATGGGTTGGTGTTTTCTGACGGCGGAGAAACGCTGTGAAGATTGTTGTCCTTGATGGTTACGCGACCAACCCGGGCGATCTCTCCTGGGAGAATTTAGCTGAACTGGGCGAACTGGTTGTTTATGATCGCACGCCGGCCGAATTGCTCCTTGAACGCGCGGCCGGTGCCGAAGTCCTGATCTCCAACAAGGCTTTTCTTGGTGCTGCCGAAATGGCCGCCTTGCCGGAATTGCGCTACATCGGTCTGCAGGCCACCGGGGTTAATGTCGTTGATCTGAACGCTGCCCGGGCTCATGGGATTATCGTCAGCAATGTTCCCGCCTACAGCACGCCATCTGTGGCCCAGCATGCTTTTGCACTGCTTCTGGAGCTGGCCCGCGGCGTTGGCCTGCATGCTGAACTGGTTCGACAGGGTGCGTGGACCAGCTGCCCCGACTTTGCCTTCCAGAAAACACCCCAGGTGGAACTGACTAATAAAGTCTTTGGTGTGGTTGGTTTCGGGGATATCGGTCAGGAAGCGGCGCGCATCGCTGCGGCTTTTGGCATGCGGATACTGGTGCATACCCGTACTCCCGACCCTGCTGCTCATCCGCAAGTGAACTTTGTCGACCTTGATCAGCTGTTAGGCGCATCCGATGTTGTCAGCCTGCATTGCCCGCTCACACCGGAAACAAAGTCGCTGATTAACGCCGAGCGCCTGGCCTTGATGAAGACGTCGGCGTATCTGATCAACACCAGCCGGGGTCTGCTGGTTGACGAAAAGGCCCTGGCGGAGGCCTTGCGTCGGGGCGCCATTGCCGGCGCCGGTCTGGATGTTCTCTCTGCGGAGCCGCCACCGGGAGACAACCCGCTGCTGACGGCGCCAAACTGTTACATTACGCCGCATCTGGCCTGGGCTACTTTTGCCGCAAGGCAGCGGCTGATCGGCGAAATTGTCGAAAATCTTCGCGCTTTCCTGGCGGGAACGCCACGCAATCAGGTGTAGAACCTGCTCCACGTGGAGCGAGAAGCAAAAAAAACCATGCAATTCACGGCCCGACATCCCTGGGATCTGACGCCGCAAGAAGCTATTGCCCTGCAGAAGGAACTGGCCGCGCAGGTTGTCCTCAGCAATGACCTGCCGAATCCCGTTGAGCGGGTCGCCGGCGTCGATGTCTCTTACCGTTTGCGCAGCCGGCGATTCCATGCTGCCGTGGTCGTGCTCGACTACCTCTCCATGGACATCCTCGAGACAGCCACGGCCAGCGGCGAAGTCGACTTTCCCTATATCCCCGGCCTGCTTTCCTTTCGTGAGCTGCCGATCCTGCTGCAAGCTTTCCAAAACCTCGAAATCGTGCCGAATGTGATCCTGGCAGACGGCCAGGGCATAGCGCACCCTCGCCGGCTTGGCATCGCCAGTCACCTCGGCCTGTGGCTCAATCTGGCCACCATCGGTTGTGCCAAGAGCCGTCTCTGTGGTGAGCATGAAGAGCCAGGGCCGAAGAAGGGGGATTGGACACCGCTGAGCATCGACGGCATGACTCTCGGGCGGGTGGTCAGAACCAGGGATGGTGTGAGGCCGCTTTACCTTTCGTGCGGCCATAAAATCGATCTTCACAGTGCCACGGACATTGTACTCCACTGCAGCCGGGGATACCGGTTGCCGGAACCGACTCGTCAGGCCCACCTGCTAAGCAACCGGGTCAGACAGGAGTATGAAAATTAGTCGACGGTCACAGTGAGAGTGCCCACCCCGGCAATGCTAGCCTCAAGGTGATCACCACTGCAGATTCTGGCCACCCCTGACGGTGTTCCGGTCAGCAGGATATCTCCCTCTTCCAGGGTGAAGTAAGTGGAAACGATAGAAATCAACTCGGCTGTCGTATGCATCATGTCGCTGGTGTTGCCATCCTGGCGCACCTGATCATTCACGGTCAGCTTGAGTTGCAGCTTTTGTGGGTCTGCGACCTGTTCAACCGGAACGAAAGCCGAAAGCGGGCATGAGGTATCAAAGGCTTTGGCGATTTCCCAGGGCAGCCCTTTCTCTTTTTGCGTCTTCTGCACATCCCTGAGCGTCAGATCCAGGGCAACGGCGTACCCGGCGACGTGATCAAGCGCCTCTTCGGTGCGCACGTGTTTGGCTTTTTTGCCGATCAAAACCGCGAGTTCGATTTCATGGTGACAGTCATTGGAATACTCGGGAATAACCACGGTCCCACCCGATGCAACGATTGCGTTGGCCGGTTTCATGAAGATGACCGGTTGATCCGGTGTCTTGTTGCCAAGTTCTTTAATGTGTTCAGCGTAGTTGCGGCCGATGCAGACGATTTTGCCGACCGCGATCTTGCGACCGTCTAGATTCACAGTGTGCATGCATGTCTCCCTGGACAGGTTGTCATTTAAAAAGCAGCTACAGAATACAGAACACAGGCAACAGAATACAGCGGGAATTGAGCTTTCGATAAATTAATGGACCTATAAGCCAAACAAAGGTCAGCCCAATAATTAACACAGAGGCGCTGAGACGCTGAGAGAATCAAAAGTTTTTTTGGTTAAACCCCTGTGTCTCGCTTTTCAGTGTCTCCGCGCCTCCGCGTTGATATGGCTTGAGCGGAACCGCTATTCAACGCAGAGGCGCGGAGACGCCGAGAAGAGTGCTGGCAGGCTGTCGGACTATCCATGAGCCGGCTGCA
>JAVVDT010000257.1:0-3302 GCA_032250875.1 Desulfuromonadales bacterium | reverse complement strand
GGTTTTCTGCTCAACCTGTTCAACCTGCTGCCCATTTCCCCTCTCGATGGCGGACGGATCATCGGTGTCATCAGTCCCAAGCTCTGGGTGCTGGGGTTGCTGGGGGCCGTCGTCTTGTTCTATCTGACCTGGTCGCCGATTCTCGCTCTGATCGTGATCATGGGCAGCTTCCAGATTTACACGTCGTTCAAGAAATCCAAAACCGAACAGGCCCGATACTACAGCGTCTCGCTGGGAAAGCGGATCGCCATGGGCGCCGCTTTTCTGTTCCTGCTGGCGGTGACCTCCTTCGGCATGCTGGCGATGCATGCGCCGCTGCAAGGTCTCTAGGATTCGTTCATTAAAGAAAGACAATTATGAAGAAGTGCCCCTTCTGCGCGGAAGAGATTCAAGACGCCGCGAAAAAATGCAAACATTGCAGCGAGTTTCTGGAAGAATTCTCGAAGCTCAGCGCAGAGGAAGAAAAACCCCCCTGGTATTTCCGCACGACTTTTATTGTCCTCGCACTTTTTACAGTGGGACCTCTGGCGTTACCTTTGATCTGGTGGCGACCTCGAACGTCGCCGGCATGGAAGGTCGGGCTGACCATCGGTATCCTTGCGATCACCTGGATTTTGTACCTGCTCTCTCTGCAATCATTGCGGGCTATCCAGGAGTACTACCGGCTCATCGAAAGCCTGTGAAAGGTTTTCGTGCGGTTCTGTTGATGAATATTGCCGGGCAGGCCATACTTGCCGGCTCCTGATCTCCAATTTGACTTGAAAGTAGGTTATGCCTTCAGACAACACAGACGAAAAAATCGAGACCTCGGAGTTAGTTGATACGGCAAAGATTCCGGGAGACGACGGCGAACTTCAACTCTTCAAGTGTGAAGACGAATACTCTATCAGTATTGATGGCAGCAACACCCTGATGAGTACCTGGGCCCATCAGTCCGAAGACGCTCTTGCCGAACTGGCCTGCCGCAGAATCGTCGGTCGTGTCCAGCCCCGGGTGCTGATAGGAGGCCTCGGCATGGGGTTTACGCTGGCTGCGGCACTGCGCCACCTCGGGGCCGATGCGGAGGTGGTGGTGGCCGAACTGGTGCCGGGCGTAGTGGCCTGGAACCGTGGCGTGCTCGGCAAATACGCGGGCTATCCTCTGCAGGATGAACGGACTACGGTTCGCGAGGGCGACGTCGCCAAGCTGCTGCGGGCAAAGCGCCGGGCTTATGACGCGATCCTGCTCGATGTCGATAATGGCCCTAAAGGTTTAACTCGCAAGAAAAACGACTGGCTGTATTCGACAGATGGGTTGATTACGGCCTACGAAGCCTTGCGACCCGAGGGAATCCTGGCCGTCTGGTCGGCGGCGCCGAGCCGCAACTTCATGGAACGACTGCGCAAGGTCGGGTTCAGGGTGAAGCAGTCCCGGGTCTCTGAGCAGGATGATAAAGGCGATTTGCATGCGATATGGCTTGCAGAGCGTGGCCCTTGATTTTCGGTAACAGCATGTTGTCTCGCCAGAGTTTACCCCCCTCGTCTCAATAGCATGTCAATGCTGCGGTGCTATAGTTAAACTTATGAAGAATTTCACTCGTCTGATTCTTATGTTCCTCTGCCTGTGCGCTTTGACGGTACACGCTGTTCAGGCGCAAGAAACGTCGCCAGGGTTCGTTGCCTGGTTAGAGCAGTTGCGTGCAGACGCCCGTTCTGCAGGGATTTCGTCAGAGACACTGGATTCGGCCCTGGCCGGTATCGAAGAACCGCAGCAGCGGGTGCTCGAGAAAGATAAAACCCAGCCGGAGACGACTCAGTCTCTGCAAGCTTATGTCGCAACCCGGGTCAGTGAGGAACGTATTGCCGAAGGGCGGAGCGTGCTGCGTCGTTACCAGACCTGGCTGGGCCGGATCGAACGACAATACGGGGTGCAGAAGCGCTTCATTGTCGCCCTCTGGGGGATCGAAAGCAGCTACGGGCGCAACACCGGCAGCCATCCGGTTATCCCGGCGCTGGTCACCCTGGCTTACGATGCCCGCCGCGGTGATTACTTTCGTAAGGAGTTGCTCGACGCGCTTCACATCCTCGACGCCGGGCATATCCCCCTGTCGCAGATGCAAGGGTCCTGGGCCGGTGCCATGGGCCTCTTCCAATTCATGCCCTCCTCATTCCGTCACTATGCTGTCGATGCCGATGGTGACGGCCGCATTGATATCTGGAATTCGATCCCCGACGCGCTGGCCTCGGCGGCAAATTACCTTGCCAAAGCCGGATGGCAGTATGACCAGACCTGGGGGCGACCGGTCAATCTTCCGGAGAAGTTCGATTATTCTCTGGCCGGGCTGGAGAGCCAGCTGTCGCTGTCTCGCTGGCAGGCGCTCGGGGTGCGACGCATTAACGGTCGTTCGCTGCCTCGCCGGAATCTGCAGGCATCATTGATCATTCCCGATGGCCCAGACGGGCCGGCCTACCTGGTTTACAGCAATTTTCGGGCGCTGCGCAGATGGAACCGTTCCAATGCCTTTGCGGTTGCGGTAGGGACCCTCGCCGACAGTTACGCTCCTCAGAAATAAGCGGTGACCAGGGTACTGGATAGGGCCGCCTCTCGGATTGAACTTGACGATGTCTCACAAACACAAAGAAGCGAATAAATACCCCCGGAAGGCTGGCAATCCTCCGTTTCTTCCTACAGAGAAGACGGTGAGACGGTGAACGACGCCTATCCTCTGTGCTGAAAATCTGCTATCCTCATAAAGTTAACTTCCTCGCAATTGACAGTCGTGGGGCAATCAGTTAATGTCCCGCACAAGTCCTTGTCCGTTAAGCTCTTTTTATTTCCAACAGGACATCCATTTCTCCAGCCTGGTCTGCTGCAAGCGGATCACTTTACATAAGGAATTTGATCGATGTCTTTTGAATCTCTTGGCCTGTGCGATGAACTGCTGAGTGCGATTGCCGCTCAGGGCTATACGACACCGACCCCTATCCAGATCCAGGCAATCCCGGTGGTTTTCGAGGGGTGCGACCTGCTGGCGGGTGCTCAGACCGGCACCGGCAAGACGGCAGCTTTTGCCCTGCCGATCGTGCAGATGCTGAGTGAAACGGTCCTCCCGTCAAAACGCAGGAGTCCGCGCGCGTTGGTTCTGGTGCCGACTCGCGAGCTGGCGGCCCAGGTCAGCGGCCAGATGCAGAACTACGGCCGGCGCCTGTCGCTGCGCTCCACCATGATCTACGGCGGGGTGAATATCCAGGCGCAGATCGAACGGTTGCACCGCGGCGTCGATATCGTGGTGGCGACGCCGGGGCGTTTGCTCGACCATGCGG
>JAVVDT010000256.1:0-3330 GCA_032250875.1 Desulfuromonadales bacterium | reverse complement strand
AGCATGTAGATGGAAGGAATGATGAACAGTGTAAATAATGAGCCGATCGCTATGCCGCCCACCAGTACCAGGCCGATGGAGTTGCGCGCGGCAGCTCCGGCGCCGGTAACCAGGATCAAGGGAAAATGACCGGCAATGGTGGCCCCGGTCGTCATCAGGATGGGGCGCAAACGGGTCATGGCGGCTTCGTGCACCGCTTGCCGCTTGGAGTGGCCCTTCTCCTGAAGTTTGTTGGCGAACTCTACGATAAGAATGCCGTTTTTGGAGACCAGTCCAACCAGAGTGACAAGTCCCACCTGGGAGTAAATGTTCATGGTCGTGGTCCACCCCTGGGTCCAGAACGAAACGCTGGGATCGGGCATTTTCAGGAAGGTAAAAATCATGGCGCCGAACATGGCCAGGGGGACCGAGCCGGCCAGGATCACAAATGGATCACGGAAGCTGTTGAATTGCGCGGCCAGCACCAGAAAGATCAGGAGCACGGCCAGGGCAAAGGTCTGTATGAAGGTATTGCCTTCGCTGCGCAACTGGCGCGACTCACCGGTGTAATCCAGTACATACCCCTGAGGCAGGATCTTGGCGGCTTCGCCCTCCAGAAAGTTTAGAGCCTCGTCCAGAGGGCGAACCGCCACACCGCTTATTTTAACTGCGTTTAACTGTTGAAAGCGATTCAGAGAGCGCGGTACGGTGCTGTTTTTGATTGTGGCGAAGGTGCTCAGTGGCACCAAGCTGCCATTGGGGCCGGTGACATAGATGTCGCGAAGCTGCTCCGGATTCAGGCGATCGATGCGCTGAATCTGTGGAATGACTTTGTAGCTGCGACCATCGATGTTGAAGCGGTTGACGAAGTTGCCCCCGACCATTGCCGCTATGTCGGTTCCCACCTGCCCCAGGTTGAGACCCAAATCAGCCACCTTGTCCCGATCAATGACGAACTCGGACTCGGGTTGGTCGATTTTTACGTCGATAATTGGCGGAAAAGCGAACAGGCCGCTCTGCATGGCCGCGAGCTGGATCTGATTCGCAAAAGTCAGAATCTGGTCGAGCTCGGCGGTGGAGGCCAGGATGAACTCAACCGGGAACTGACCGCCGCCGGGAAGCGCCGGCGGAGTCACCGGAAACATTTGGATTCCCGGTATATTGTGCAGCTTTTGCTGCACTTCGGGCATAATTTCAAAAATTGTACGGTCGCGTTCCTGCCAGGGCTGGACTACCATCCCCCCAAACCCGGAGGAAGGCCGGGTGATCTGAAACACGAACCGGGTTTCCGGAACGCTCAAAAACGCCTCGTTGACTGCTGCAGCGTAGTGGCTGGTCTGATCGAGGGTGGAGTTGGCGGCCGCATCCAGAATGCCGAAAATGACCCCCTGGTCCTCGGTTGGCGCCAACTCCTTGGCCGACATGGTGAACATGGGGACAGTCAACAGGCTCACCACAATCCATACCAGGTAAACGGCTGGCCGTGTATTCAGGCTGGCATTCAGCAATCTTCCATAAAAGTTACGCAGCTTGTTGAAATCACGCTCGATTTTCCCGGAAAAGCCGCGTTCATTCATACCCGGCTTGAGTAACCGCGAGGCCATCATGGGTGACAGCGTCACGGCGACAATTCCGGAAATCATTACGGCCCCGGCCAGGGTAAAGGCAAATTCCCGAAACAGCGATCCGGTCAGCCCGCCCTGCAAGCCGATCGGCGTGTAGACTGCCGCCAGAGTCACGGTCATGGAGATCAGCGGCCCCAGGAGTTCACGCGCGCCTAGTATGGCTGCCTGCATGGGCGTCTGTCCTTCGCTCATGTGGCGTTCGACGTTCTCAACGACCACGATGGCATCGTCGACCACCAGACCTACGGAGAGCACTATGGCCAGCAGAGTCAGCAGGTTAATGGTGAATCCGAAGGCCTGCATGAGAAAAACGGCGCCAATCAGGGATAAGGGAATCGCCACCACCGGAATGAGGGCTGACCGCAGCGACCCCAGAAACAGAAAGATGATCACCACCACGATCAGCAGAGTCTCGCTCAGGGTCTTGATCACCTCGTTTATGGCGTTGTCGATGTAAGCGGTGCCGTCGTAGGCAATACGGCCTTCCAATCCCTGGGGCAATTGCCTGGAAATCGCTTCCATCTCTGCACGGACGCGCTTGATCACATCCAGAGAATTGGCGTTGGGCAGGGGCCAGATCCCCATGAAGACGGCTGTTTGACCGGAGAAACGCACCTCGGCATCATAATTTTCAGCACCCAGCACAACATCACCGATATCCTCCAGGCGTACGATGCCGCCATTCTCTTCGCGAATGACCAGACGCTTGAATTCTTCCACGGAGCGCAGGTCGGTGTTGGCTGTCAGGTTCACCTGAATCAACGCTCCTTTGGTGCTGCCAACGGCCGCCAGGAAATTATTAGCCGCCAGGGCCTGGGCCACCTGCGTCGGGCTGACATTAAAAGCTGCCATGCGGTCGGGTTTCAGCCAGATACGCATGGCAAAGGTGCGTGCACCAAGGATGTCGGCTCGTTGGACACCTTCCAGAGCGGAAAGCCGCGGCTGTACGACACGCACCAGATAGTCGGTGATCTGGTTCTGTTTGAGAAAATCAGAGGTAAAGCTCAGATATGCGGAAGCGAACTGGCTGTCGGCCGATTCCACGTTGATGACCGGGACTTCGGCTTCCGGGGGAAGGTCTCCCCGTACCTGGTCCACTTTGGAGCTGATTTCCGATAGCGCCTTGATGGGATCGTAGTTGAGTTTCAGGCGAGCATTGATGGTGGCAATCCCGTGGGCGCTTTGCGACTCAATGTAATCAATGCCGTCGGCGGCCGCAATGGCCCGTTCCAGCGGGCTGGTGATAAAACCACGGACCAGTTCGGCGCTCGCGCCCACATAGACAGTTGTTACCGTGACCACGGCGTTGTCGCTACGGGGAAACTGGCGTACATTCAGGGAGCGGATCGCCTGCACTCCCGAGATAATGATCAATAAGCTGATCACCAGTGCCAGTACCGGGCGGCGGATAAAGATATCGGTGAATTTCATGAACTAGCCTTCTGTCGGCCGAGGCGCCAGCTTGAATTCGGGCGCCAGCTTATTATCCACCACCACGTTCTGGCCATTGCGGAGTTTGAAAACCCCGGTACTCACGATGGTCTCTCCGGCCGCCAAGCCTGCGGTGACGGCGATAAAATCGCCGCGTTTTTCCCCCAGGCTTACAAATTGCTGGCGCACGATCTGCCCTGCGGACTTGCCCGCTTCATCGCGTTTCTCTTCAATGACGAAGACCGAGTCGCTGTATGGCGCATAGAGCACAGCCGTAGCCGGAATAGTCAGCACG
>JAVVDT010000255.1:0-3336 GCA_032250875.1 Desulfuromonadales bacterium | reverse complement strand
CGGCCTGTCTGACCTTTGCTGTTGCAATGATTCTCGCCGGTAAGGTGCAAGACAAGTTTGGTCCCCGCATCACGTGCATCATCGGTGGCCTGATGGTCGGCACCGGTTTCATGTGGATCTCGCAGACAACCAACTACTGGTCATGGATCGTTGGTTTCGGCGTCCTGGCCGGGATGGGCATCGGTTTCGGTTATTCCGCCGCTACGCCGCCGGCGCTGAAGTGGTTTCCACCTGCCAAAACCGGTCTGATCGCAGGCATTGTCGTCGCCGGATTCGGCCTGGCTTCGGTTTACATTGCGCCGCTGGCTCAGTACCTGCTCGGTGCCTATGGCCTGCAGCAGTCGATGCTTTACTTCGGTTTAGGCTTTGTCGCCATCACCTGCTTCTTCGGTATGTTCCTGGCCAACCCTCCGGCAGGTTACGTGGCTGATCCGAATGCCGGCAACACATCGGTCAAGACTGTCGTTGTCGAAGACAAGACTCCTTCGCAGATTCTCAAGACAGCTCAGTTCTATACGCTCTGGACCTGCTTTTTTATCGGCGCGGGCGCCGGTCTCATGGTTATCGGCAGCGCCAAGGGACTGGCCACGGCGAGTATGGGTGAACTGGCCTTTCTGGTCGTGGCAATCATGGCGATCGGCAACGCCGCCGGCCGCATTGTCGCCGGCGTGGTCTCCGACAAGATCGGCCGCGCCAATACCCTGGTCATCATGCTGGTCTTCCAGGCCGTACTGATGTTTCTGGCCATTCCGGTTATCGGCGGCACCTACAACAACCCGTTGGCAATGCCTCTGCTGGTGACCTTCATGGTCTTTAACTACGGTACCAACCTCTCACTCTTTCCATCCTTTGCCAAGGACCTCTGGGGAGCCAAGAACTTTGGTATGAACTACGGCATCCTCTTCTCAGCCTGGGGCATCGGCGCATTCGCCCTGGTGCGCGTTTCCGAGATGTTGCGTGTCAAAACCGGCGGCTTCACCATGTCGTTTGCCGCCGCCGGCGCCCTGCTGGTGGTCGGCGCCATGCTTGCCGGTACCTTGAAGTCACGCAGAGCCGAAGTCCCGGCACTCGAAGGTGCTCTCGAGACAGAGGACGACCTGGTCCTGGCAAAAGCAACCAGCGACTGATCGATCTCAACCGTTTGCAAACCCTCCTTCAGGTTCAAACGGCCGCGGCCCCGCCAAAAATGGTGGGGCCGCTTTTTCGTCACGAAGGTACCATGAGAAGCTCTTTACGCTATCTTTGTGTCATGCTGGCCCTTTCCGGTGTTGTGTGGTTATAATCTGATGAGTATGCAGACGCAGATTTCCAGAGCACCATTGACAGGCTTTTGCTCATGCCGCAATATGGCGGCTCTTTTCAGGAGACGCCATGACCGCTGAACGCCGCCGCGTAAAATCAAAAGTTCCCGCAAAACCTCGCGCCGAAGAACTGACGCTGACCATCGAGCGCATTGATGACGATGGCCTCGGACTGGCGACGCACGCCGGTAAACCGGTCGTGGTTTTCGATGCGCTCCCCGGCGAAAAGGTCGTTGCTCGTGTGGTGCATAGCGGACGTCATCGGATCCAGGCCAGTACACTGCGCGTGTTGCAGGCCTCCCGTGACCGAATTGCCAGGACATCCTGCCCGCACTATCGCGTCTGCCAGAGTTGTGCTCTGCTGAGCTGGAAGTATGCCGCGCAGCTGGAGTGCAAGGGCAAACGCGTGGCCGACGCTCTGGCCGCTTATCCGAGCCTGGTTGATGTCGCACTGGGTGAGGTCTGGGCCGCTCCGCAAACCCTTGGCTACCGGGCCAGCGCCAAGCTGGTCGTTGCCCGCAAGCGCGGCAAGGCCCAGGTCGGCATGTATCGGCGCGGCAGCCATGACGTGGTGGATATTGCCGACTGTCCCCTGCATCATCCGCTGATCAATCGAGTTGCCGCCGTGGTGCGTGAGGAACTCGATCGGCGCAACATCTCGGCTTACGATGTCAACCACCGGCGCGGCCTGCTGCGCTACCTGCTGATCCGGGTCAGCCCGACCTACGAAAAAGCGATGGTCACTTTTGTCACCAGCGAACGCAATTTCAGCGAGGTGACGCACCTGGCCAAGTGGTTGCAGCGAAAAGTCCCCGAAGTCATCTCCGTCCACCAGAACGTCAACGCCAGCTCCGGCAACGTGATCATCGGTCGCGAAACTCTGAAGGTGCTCGGCATGTCTGATCTGATCGATCAGGTCGGCGACGTGAGACTGCGCCTCGGACCGACCTCGTTCCTGCAGGTGCATCACCTTCAGGCGGCTCGCATTTATCGACTGGTCCGCGACTGGTGTGATCTGCGGAACGGTGAATCAGCCCTTGACCTTTACTGTGGTGTCGGCGGCATCAGCCTGCACCTGGCCCCCAAAGCGCATCAGGTGCTCGGCATCGAAACCGTTGCCGAAGCGGTGCGTCATGCCCAGGCCAACGCCAAGATGAATGGTTTCAGCAACTGTAAGTTTATCGCTGGCGAGGTCGAAGCCCTTCTCGACGAGGATCTGCCGCTGTCAGGAGTACTTGGTGCCGTGGTGGTCAATCCGCCGAGATCAGGATGTGCTCTGCAAGTCCTGACGGCGATTGCAGAGATGCAGCCGCGCACGCTGGTCTATGTCTCGTGTCATCCGGATAGCCTGGCACGCGATCTTGCGTTGCTGGTGGAGAAGGGTTTTCATGTCGATCAGGTTCAGCCGGTCGATATGTTCCCGCAGACGCCGCATGTTGAAAACGTTGCCAGGTTGACGTTCACGGGCAGCCATAAGCCAGTCGGATTGAGCGAAACAAGCAACAAAGTCAGGAAGCCTTGAATCAGGATCCGTTGCCCAGGTAACACTCGGGAAAAGACCTTCAACTCTGATTCTGAACGGACCCATAACCGATACAAAGGCTATGGCCACTAAGTCACAAAGGCACCAAGGAATCGGATCATTACAGATTAACAGCTGAGGGCTTATTCTTTGTGTCTTGGCGTCTTTGTGGCTAACCTGTCGTTTTTTTTGGTTTTCCAAAATAGCCCTTTGATTGGTTAACGAGCCGGTTTGGTCGTTACGCCTTCGGCTTACGGTGCCAATATTTGTCTAGCAGCAGAATTGCTGCGACACAGAGAAAAGCTGCCCCGAACGTGACGATCGCGCCGGTCGGACTCTGCAGCAAGTTGGGGAAAAAGATCAGCACGATTCCTATATCCGCCATCATCACGCCTGAAATCAGCTTCAACAAACGACCCTGTTTTTCCGTCAACTGGCGCGCTCCCAGGGTCACTGTAAAAACAATCACGATAACCAGCAGCGGCATGACATAGACGACATTGTATAAGGCCA
>JAVVDT010000254.1:0-3342 GCA_032250875.1 Desulfuromonadales bacterium | reverse complement strand
CAGGCAATGGCTGCAGACCACATGCTGTGCCGTTGAGTAAGGGAACGGAATAGTTACATGATTTATAGCATAGCATAACAGATCGGCAATGCGCGGTTGTAGCGGAAAACCTTTACCCCTATAATAGCTGGAGCGGCACAACCATGTGAGGGCCATTATGAAATTCATCAAGATGCACGGCGCCGGCAATGACTATGTCTATATCGACTGTTTCCGGCAGACTGTCGAAGATCCGGAAAACCTGGCACGCGAGATCAGCGACCGCAATTTTGGTGTCGGTGGTGACGGCATGATCCTGATCGAGCCGTCCAAGCAGGCCGACGTAAAAATGCGTATCTTCAATGCTGACGGTAGCGAAGCCGAGATGTGCGGCAATGGCGTCCGTTGCGTTGCCAAATATGCTTTTGATCACGGTCTTGTCGATCGCACCGAAATTACCATTGAGACAGGTGCTGGCATCCTGCCGCTGACGATGTATCCCAACGAACGGGAACACATTGACAAAGTCAAAGTCAATATGGGTCTGCCGCGGCTGACACGCGCCGAGCTGCCGATGACTGGACCGGCCGATGAGCAGGTCATCAACATGGATCTGGAAGTGCTCGACCGCACCTTCCAGATCACCTGTGTCTCCATGGGCAACCCGCATTGCGTTATCTTTGTGGACGATGTCGCCAACTTTCCCGTCAAACGCTACGGCTATGCGATTGAAAACCACGCACTGTTTCCCCGGCGCATCAACGTGGAATTTGTCGAGATCATTTCGCCCAACGAAATCCGCCAGCGCACCTGGGAACGCGGTGCCGGTGAAACTCTGGCCTGCGGCACCGGATCCTCGGCGGTCACTGTCGCCGGCGTTCTGACCGGTCGTACCCAAGGCACGCTGATCAACCACTTAACCGGCGGCGATCTGGAGATGGAATGGGATGGCAAGAACGAGGTGTTTATGACCGGTCCGGCGGTGGAAGTTTTTTCCGGTGAATATATCTTGAAGTAAGAAAGGCTTTGCACCACACAGGACACGACAGACTGCTTGGTGAAATAATTTATGGACGTTCTGATCTTTGATCTCGACAACACCCTTTACCCTGCAGAGAAGCAGCTTTTCGGTCTCATTGATGTGCGCATCAATCGCTACATGATCGAGGTTGTCGGCATCCCGGCACTCGAGGTCGATGCGATGCGGCGCGAATACTGGCGTCTTTACGGCGTCACCCTGCAGGGACTGATCCGTCACCATGGTATCGACCCGGAAGACTACCTGCTGTATGTCCATGATGTCGACGTCACCTCTCTGCTCACTCCCGATCTGGTTCTGCGTGAGGTCCTGGCCGGCCTGCCGCAACGCAAGGCTGTTTTTACCAACGGCTCGCTCTGCCATGCCGACCGGGTCCTCGCGGCGCTTGGCATCGAGGATATGTTCGAGAAGGTCTATGATATCCGCATCGCAGCCTATCAGCCGAAGCCTTATCCGGAGCCCTACCATGCCGTTCTTGCCGAGCTGGGTGCAACCCCGGAACGCTGCATCATGATCGAGGACTCACGTGATAACCTGCACACTGCCAAGAAACTCGGTATGGGGACCATCTTGATCGGCGACGGTCACACGCCCGATTTTGTCGATGTCCATCTCGACAATGCCCGGCAGGTACACACCGGCTTGCATTTTTGGGAAAAGGTTTCATGAGTCGCTTTTTGGGCGCGCATGTCTCAGTTGCCGGCGGCTTGGACAAGGCCTTTGCGCGCGCTATCGAGAGCGGCTGCACGGCATTGCAAATCTTCACCAAGAATGCCAACCGCTGGCAGGCCAAGCCGATTTCAGAGATAGAGGCCGCGACGTTTCGCAAAGCGTGGCAGGAAAGCGGAATTGGCCCGGTGATGGCTCACGACGCCTACCTGATCAACCTGGCTTCACCGCAAAATGACGTCTGGGCAAAGTCGAAAAATGCCCTGCGCGACGAGCTCTGCCGCTGTGCACAGCTCGGTATCACCGACCTGGTCATGCATCCCGGAGCACATTTGGGGACAGGTCCAGAAATTGGCCTGGAGCGCATCCGCGCAGCCATGGGCGAAGTTTTTCAGGAGACTCCTCAGCAAGTGCGTCTGCTTCTGGAAAACACCGCTGGCCAGGGCAGCTATCTCGGCGGCGATTTTGCCCACCTGGCCACCTTGATGAAAGGTTTTGACACGCAGCGCTGCGGGATCTGCTTCGACACCTGTCATGCTCATGCCGCCGGCTATAACCTCTCCACTGCGGAGGGGTATGCACAGACCATGGCTGAATTTGACAGACTGGTTGGTCTGGATCAGATTAAAGCCTTTCATCTCAACGACAGTTTGAAGCCCTGCGCCAGCAAGGTTGACCGTCATGCCCACATCGGCCAGGGAACCATTGGCCGCACCGGCTTTGCCTGTCTGATGCAGGATCAACGCTTCGTTGAGGTTCCCATGATCCTTGAAACGCCCAAGGGTGAACAGGACGAGATGGATCGCATCAATCTGGCCTTGCTGCATAAACTTGCGGAGGAAACCTCGCCGTGAGAACGGTCATTCAAAGAGTCAGTCAGGCCTCTGTGGTCGTTGCGACACAGGCGGTTGCCGCCATCGACCGGGGATTGCTGGTTCTGCTCGGCGTAGCGCAGGGGGACACCTCAAAGGATGCCGCCTATCTTGCAGACAAAACTGCCGGCCTGCGTATCTTTGCAGACGAAGAGGGCAAGATGAACCGCTCCGTCGAGGAGATCAACGGCAGTATTCTGGTGGTGTCTCAATTCACCCTGCTCGGCGACTGCCGCAAGGGGAGACGCCCGGGGTTTACTGACGCAGCCGCCCCCGAACTCGCTGACACCCTTTATGAAGACTATGTTAGTGTTTTGCGCAGCAGAGGGATTACCGTCGTTACCGGAGTCTTCCGGGCCGACATGCAGGTGGCCCTGATCAATGACGGCCCTGTAACTATAATGCTCGACAGCCGAAAGCAATTCTGATGCAGAGAAAAGACGAAACCGAGATCCTCCCCACAGGTCCCAGCCGCAGTGCGCAAAAGCGCGATGCCAAAGCAGTCGAACAATTGGCCCAACAGCTGGCAGAGCTTTCGGATGCGGAACTCGCCAGGTTACCGAAGAATCCTGAGCTGACCAAAGAGATCGAGTTGGCCCGCAATACCCGCGGCCACGGCTCACGCAAGCGGCAGATCAAGCACCTGGCCGGCTTATTGCGCGGTAATGACGATCAACGAGAGGCGATAGAAACCGCTCTCGGCGGGCAAGCTGTCAGCCAGCGTCAGGAGACTCTGGCTTTCCATCATCTTGAAGAGCTGCGCGATCGACTCTGTTCCACGGC
>JAVVDT010000253.1:0-3350 GCA_032250875.1 Desulfuromonadales bacterium | reverse complement strand
TCAGCTGAAGGCGCAACGCCGCTGACGCGGCAAAGAACAAGCAAGATGCGAAAGATTATGGGTTACAGGGTACTAGACATAATCTTAATGCGAAGCTGAATTTGCATCCTCTAACATCTCTTCTGAACTCCCTTATGGCGTTTCCCTGCTGGTGTCGGAAATTTTTGATCAGGAAGACATTGCCAACAGGATGGCAGTGGTGAATGACCTTCCGGTGATGGTTGGTTCGTATGTCGACTCAGCTGTTGTCAGCGAAATTCGCTCCGACAGTGTTGTATTTGAAATTGGCAGCACACTTTACAAAGTAAATCGGTCTCGCCCATAGGCGGCGCGCCTCATTCCTTCTCCTGGCGTTTTCATACGTTTCTCTTTTATCCGTTTTCCTTATCGTCGAATAATCTCCTTCTGATTGTAGAATATTCAACTATTCGTTGTTTGTGATACGTCTTCAATTGAAAACATCACGTTTCGTTGCATACTTACAAAACTGGCATGCTCCATGTATTAACTGTTGGAACTATTGCACAAAAGGATAATCCATGACGCGCAGAATACGGTTGCTGAAGAGTGTGTTGATGTCCGGAATGCTTCTTTCCGGTTTTTTGTTGGCAGCCACGCCACTGCAGGCAGCCACCCTCGATCAGTTGGTCAAAGAGGCCTTGACGAATAATCCTGATCTGGCCGCGGCGAAAGCCCGTTGGCAGCAAGCCACTTACAAATCGCCCCAAGTCGGCAGCCTGATGGATCCGGTCCTCTCCTTTAGTCTCATGAATTACCCCAGAGATACCCTGTCGAGCTCGGACACGCCCATGACCGGCAATGAACTCAAGCTGGCACAAGCGTTGCCGTTCCCGGGTAAGCTGGGCAACCGATCCGCGCTTGCCGATGAGCAGGCCCGCTGGTTTGAAGCGGTTTATCAGGACCAGCATCTGCAGATCGCCCGCAGGGTCAAAGACGCCTGGTACCGACTTTATTTCCAGGAGCAGGCTATAGTCGTGACGGAACGCAACATGGCGCTGGTTGATGATATCATCCGCCTGACCGAAGTTCGTTACGAAACCGGTAGCGGACTGCAGCAGGACGTGCTCAAGGCGCAGGTGGAAAGATCCAGGCTCATGGAACGGCTGATGGCTTTGCGACAAAAACGCTCCGTCGTGCAGGCAGAACTCAATCGCCTGCTGAATCGGCCCTCTGGCGGGACATATGATGTTCCCGAGACACTTGAACTGGTGGCGATCGAGCAGGATCTGGAGACTTTCCAGCGTGCCGGCCGTGATAAGCGGCCCATGATGACTGCTTACCAGTCATTGATCAAACGCTATCGTTACCAGAATCGGCTGGCAGAACTTAATGATTATCCGGATATGACCGTGTTCGCCAGTTGGCGTTTCCGGGACGATGCTCTGGCCGACGGCGGCACCGATTTCGTGGGCGCCGGAATCAGTGTCAACCTGCCGGTTTACCGCGACAAAAGGCGCGCCGAGAAAGCGGAAGCGGCTGCGGCGATCCGCATGGCCGAACGCCAGGCGGAAGATTTTCGCAACAGCGTTGCCGAGTCGCTGCAGAATGCCTATGCCCGCATGCAGGAAACTCGTCAGCAGACCGAGCTCTACAGCGAGGGAATTATTCCCCAGACCAGTCAGAGCTTTCAGGCGGCCCTCGGTTCTTACCAGGTCGGCAAGCTTGAATTCATCAGCCTGCTTGATGCCCTGATGACAAGCTATCTTGCGGAAATGGAATATTACCGCCTCAGCTCCGAATATATGCGCAGTCTGGCCTGGCTGGAGGCCGAATCGACTCTGCCGTTAATTGGTCCACCGCTGCAGAACGTTAATAGCCAGACATCCGATTGAGCAGTCAAGCAAGTAAACACTGAATTTGAGGACACCATGAGTCAAAGCAAACGTGCAATCCGGATGAGCGCCCTGGTCGGCATCATCTCCGCCATCGGCCTCAGCCTGGCTTTAACCGGCTGTCGCAGCGACACGCCGGTCCCCGGCACGGATCAGGCAACGTCGACCTCCGTCGAGACAGCTGAACAACCGGTTCAGCAGTATACCTGTGGTATGCACCCGATGATTATTACCGATGAGCCCGGGCAGTGCCCGATCTGCGGTATGGATCTGACACCATTAAAATCCACGGGAGGTACGGCCTCGGCCAAGCCTGCCGGTGAGCGCAAGATCAAGTACTGGGCGGCTCCCATGGATCCGACCTACATCCGCGATGAGCCGGGCAAATCGCCGATGGGGATGGACCTCGTGCCGGTCTACGAAGATGAGGTCTCTGGCGGGTCAGTGATCACTATCGACCCGGTTGTGCAGCAGAATATGGGAGTGCGCATGTCACCGGTTGTGCGCAAAGACTTGAGCCGGACGGTCAGCACAGTTGGCCTGGTGGCATACGAAGAGCCGGAACAGTTTTCCATCAACAGTAAAATCGACGGCTGGGTAGAGCGTCTCTATGCCAACGAAACCGGACAATTCGTCAAAAAAGGTTCGCCCTTGCTGGAAATCTACAGCCCGGCCCTGGTCAGCGCTCAGGAAGAGTTTCTGCTGGCCCGCAACAATAAAAGCTCGCTCGCCCAATCCCGGTTCCCTTCGATCGCAGAGGGAGCCAGTCGTTTGCTTGAAGCTTCGCGGCGGCGACTTAAGCTCTGGGACATCAGTGACCGGCAGATCGCCCGCCTGGAAAAAACCGGTGAAGTGGCCAAAAACCTGACGCTGTATGCTCCTTATGACGGCATCGTAACCATGAAAATGGTTAAGGAAGGGCAGTTCATCAAGAGTGGCATGGAGATGTTGATCCTTTCCGACATCTCGAAAGTCTGGGTGTACGCCGATATCTATGAATATGAGCTGCCCTGGATCAAGATCGGACAGAAGGCCAGGATCACTCTGCCTTATGTCGGCAGTGAGCCGATCGAGAGTGAAGTCAGCTATATCTACCCGTTTGTCGAGCCGAAGACCCGTACCGTCAAGGCCCGTTTCGACATCGACAACCCCGATTTCACCCTGAAGCCGGATATGTATGTCAACGTCCGGCTCGCATCGCAATCGGTGGAAAATGCCCTGAGCGTTCCTGTTGAAGCGGTTCTGCATTCCGGCGAGAAGCAGACGGTTTTTGTCGCTCTCGGCGACGGCAAGTTCGAACCGCGTCGGGTCAAAACCGGTGTGCAGAATGACTCGGGAGATATCGAGATTGTGCAGGGATTGCTCGAAGGTGAAGAGGTCGTCACCAGTGCCCAGTTTATGCTCGACTCGGAGAGCAAGCTGCGCGAGGCGATCGCCAAGATGCTGGAACCGAAGACGTCTCCTGGGTCGACCGTCCGGGAGCAGGGAGGCGACGAG
>JAVVDT010000252.1:0-3359 GCA_032250875.1 Desulfuromonadales bacterium | reverse complement strand
CGATGAGAATCGGACAAACCTCTAAAAAGTCATGGACATCAAACAGAGCTTGTACGAGCGGTCCTTGTCCGATTTGATGAGAGATGTGATGTGGCACGAAAAGGAGATATGATGGTGAAGAAACAACTGTTGATTTGGGCGTTGTTTGCACTACTCGCCGGCTGTGCAGTGAACCCGGTCACCGGCAGGAACGAGCTAAGCCTGGTCAGTGAACAGCAGGAGCTTGCTATCGGTGCACAGCAGTATGCTCCCGCACGTCAGTCTCAGGGCGGTGATTATACGGTGGACCAGGGACTGACCGTCTATGTGAGTCAGGTGGGGCAGAAGCTGGCAGCGGTGAGTGACCGCCGGCTTCCCTATGAGTTTAAAGTCATCAACAGCTCCGTGCCAAACGCCTGGGCGCTGCCCGGCGGTAAAATTTCCATCAACCGTGGCTTGTTGACGGAATTGCAGAGCGAAGCGGAACTGGCAGCCGTACTCAGCCACGAAATTGTGCATGCAGCAGCCGGGCATAGTGCCCGGAATCTGTCACAGGGGATGCTGCTGCAAGCGGGTGTCTTGGGAGCCGCGGTTGCCACCCAGGGAACAGATTATGCGAATCTGGCGCAGCTTGGCGCAGGGCTCGGGGCGCAGCTGATCACCCAGAAGTACGGCCGCGATGCCGAACGTGAGTCAGACCTCTATGGCATGCAGTACATGGTGCGCGCCGGCTACGATCCACAGGGGGCCGTCAGTCTGCAACGCACCTTTCTCAAGCTCTCTGAAAACAAGCGACAGGACTGGCTGTCGGGTCTGTTTGCCAGCCATCCACCATCTCAGGAGCGCTTGCAGAACAATATAGAGCTGTTGGCCACCTTGCCCAGGGGCGGCGAGCTGGGTGTCGAACGTTATCAGGCCAGGATTGCTCACCTGCTCCGCACGAAACCGGCTTACGAGGCCTTCGACGAGGGTCGTAAGGCGCTCTCCCAGGATGATCTCGCAAAAGCCGGTCGCCTGGCACAAAAGGCCATCGCGCTGGAGCCCAGAGAGGCGCACTTCTACGCGCTGATGGGCGATGTGGAACAGAAAAACCAGAGGCTCAAAGCGGCCGTAGCGCAGTATGACAAGGCAACCCGCCTGAATCCGGACTTCTTTTACTATTATCTGCAGCGCGGCAAGGTGAAGGAAAAATTGAACCTTGCCGCACAGGCAAAATCTGACCTCGAACGCAGTGTTGCGCTGCTGCCCACGGCTGATGCCTACCACTCACTGGGCAATCTGGCTCAAAAAGCAGGACGTCTGCATGATGCCAAGGCATACTATGCCAAAGCGGCTGACAACCAGAGCGCACTGGGTCGGCAGGCTTATGCGGCCTTGGTGGATCTCGATCTGCAGGATAATCCCGCTAAATATGTCAGTGTCAGAGCGGGACAGGATGCCCAGGGCAGAATCGTCGCACAGGTCAGTAATCCAACTCCCAGGAATATCAGCGGGATTGTGCTGATTCTGCAATTCCAAAATGAAGCGGGCAAGCTGCAGACGCTGCAGCGCAGCGTACAGGGTACGGTTGCTGCCGGAAGTCAGCAGCAGTTTGATCTCGGCCTGACCGGGGAACTGACACCTGCGCAGCTCAAGACGTTGCAAGTCCGGATTGCCGGAGCGCAGGTCGCGCGCTGATTCTGAGGCTCAAACAGTGCCGGCGCGGGCACTGCGCATGGCATGAGCACAGCGATGAGATCTTGCCATCCCCTCTAAAGGTCGCTCAAGTGATGATCATTGATTCCGTAGCCGCCGTATTCTGTCATGAAGGCCATATTTTCGCGGTGCGACGTCAACCCTACCTGGATGCTTTCCCGGGATACGACTCCTTCCCCGGCGGAAAAATTGATCAGGAAGACGCCAGGTCACAACACACCGCTGCTTTTCTGCGTGATTGGGAGGGGCAGAAGATGCACGCGCTGGTTCGGGAAATCCAGGAAGAACTCGGATACGATTTGCCATCGGCGATTGCTTCCGGCCAGGTCTCCTCGGTGAAGTTCCTGGCCACAGCTTTGGCCCCGGTCCTGGCTCCGGTACGTTTTCACCTGCACTTCTTTCGGATTGACCTGCAAACCCTGCCGGTGTTCACACCGGATTCCGGGGAGATTGCTGACACCTTCTGGGAGACTCCCCGGCAATTGCTCAACAGGTTCCACAAGGGTGATGCGTTGATGGTCCCCGCTCTTCGCCGGGTGCTGGAAAAATTGAACCAGAACCCTCAAGGCTGCGATTTCGGCAATCTTTCCCCACAGTTTTACGAAGACGATTATGTCCCCAGGTTGGAGTCACTTAGCGAATTGTGGATCCTGTCGGTCCCAAGCAATACCCTCCCGCCGGCAAAACGAACCAACGCGTTTTTGCTTGGAGATGAGAATACCGGCAAAGTTCTGGTTGATCCCTCTCCTGAATCTCCGCAAGTTCTGGAGAAGTTGCTGCGAACGCTGAGGCAGGATGATATCCGTGCGGTGTTTCTCACCCATCATCACGCCGATCACCACGAACATGCGCCAGAGCTTGCCAAACGCTTAAATGTGCCGATCTGCATGAGTGCCGTCACCATGGCCCTCATTAACGAAAAATATGGTTCCGACTATTTCCAGGGGCTTCAACTTGAGATCAAGCGGCAAGGGGACAGATTGACAAACTGGAAGGGCGAACCCGTCCGGGTGCATGCGGTGCCCGGACATGATGCGGGACAGCTGGCGCTTGCTCCTGAATCAATGCGCTGGTTCATTGTCGGAGATCTCATCCAGAGTGTAGGAAGCGTGGTCATCGCAGCGCCGGAAGGCGACATGGCTGTTTACTTTCAAACCCTGGAAAAGATTATTGCACTTGATCCGGCGGTAATTGTACCGTCGCACGGCATGCCGATGCGCGGCACCTTTCGCATTCACGCCACCTTGCAGCATCGCAGAGAACGGAAAAGGAGCATCCAGGCATTGTATGCGAAGGGCAAAACACTCACCGAGATGCTCGACATCATTTATCAGGGGATTGATCAACGCTTGCTTCCCTTTGCCATGGAGAACATCAAATCCCATTTAGCCAAGCTGCGGCAGGAAGACAGAACTTAAAAATAATTTGGAAACAGCACGGATGCTATCCGGAGTTTTTTAGGTGGACACTCATTATGCGTCAGGCATGGAATCGGCAGTGTCTCTACAGCGCCTCCGAGGATGCGAATCTGGCCATGGCCTCCGCGCGGGCATCGTCGATCTCGCGCATGACGAGGGCGTCGTCGGCCGCTTTCTCGATGCGCGCAAACCGACCGGTCAACGGCGTTCCCGGCTGCAGGTCGCCATTCTCGTAGAGGTGCCAGATCTCTGCGGCAAAGTCGGTCG
>JAVVDT010000251.1:0-3369 GCA_032250875.1 Desulfuromonadales bacterium | reverse complement strand
GCCCCGATCAACTCTTCAGGATTAGTTCCTTCGACGCCCTCAAATCTTTGTTTGAACCCATAGGGATAGGAATCAAGAGCGCCGCTCTGGGTCGATATGGTTCCTTTACCGTCCTTCAATCCACCTTGCCATTCAGCTGAACCATGTTTTTTAATAGCCATCTTTTTCTCCTTTTTATTTACTGTAGCGATTCTGAATTCAAGCCAATAACATGACAGCGGTCAGCTGGACATGATCAATCGAATCATTTGCTGCAAATGTCCCGTTCGACAAGCTTATGAATTTACGATATCAGATGAAGAGCCAGGGACAATGAGACAGTTGCTACTTTTGCGAGCAGTAAACACCTCCCTTTATTAAGCTGCAGAAATCCCGGCATAAGCAGAAGCACTCTCATACTTTGCTATACTTGTTTTAGTTAAGATATGAGTACTCAGGAGAAATGTCATTGGATACCGCTGCTCTACAAATTTTCAAGATCTATGGCCTGGCAATCCTGCTGGGCGCTTTGATGGGTTTTGAGCGGGAGCGTAAAGAAACCCGCCTGGCCGGGCTGCGCACTTTTATCCTGGTCACTCTTTTCGGCACCATCTGTGGCCAGATTGCGGCTCTGACAGATGAGCAATGGATCATTTTTGCCGGAATGGCTGCCATTATCGTTCAGTCGGTCATGCTGCATATTCTCCGGGCCAGAGAAGATATCTCACCTGGGCTGACTACCTCTGTCGCTCTGCTCGTCGCCTATGGAATCGGCATCCTGGTGGCATATGACCAGACACTTGCCGCCGTTTCCTTAAGTCTGGCGACAACTGTCATCCTCTATTTTAAGCCGCAGATGCACAAGTTCTCGCATAGCCTGTCGAAACATGACATCTTTGCCATTTTTCAGTTCGGTCTGATCGCCTTCATCATCCTGCCCATCCTGCCTGATCGCGGGTTCGGACCCTATCTTGCCCTGAACCCTTACAATATCTGGCTGATGGTGGTCATGATCAGCGCCATCAACCTGGTGGGCTATGTCGTCCTGAAATTTGTCGGTCACCGGTGGGGAGGCCCCATGCTCGGCATGCTGGGTGGAATCGCCTCCAGCACAGCTACGACCCTGTCCTTCAGCCGGCACGCCCAAAGAAATAAAGACTTTTCGATGATGGGTGCGGTCGTGGTTTCGCTTGCCTCGACAGTCGTATTGATCCGGATAGCTTTGCTGATCGGGATCATCCACTTTGAACTGTTGCAGGAGATGGTATTGCCACTGATAGGCATGTTCTGTTGCGGGTTGTTATCGGCCTATCTCGTCTGGGCAAAAACCCCAACACACGTAACACCCGAGCCCGAAGCCAAAAACCCCATGGAGCTCAAGCAGGCTCTCATTTTCGGTTTCATTTATGCCGCAGTACTATTGGCCATCTCCGCAGGCAAGGTTTATTTTGGAAACACAGGAGTCTATCTTGTCTCACTGCTCTCAGGACTGACAGATGTTGATGCAATCACTCTCTCCAATGCACGGATCGCCGGCAAAGGCACCTTGGGGAACAGCCAGGCAGCAATCGGTATCTTGATCGCCTATGTAGCCAATCTTATTTTCAAATTGACGCTGGTCAGTGCGATCGGTACCAGGCAGATGTTCCGCTGGGCCTTGTTCCCCTTTGCTTGCCTGGCGCTACCGGCGCTGTTGATATTTATTTAGTTTTCGTCCGGAAAAAACGAGACTTCTCATGACGAAAACGATTTACCGAAGATAAATCATCTGTGCGTTTATAAGAATGTTTATCAATCAACAACGCAGACACAATGAGCAAATGACTACTTTTGAGGGCAGGAGATACCTGATGCAGAAAGAAATGGGTTTTAGGTTTTTATTATTGGATCAGATTTTGGAAGAGGTTCTTGCCTCGAGGCCGTTTACAGCTAAACTACTTCAGACAACTGCGCTTCGCAGTAATCCCTAAGATTAACAGGAGACCTTTGCTATGACTGATAACCGTGTTGTCATTATTGGTGGCGATGCAGCCGGGATGACCGCCGCTTCGAAAATCCGCAGGGAACAGCCTCAGCGGGATATTCTGGTTCTGGAGAAGACCGCGTTTACCTCTTATTCTGCCTGTGGCATCCCCTATTTTATCGGCGGTCTGGTCGATAATCTAGACAGCCTGGTCGTTCGTTCGCCAGAGATTTTTCGTGACAAATATGCAATGGATGTTCGTACCCGGCACGAAGTTGTGGCCATTGATGCCGAAGCCTGCAACATCAGAATTCGCACTGAAGACGGCAAAGAGGTCAACGAGCCTTACGACCAGCTGCTGATTGCAACCGGCGCACATCCATTCAGTCCGGACGTCCCGGGTGCCGGTACCGAAGGCATTTTCGGTTTATCCACTCTGGCTTCAGGGGTCCGCGTTCAGGAGTATATCAAACGGCACAAGCCGCAGAAGGCGGTCGTGATCGGTGGCGGTTATATCGGCCTGGAGATGGCTGAAGCCTTGACCCGGCAAAATCTGCAGGTATCGCTGGTCGAGCTCAGCCAGGAGGTCATGGGCACCCTCGACCCGGACATGGGAGCTCTGGTATCACAGGCATTAAGGGATGTGGGGGTCACCCTCTATTTATCCGAAGGGCTCACGGCTTTTGAGTCTGCACAGGGTCACATTACTGCGGTTATCACGGATCAGAGAACCTTGCCTGCCGATCTCGTCATTCTCGGCATGGGGGTTCGACCGAATTCAGAGCTGGCCAAAGCCGCAGGCATTGAGCTTGGAATAAGCAATGCCATCAAGGTCGATGATCACATGCGCACCTCTAAAGCCAATATATGGGCCGCCGGCGATTGTGTAGCCACCGTGCATCGCCTGACCGGCCAACCCTTTTATGTCGCCCTCGGTACGGTCGCCAACAAACAGGGTCTGATCGCAGGAACGAATCTCTCCGGTGGCAACCTCCGCTTCCCGGGTGTTGTCGGAACGGCGGTCAGTAAAATCTGCAAAGTCGAAGTGGCGCGAACCGGACTTCAGGAAAAGGAGTTGCGAAAGCTTGATTTCGATTATGCTGCAGAGTCTATTAAAACCATGACCCGTGCCGGTTATTATCCGGGGTCCGGTCGAATCACGGTGAAACTGATCGCTGAGAAAGGCAGCGGCCGTCTGCTCGGCGCACAGATCGTTGGCATGGAAGGTGCCGCCAAGCGCATCGATATCGTTGCCACTGCCCTGACCGCCGGTATGACTGTCATGGATCTGATCGAACTCGATCTGAGCTATGCTCCGCCCTTTTCGCCGGTCTGGGATCCGATCCAGACGGCGGCCCGACAGTTAGTCAAGAAACTTTAGTCGGGAGTCGCCTTCTGAGCTTCACGAATGTCGCTCTACTTCAGGG
>JAVVDT010000250.1:0-3373 GCA_032250875.1 Desulfuromonadales bacterium | reverse complement strand
GCGGCGACCCGGTTCAGGATCTCGGGGGTGATGGTGTAGGGCGGCTGATAGGTGGATTTCGTCATACCGCACCTTCCCTGGTTCGCGCGTTTCTGGATTGCCAGTGGCGTATTGAATTCATTTATTCAAGCCTTGCAGCTTCAGCAGCAATATGTCCTGCCAGGGAGGTGACGAAGGTCTTAAGACTGGTCATCGATGACAACGAGGAAAAATCACCACTGTCAGCGGCAGTTCGCGGAGAGGCTATAACCGAAGCGGTTGTGTAGAGCTGTTCCTGCGTAAGTTTCTGGCACAGCAAATCGTACCGATTGAGATAGGATGAGCCCTTGAATTCCTCGAATACGGGGAAATGAGGGGAGTTGTCCCTGACCGGTGATCGGGATTCGGAGGCATCTTCAACCAGCATCAGCCAGCCAACAAACGGACGAGGCTGTTTGCCATACGCCCCTTCTCGGTAAGCTGTCCATAAATCATGGGCTGTGCCGATGGCCTCTTCCGTTCGGTTGTTGAAATTGTTGCCGAAGGAAGGTCCGACCTGGCTTTTCAGTTCGATAGCTGCGATCAGTTCACCCTTGTGGATGACCAACAGATCCCATAGTTTGGTTGGCCGAAAGAAACCGGGCAGCGTCAGTACAGCACGTTTCTGATGGATGTTGGCTTGGGCGAGTCCGTTGGCGTGGATGATGTCGAGTATCAAAGCGATAAACCCGTCCATGTTTTTGCCAGAGGTCACACCAGCACGCTCGCCCTGGTCGGCCTTACCTGATTCAATCTGCTTCTGCCTGGCGGCTTCCCGGTTCCCCCAAAACGCCTGTACCGCTTCACGAGCCTTGCACTCGTAATCGACAAGATCAAGTGCCATCGTCATTCTCCATTACCGCCAAGGGCGGATCGTTCTTCTTGATTCAGTTTGTAAAGTTTGAAAACCGCTCTATTGCAGGCATCAAGATCACGAATGGTCGCGGCTTGAATCAATTCCCGCCGGAGATTCTCGGATACGTCTCGCCAGAATGGGATGCGGATGCGCCGCAGGTACTGTGCCTGAAAACGCAAATAGCCGCCGCGCATTTTCGTTGAATAGGTCGCCACAAATAGCCTGGCGATGCTGGATAGCAATACCGCCTGCAAGGCACGCAAATCCCAAGTGTCTGAGACGACATAGTAAAGGTTGTGGTGCGGATAAAGTTTGCCCGGCTCAAAAACAATATGAGCCTCGCCCTTGATATCTGGTATCAGCAACTTCGGCTTGCTGGTCAGCTCCGGCCATATCCGGTCAATCGTCCGGCACCAATTTGACGGTGCTTTCTGTGCACAGTGGCGCTTTGCTATCACCGACTTTCGTTCTTCAAGGTAGCTGGCCAACCTGGGGTAATCCCGCAAGTCGATAAGGCCGCCGTCATCTGCGAACGGATTGATAACACCTTGACCTTGCCAGACGACTTCACCGGATTGAATGTCACGGGTCGCCACAAGTGGAAGTTTTCGGTCGGTCTCGACGTCAAGAGAATCGAATTCCCCGATAAACGCCTTATCAGCGCCAGTGGCCACGCCAATACCGACCTTACAACCAGCTTGTTCCAGTGCGGGAAATTGGCTCTCGATGCGTCGAATCAGCGACATTTGATCCGACGATTCCAAAAGCCAAGGTTCAGAACCACTTACCACTCCAACTATTTCTCGAACTGATGAATCTTTTGAAAGGAAATCCGAGTTGATGTCCACTGCAACGGAAGCCAGCGTCTTTTTGTCGATCTCAGGTCTATGGGCGATACGGGTAACACTTGTTTTCGATTTGGTAATAACGGTGATTGCAGGATAGGCGCTGACTTCGGAGTGAAAGGCGTTGGTACCCACCATATCGACATAGGCTTTGAGATGGAAACCTCTTGCTATAAACTCCCGCAATGGACCGCCATAGCGGTTTTTCATCCAGCGGTCGGCGCAGATAAAGCCAAGAGTCCCGCCTTGATTGAGAAGAGAAAGAGAACGTTCAATGAAGGGAATATAAATGTCGGCGCGGTCATACATCGTCTGATAGCGATGGCGGTACTC
Organism: Desulfuromonadales bacterium; assembly: GCA_032250875.1. Taxonomy (GTDB): domain Bacteria; phylum Desulfobacterota; class Desulfuromonadia; order Desulfuromonadales; family BM103; genus M0040. The sequence goes on along the minus strand of JAVVDT010000250.1, from coordinate 1,321 downwards.
AGACAGCAATGGCGCTGGAATCAGCTCTTGCCGGATATAGGGAGGATTGCCGACGACGAAATCAAAGCAGGCGTTTTGCCGCTCAAGAAGAAAATCCCCCTGAATCAGCCATTGGTCGGCGAGAGCTGAAGCTACGGATGCAGAAATCCCCTCAGTTACAAGTCGATTGACGACAGTCTTGCGTGTGGAGATAAATGTTGCCCGATGCAGCTCCACACCACGAACGGCCTCGCCTAACTCGGCACCGGCGGAAGAGACATTCCCGCTATGCTCACGCCACGCGGCAAGCAGTCGTTCAACAATGGGAAGAAGGAAATCGCCCTGGCCAAAAGAGGGCTCCAGAATACGACGGTGGTGCAATGGCTCACTGGCAGTATAGCCAACCAGATCGAGAATAAAATCAACAACCTCAATGCGCGTAAAGATTGCACCCCGGGTCTCAATGCTACTGTTCGAAGCCAGTGTTTCAATCGCGTCAGTAACCGCCGCCGGTCTCGGGAAGACTGAGACATCTAGCAGGTCAAAGAGTGTCGGCTGGATCAGGCTTGGCATGGCAATCCCCCGTCAATGCGTCTATCCATTGTTGGCCGATGCCTTTTGTGATGTTGTCTGTTGAAGGCCCTTCATCCACTGATCGATTTCCTCCCGGTCGAAACGCCACTGGGTGCCGATCGCTTTATGTTCCGGGCAAGGCTTGCAGTTCATTGCTCCCCCTTTTTGTGTTCAAGTTGTTTTTCGATCCGCGCAAGCTCCTCGATCTCCTCGGCATCAGCCTGTCTGGCCTCGGCGATGCGGCGGTTTTCGTCGAAAGCGTCGAAGCGCTCGCGGGCGATGCGCTCCATGGCCTCGCGCGAGACACTACCGGCGTGGGTGAGCACGGCCTTTTCGTTGAAGTCCAGAAGGCGGTCCACATTCTGCCGCCAGTAGTCGAGGGTGAGCTGCTTGCGCTCCTTCACCCGCAGTTCCGCCTGCTCCAGGAAGATGACCACCAGCCGGTTGAGGGTGTCCACCTCGTCGGCGGAGAGGTAGTTCTTAGCCACGATCACGTCGTGCTTGCGTACCCGCGAGCCGCTCCAGTTGGTAAGCGCCATGTTGGGGGCGTTGGGGTCGGCACGGGAGACGACGATCTCGGCGGCGGTCTGGCCGGTGACGGCGAAGAGCAGCTTGTTCTGGGTTTCGGCAAAAAAGAGCTGGGCAGCGCGGTCGTCGGAACGGTAATCAGAACTGAGGGCAAAAAGGTCGCGCACCTTCTGGTAGAAACGCTTCTCGGAGGCGCGGATCTCGCGGATGCGGGACAGCAGCTCGTCGAAGTAGTCCCAGC
>JAVVDT010000024.1:0-20092 GCA_032250875.1 Desulfuromonadales bacterium | reverse complement strand
TCGTCCATCTCCATGACATTGGCCAAATCCTTGCCCATAATGACGCCGCGCGGCATGAACAGGCTGCCGGTACCGGGACTGTTGTCCATCGGGAAGTCGCCGTAGGAGAGGTAGTTGCCGATGCCGCCGCCGATGCCGGCCCAATCGAGATAAGCCGGGGCCACTGCCAGCAGGTCAGGGATGTAGACCTGCTCGACAAAAGCGCGCGACTTGCGCAGCAGCTTGCGGATGTAGGCGATCTTGTCGGCGTTGATGGCATTCTGGCTGTCGGGATCGACCGGGATCGACATGCCGCCGACCAGGAAGGTCTGCGGATGCGGGTTTTTAGAGCCCAAAATGGCGTGGATCTTGATGATATCTTTCTGCCATTCGAGGGCTTCCAGGTAGTGAGCGACGGCCATCAGGTTGGCTTCGGGCGGCAGCTTGTAGGCGCTGTGTCCCCAGTAGGCGTTCTGGAAGGGACCGAGACGGCCGGTGCCGGCAAAGGCGGCGAGCTTGTCCTTGACACCCTTGAAGTAGGTGACACTCGAGTTCGGCCAATTGGAGATCGATTGGGCAAATTTGGCTGTTGCAGCAGGATCGGCCTGCAGGGCGCTGGTGATATCGACCCAGTCGAGAGCGTGCAGATGATAGAAGTGAATCACATGATCCTGCACATTCTGGATGCCCATGATCAGGTTGCGGATCAGGCGGGCATTGTCCGGGATCTGGATATTCAGGGCATCTTCCACGGCGCGGATACTGGCCATGGAATGGACTGTGGTACAGACACCGCAAAAGCGCTGGGTAAAATGGTGGGCATCGCGCGGGTCGCGCCCCTTGAGAATCGTCTCGATGCCACGGAAGGCTGTAGATGAACTCCAGGCATCAACAATCTTGCCGCCATCGATCTGGGCTTCGATGCGCAGGTGGCCTTCAATACGGGTAATTGGATCAACGACAATTCTTTGCGCCATCGCTTAGTCCTCCTTTACGACCTTGTCTTCCTCCATGGCATCACCCTTGCGGAAACAGCTGGCAACGCCATGGATGCCGAAAGCCACGGCAGTGGCCGCCGCCAGACCGATACCAATCTTGTCGGCCGTATCTTCAATACCAAAACCGGGCACCTTGGGCAGGCGCCGGTAGAAAGGACTCATGGTGTCCCAGAAACCGGGTTCCGAACAGCCGATGCAGCCATGACCGGCCATGACCGGCCATGACGTGCCCTCGTTGTAGCGGACAGTAGGGCAGTTATGAAAGGTCTCCGGACCCTTGCAGCCGAGTTTGTAGAGACAGTGCCCCTGACGATGTCCGGGGTCGCCGAAGGACTCGGCATATTGGCCGGCGTCGAAATGGCCGCGTCGCTCGCAATTGTCATGAATGCGCTTACCATATGCGAACTTCGGTCGGCCCAGGCGATCGACTGCCGGCAGCTTGCCGAACGTCAGGTAATGCACGATGGTGGCGGTCAGATTCTCGGCGTTGACCGGGCAGCCTGGTAGATTGACGATCGTCGCGCCCGGTACCAGGCTGCTCACTGAAACCGCATTGGTCGGGTTCGGTGCGGCAGCCGGGATGCCGCCGAATGTGGCGCAGGTGCCGACGCAGATGGTGGCGGCGGCATTCTGCACCAGTTTCCTGCAATCCTCCATGGCGCTATGTCCGCCGATCGTGCAATAAGCGCCGTCGGCCCCGGTGGGAATCGAGCCTTCGACGATCAGGATATACTGGCCCTTGTATTTCTCCATGGCCTGCTGCTTGTTGGCTTCGGCCTGATGACCGGCAGCTGCCATGATCACATCCGCATACTCAAGGGAGATCAGGTCAAGGATGATTTCTCCCGCGGTCGGCTGATTGCCGCGCAGAAAAGCTTCCGAGTCGCCTGAGCAACTCTGGTACTCCACCCAGATCACCGGCGGACGATTATCCTCGACAGCCTGGGCGACCTTGGGCAGCATTGTGATCGGCAATGCCAGGGCCGCTGTGGTCGCCGTACAGAACTTGATAAAGTCGCGGCGATTGATTCCCCTGGCTTCTACGCGTAAGAGAATCTCCTCGGGGATTGAAGAAGTTACGACATCCAGGTCAGTTTTCATTGAGCGACCTCCTTTCGTGTCTTTCAATCAAAAGGCAAATGGAGCAATTGCAATCTTTGCTGTGTTGTTCCTGAGGTTTCCAAGGGCGAACTACAGTCTACTTGATAATGTTTAAAACACTGTTTTGTCAAGCAAAAACAAAAGGTTTTAATAAGCCGGCTGAAGCAGACGCTTGAACCATAGAGCAGGATGATCTCTGCCAAGCCGGGATAGCCTGATTTAAACTGCTTTGTTAAGCTTATCTTATACTTCTTAAAACACCAGACGTCTCATTTAATTCTTGGCAAAGCTTGTTATTGTTGCTGTCAGGTATAAATTTATAGTCAGAACTACGAAGAGAGAGAGAGGACGTTGTGAAAAGTAGCGTGAAAAAAGATTGTATCAGTGGGGAGTGCCGGCTGTGACTGCCGGCAATGGCTTCCGACTGCTTGAACACACTGCGGATATGGGGATCGAGGCCCGAGCCGCTTCTTGTCGGGAACTGTTGGAAGCAATGGCGAAGGGCTTGGTGGCACTGATCTTCGGCGACAGCCCGGTGAGAGCCATGATCAACACCAAACTCGAGGTGCATGCCGAAGACCGGGTAGAACTGCTGGTGGCCTGGCTGAACGAAATTGTCTACTGGAGCGAAAGCAATAACATCGTGCCGGCGACATTCCAAATCGAGGCGGCCGGTGATGATGAGCTGTTGGCCACGGTCTCCGGCGAACCCTTTGATCCCGAGCGCCACAGCCTTGAACATCAGGTCAAATCGGTGACCTATCATCAGGTTTGCCTGGAAGAGACAGCCGATGGCTGGTACGGTCGGGTTTATGTCGATTTGTAGTTCCGAAAAGAATGAAAAGCGACTTCAGACAGGAGAAACAACATGACTGTCAAAACCCAACAGATCGATCAGTGTCGCTGGCGCATCCCGCGCGAAGGTGCCATGCGCACCGACGGCCTGATTTTCGCTTCGCCGAAGATGATGGAGGATCTGCGCCGCGAACAGGCGCTCGAGCAGGTCTGCAACGTTGCGACGCTGCCCGGCATTGTCGGGCCTTCCATGGCCATGCCCGATATTCACTGGGGCTATGGTTTCCCTATAGGCGGTGTTGCCGCCTATTCCGTTGATGAGGGAGTTATTTCACCAGGCGGCGTCGGCTATGATATCAACTGCGGCGTCCGCCTGCTGCGCAGCAACCTGACCGCTGAAGAGATTCGCCCCAATCTCGGCCGACTGGCCGACGCACTGTTCCTCAACATCCCTTCCGGGGTCGGCTCCCACCGCAGTGATTTCAAACTTTCCGTTAATACGGAGAAACAGGTGCTGCTCAAAGGCGCAGGCTGGGCGGTGCAGCAGGGTTTCGGAGGCACGACCGATCTTGAATACATCGAGGGGCACGGCGTGATCAGCGGAGCTGATCCGGAAATGGTCTCCGAGCGAGCTCTTGAGCGCGGACGCGCTCAGCTTGGGACCCTTGGTTCCGGCAACCACTTTCTGGAAATCCAGCAGGTCGAGGTGATTTACGACGAAGAGGCGGCCGGCGTGCTCGGCCTGCATCCCGGCCAGATCACCGTCAGTATTCACACCGGCAGCAGGGGTTTTGGCTACCAGGTCTGCGATGATTATCTCAAAGTCATGCTCAAGGCTGCGCGCAAGTACGGCATCATCCTGCCAGATCGCCAACTCTGCTGCGCGCCGCTGCAGAGTGATGAAGCTCGCAACTATCTGGCCGCCATGGCTTGTGCCGCCAACTTTGCTTTCGCCAATCGCCAGATGATCACGGCCTGGGTGCGCGAGACCTTTGAGCAGGTGCTCGGCAAGGGACCGGACGAGTTGCGGCTGGGCGTCATCTACGACGTTTGCCACAATATCGCCAAGTGGGAAGACCATACTGTCAGCGGCAAACGGCGGCGCCTGTGCGTACACCGCAAGGGTGCGACCCGCGCCTTCCCGCCAGGGCATGCGGAGATCCCTGCGGCCTATCGCAAGATCGGCCAGCCGGTGCTGATCCCTGGAGATATGGGTCGCTACTCCTACGTTTTGACCGGAACCGCCGGAGCCTATAGTGAAACCTTTGGCTCGACCTGCCATGGCGCCGGGCGGGTGATGTCGCGGCATGCCGCGAAAAAGGCTGCGCGCGGCCATGATATCATTGGCGAACTGGCTGCCCGCGGCATCCTGGTGCGCGCCGCCGGTCGAGCCACGGTGGTTGAGGAAATGTCTGCGGCCTACAAGGATGTTGCCGATGTCGTGGATGTGGTGCAGCAGGCAGGAATTGGTCATCTGGTGGCAAGGCTGAAACCGATGGCGGTTGTCAAGGGATAGCAACACGAGCTGTGAGGTGCGAAGAGTGCGCAATCAAAAGCAGAAACATAAAGCGATGAAAGTTTTTTTGACTGGCGGGACCGGATTTGTCGGCAGCGAGATTGTGCGTCAGCTGGTGGCAGACGGGCATGTTGTGCGAGCCCTGGTGCGTAAAGGTTCTGAGGATAAACTCGCGGTTCTGGAAAATGTCGAGGTTTTCCCGGGAGATGTCACCGATGCCGGCAGCCTTGACAATGCCCTGGTCGGCTGTGATGCGATCATTCATCTGGTCGGTATCATCCGCGAGTTTCCGGGAAGAGGCGTCACCTTCAAGAAAATGCATGTCGAGGCGACTGAGAATATCCTGCAGGCAGCAGAAGAACAGGGGGTGCAACGTTATCTGCACATGAGTTCAAACGGCACGCGCGAGCGCGGCAGTACCGACTACCATCGTTCCAAGTGGCAGGGTGAAGAGCTGGTGCGTGACAGTCCTTTGGATTGGACGATCTTCCGTCCGTCGCTGATTTTTGGTCCGGGCAGTGAATTCGTCAATATCCTCGCGGAGCTGATCCGGAAATTGCCGGTAGTGCCGGTGATCGGCAACGGCAAGTATCGTATGCAGCCGGTGGCCGTGAACCAGGTTGCGGCCAGCTTCGTCAAAGCCCTCGGGATGAGCGAAACCATTGGCAAGACCTATCAGCTTGGTGGCGGTGTCAGCTACAGCTACGATGAAATCCTTGATCTGACAGCTCGGGCTCTGGGTAAGGAGAAAGTCTGCAAAATCCATCAGCCGATCTTTATGATCAAGCCGATGATCAGGATGATGCAGGGCTTTGAGCAGTTCCCGATCACCGAGGATCAGTTGAAGATGCTGGTCGAAGGCAATGTCTGCGATCCGCAGGAGTGGGCGCAGACATTTGATCTGAAACCGCTCAGTTTTGCCGAGGGGATTGAAGCCTGTTTACCGGATTAAATTGCCGGGTGACACGATGAAATGTGTGCCCTCAATCAACCTTCTGCGGCCACCCGCAAGCCGATAACAATCATGACGGTTCCCGTAACCCCGTCAAACCATTGACTGACCTTCGGCTGCTGCAGCCAGCTTTTAAACTGTTTGACCATCAGGGCCAGCAAACACTGCCAGAGCATAGCGATTATGAAATGCAGGCCGGCAAGGAAAAGCGACTGCATGAGTGCCGAGTGGTTCGGGTTGATGAACTGCGGCAGAAACGCCATGTAGAAGATCACGGCCTTGGGGTTGAGCACGTTGGAGAGGAAACCTTCCCGTAGCGACCGTCGCATGCGAAAATCCCCCAGTACCGTTCTCCCGTTGACGACCTCAAGCGACTCCTGCTTGAAAACTTTGCGCCAGCTGCAATACCCCAGCCAGATCAGGTAGAGTACCCCGGCCAGTTTCAGGGCACTGAATGCCCATGCGGCCTGCAGCAGAATGACCGAAATACCTACTGCAGAGATGACGGCATGCACAAAGAGCCCGGAACAGATACCGAAGCTACTCACCGCACCGTCGCGCCAGCCACCGCGGGCGGTGTTGCGGATGATCAGCATGGTGTCGACGCCCGGCGTGAGAGTCAGCAGGGTGATGGCGATCAGATAAGTTGCCAGGTGATCTATTTCCATATGCGTAGTAAAACCTTAAAGGTGAAATATTAGCTGTTAGAGATCTTCAAAAGGTCGATTGTTACCACCATTTCCAGAGAGCCAGAACCAGAACAATCAGAAAGACGTTGATCAGATTCATGTAGGCCATGAAGAAAAACACTTTCTTGTGATCGAAGCCGGTGGCTTGCCTGGTTTTGGCGACGAGAGTGCCGACGACCGGCATCTCGAGAACCTTGCTTTCGTCATGGGGCGCCTGGGATAAAATGCCGGTCAGGTCCACCCCGGCCTTGTGCCGGGCCATATGCGTACCGCTTTTCCAGAGACTGCTGTTGCTGACGTCGTAAATTTTCCCCTGGTAGGCGAAGTAAGCCTGGCGACCCTCGCTGCCGTCAAAAAAGCTGAGTTCTTCTTCGGACATCTCACCGTCCGTCGGCGTCGGTGCGGCTCTTTTCTTCTTCAGCCTGGGGCCGATAAAGAAAACCACGAAGAACGCCGAGCTCGCCATGATTATAAAGAGACTGATCTTTATCAAGAGCAGCAGGCCAAAACGGGTGGTAAAGAAAAACTCTAGCGAGGGAACCCGGTAAAGGGTCAGGATGATGCCGGTGATCGCCATGATCACAATTGATATCAGCCCCAGCCTGATCTCGCCGCGGGGCAACCCTTGCGCCGCGTAGGCCGGTTTGAGAATCAGGTGAACGTAGAGAATGGTGCCGAACCAGAAAAAACCGGTGAAAATGTGGATGAAGCCAACGATAAGCTTGAAGACGCGTGTCGGCGATGGCATCGATTCTTGCTGAGCCCTGGTGTCACCCTTGTTGGACGCTTCCTGCAGTGAAAGCAGGTAACCCTCACCAACAGCGGTCAGTTCTCCACCGCCAGCAGGGTCAAGATGACAGTGCTGGCATTCCTTGTTGGTCTTCTCGGCAATTTCTTCCGTGGCGAGAGTCTGCAACGGCATGAAAAACAGCAACAGCAGCGTGATAAGCAGGGAAAGGCTGGTTTTCATGGGCCCTCTTCCAGAATGACTGGATTCATGGAGATATAAAGACGGTCGATAGCTGGTGCCAACTCGGTCAAAATATAATACGAAGCGCCAGGTAAGGCACGATGAAAAAGGTAAAGATGCAGATCTTGTAAAAAACCATCCCGGCGTAGTGGATGGTGTTGAAGTTTTCGATCGAGATCTTGTAGAACTTGCTGTGCACCTTGTAGACCCAGTCATGGGCAAGGACGATGAAAAGAAACCACCAGAGCAGAATGCCCATGTTCAATACCGCGCTCCATGCCAGTGTATCTCTAAGCAGTTCTCCAGTCATGTTGGCCTCCTCAGCCATGTCTCCCTGTTATGTTTGGGTTTACAGAAGTCATTCCCGGCAAAAAATAACTCGGTTTCGTAGCGCTGTAGACTGCGATTGTCCCATAGATAGTGTTGAAGGATTGCCGTTGCGACACATCGGCAAAGCCATTTTGTTCAAACAAGGTGATCAGTTTGCCCTGTACATGGTCCTGCGTGTTTATGAAACCATCGAGTAGTTGCACGGTCAGAAACAGCCCGCGCATGCAGATGTTGGCGGCCCGGCCCCAGTCGGCAAGGTGCAGTTCAGCACCTGGTTTGAGAACCCGGAAAACTTCACGGGTGGTTCGAACCTTGTCCTGCCACGCAAGATGATGAAAAAACATGCTTGAAAACACCCGGTCAAACTGTGCAGCGGGATAGGGCAGGTGATAGGATAGAGCTTGATCAAATTGCACCGAAACCTTGGCTTTGCGTGCTTTGCGGGAGGCTATGGCTAAAATTTCCGGATCAGCATCAATCCCTGTCACCCTGGCTCGCGGCTGGTTCTGCTTGATCCATATGGCCAAGGTGCCTGTCCCGGAGGCCAGGTCAAGCACGTGCTGATCTGGTTCAAGTTGCGCCTGGCCGATAAGCGCCTGTTTGACAGTGCGCTCACGGCCAGTCGTGCGAACGATCGCATCATAAAAAGGAGTCAGGCAGTGAAACCCCAGGGCCGGAACGTATTTGGACTCAGCTGGCTCCTGCATCACAGATCTATCCTTACCGACGAGCTTCATTTCCTTTTGTCGGATGTTTTCGCTGCTGTGCAGATATGATAGCGAACTTCACCGAATCTGCCTGTTTGAGGATAATTTTTTTGAGCTTTAACGGTAATGAGGTCAATCCTGTTGACGCGATTCCGGCAGGTTGAATTTTTTGATATCGAGGCCAACGCTCAGAGCTGCCCCGATGATCGCATCCCAAGTGCCTTTTTCGATTGAAATCCCTGCAGAAAGTCTAGCTTCTTTTTGCAGACGCTCAGGATCGCCCGGCACCATGACCGGGCAATCGGCTGCAATGGGCGGAGTTGCGCGGATGTAGGCGATCAGGGCGGCGATCTCCTGGCGTATCGTGTTTTGCTCACCGTAGAGCTCGGGGTCGATGAGGATCGTCAGCATGTGATTGATGATGCCACCGCAACGTGCATTGTCCGGGTGGATGGTTGCACCGCCGGTCAAGGCAGTTGCCAGAACTTCGCACAGCAGGCCCAGCCCGTAACCCTTGTGCTCGCCGAAAGGCAAAATTGCTCCTTGAGGTTGAGCAAACAGCACTGCCGGGTTGCCGGTTGGCTGTCCCTGGCTGTCGATGAGGTCGTGGTCCGCAACCTGCTGTCCCTTGTTAAGAGCCACCCGGGCCTTGCCGACGGCGATTTTGCTGGTTGCCATATCCAGCAGAAGATGGTCGTTTTTGTTGAGCGAGGGCACGGCAATACACAAGGGATTCGTGCCGTAGCGTCCCTGCTTGCCTCCGAATGGCGCCACCATGGGGACATGATCGACGACGCTGACAAAGTGTAACGAGATCAGGCCCGCTTCCAGGCTCTGTTCGCCATAGGATCCCACCCGGCCGATATGATGGGCGTTTCTGAGCCCCACCAGAGCCATGCCTGTCTCTTTGCAACGGGCAATCCCTTGTTCCATTGCCATCTTGGCGGCCACCTGGCCGTAGCCCCGGTGGCCATCGAAGAGCAGGAAGTTCCCGTGGTCGCCGAGTGTTTCAGCAGGTCTGTTCGGCTGCAGGAGTCCCTTGGTGATGTTCTCCAGATAGGTGGGCAGCATCCCGACGCCATGGCTGTCATGGCCGCAAAGGTTGGCCTGCAGCAGATGTGAGGCGACCGTGCGCGCCTCAAGGGGCATGCTTCCGGCTGCCTCAAGGATGGCAACCGCCAGGTCTTCAAGGGTTTCATGACTCAGGTTCATGAACGTTTTTCCTCACTCTGCAGAGTCGCTACAAAACTTCAGACCAGAAGATACTTGTGGCGAATGGCTTCGTCCTGGCGCAGGTCGTCAATGCTGCCCTGGTAGCGGATATGGCCGTTATCAATGATGTAGGCCCGGTCGCTCAAGCGCAAAGCGACGTTCTGGTTCTGCTCGGCAAGCAGCACCGAAAGGCCGCTGGCCTTAAGCTCCAGTATCTTCTCTTCGAGCATTTCGACAATGATCGGCGCCAGCCCTTCCGTGGGTTCATCCAGCAGCAGCAGCTTGGGGTTGGTGATCAAGGCGCGGCCGATTGTAAGCATCTGCTGCTCGCCGCCGCTGAGGACACCGGCTCTGCGGCCGTCCAGGATGCGCAGGGCCGGAAAAAAGTTGTAGATCCTTTCCTTGTCCCAGCCAGCGTTGCCCTGGCGAGGCCTTGCGGATATTTCAAGGTTCTCGCCTACGGTCAAATCCGCGAAGACCCGACGATCGTCGGGGACAAAACCCACACCCCTGCGGCACATCTGGAAAGGTGGCAGACTGGTGACCGGCTCTCCCTTGAAGACAACCTCCCCTTGTTTCGGCGGCGTCAGCCCCATGATGCTTTTCATGGTCGTGCTCTTTCCGGCTCCGTTGCGGCCGAGCAGGCAGACGATTTCACCTTTGCGCACGTTGAGTGAGACGTCAAAAAGAATATGGCTCAGTCCGTAATAGGTGTTGATGCCCCTGACTTCCAGCATCAGTCGTGACCTCCCAGGTAAGCTTTTCTGACTTGTGGATCGTTTCGTATCTGCTCCGGCGTTCCCTGGGCGATAGTGCTGCCCTGCTGCATGACCATAATCCGGTCGGAAAAGGAAAACACCATCTCAACGTCATGCTCGCAGAACAGAATGGTCAAACCCATGTCGCGCGACAGGCGCTTCATCAGATCTATCGCCATGGCCGTTTCTTCGCCGGACATACCCGCTGTGGGTTCGTCCAGAATCAAAAGCTGGGGATCGCTGCCCAGGGAGATGGCCATCTCCAGAACTTTCTGGTCGCCGTGGGAGAGCAGTCCGCTGATTCTGTCGCGCTTGTCGCTGAGGCCCATGGCTTCGAGGATTGACAGGGTTTCTTTTACCGCAATGCTGCGTGCCGGGGTGAAAAGATGGGAGGTTTTTTTCATGCGGCTTATGACCGCCGTCTGCACGTTTTCGAATACGCTCATGCGGCTGAAGATCTTCACGATCTGAAAAGAACGGCTCATTCCTTTGCGGCACAGCTGATGGGGAGACAGGCCGCAGATATCCTCCCCTTTGAACTGCACGCTGCCGCCGTCAGGACGTATCTGACCACTGACGAGATTGAACAGTGTCGTTTTCCCCGCGCCATTGGGACCTATGACAGCCACCACTTCTCCGGTGTTCACCGAGAGATTGGCTTCCTTTACAGCCTGAAAGCCGTCAAACGATTTTCGTAGAGCCTTAATCTGCAGCATTGCTGCCCTCCTCTAGCGGTTGGCTTGGAGAACCGGATCGGAACAGTTCATTAATGAAGCCGAACACGCCCTTGGGAAGGAAAAATATTGTCAGCATCATCATCAAGCCGAGGATGAGGGTCCAGTATTCGGTATAGTTGCCTGCGAAGGTCCTCAGGGAAATGATAAGGCAGGCTCCGAGCATGGGTCCGAAAAAAGTGAACCACCCGCCCAGCAGGCACATGATGAGGATTTCCAGGGACAGGGTCCAGGAAAGCAGCTCCGGGAAAACGCTTCCCTCCAGGGTGACAAACAGCGACCCGGCTGCCCCGGCAAACAGCGCAGCAATCACCATTGCGATAATACGATGCCGGGTGATGTTGACGCCGATGGCTTCGCAACGCTCGGGGTTGTCGCGGAGGGCCTGAAGGATTCTGCCGAAAGGAGATCGGATAATCACGAACATCAGCAGCAGGCACAGGGCGGTGATGACCAGGATGAAATAATACGCAGATGTGGTTGTCGAGATGGCTTCGGACACGGGGATGCCGTGAATGCCATCGTCACCACCGGTGAAGTCGTACCAGCGATAGACGATGGCCCAGATCAGCGAGCCCAGAGAAATCTGCAGCATGCCGAAGTGGAGACTGCTCAGACGGGCGCAGATCAAGCCGATCACCAGACCGAAAAAGGCTGCCACTACCGGTGCAGAGGCAAATGCGAACCACACCGGAAGGCTGGTTTTGGTGAGCATCAAGGCAGTCGTGTAGGCGCCGATGCCGTAGAAGACGGCGTGGTGAAACTGGTACATTCCCCCATAGCCTAGAACCAGGTTGAGGCTGGTGGCCAGCAGCCCGGTAACCAGAATAACGCTGGTCAGGTAGATGTAGAATCTGGGGACCGCATAGGGCAGAAAAATAAGACCGACCAAAAACAGTGCGACCAGAGGAAGAGATTTTTTGTCAAAAACGCCGAAAATCATAGGAACATCCCTTACCAGATCGATTTCAAGAGCCCCTTGGGGCGGAAGATGAGTACAGAGATCACAGCGAGGTAGGGGAAGACGATGCCGAATTGGGGGGCTATCAGAATGCCGATGGCATCGGTGAGGCCAAAGATGACTGCTCCCAAAAGAGCCCCCCACACGTTGCCGAGACCGCCGATGATGACGATAAGGAAGATCTCGATGATGATGGAGTGATCCATCCCCTGACTGATGTTCTGCGTCGGCGCCACCAGGGCTCCGCCTATGCCCGCAAGGTAACAGCCCAGAACGAATACGGCTGCATAGACAAGGTTCACATTGATACCCACGGCGCCCACCATCTCACGATCCACAGCTGCGGCCCTGGAAATCTTGCCCAGAAGGGTTCGATTGGTCAGAAACCATAACCCTGCGGCAAAAACAGGCCCCAGAAGCAGCAGGAACAGATTGTAGCGGGGGAAGGGCATGCCCAACAGCGTGTAGGATCCCTGGAATATCTCGGGAACCGCCAGTGAGCGGTAATCCGAGCCCCACAATAACTTGACCAGATCGCCGAAGACCAGTGTGAAGGAAAAGGTAAACAGCAGCATCATCAGATGGTCGCGCTTGTAAAGAAAACGGAACAGGCCCTGTTCCATGATCAGTCCAATCAGAGCCACGATCAAAGGCGCCAGCAACAGCGCCACCCAGAAACCCAGGCTGCTTTGCGAAAACGCCGTGGCAATCGAGTAGGTCGTGAAGGCACCGATCATGTAAAGCGAACCGTGGGCCAGATTGGGGATACGCAGGACACCCAGGATTAAGGTAAGGCCCGAGGCAACGATAAACAGGATGGTCGCCTTGCTCAGACCGACCAGAATCTGGATGCAGAGGACCGAAAAGGACAGACCGGAAAATAATTCCATGAGGCTTTCTTTGCTCGCAAGAGGGTTGGCAAATCAGGCGATACGCTGAAGGGCGGAGAGGAACGCTGCTCCCGCCCTTCAGCGTATGTTTAGAGTTGGCGGGCCTTGCGGATTTCTTCCAGAGAAGGCATGGCATCCTCAGCAGAGATGGTGACGATATCCGAAGCGACCAGAACCTCCTGACCCTCCACCTTGGTTGTCACGCCCATGAACATGGGCAGCATAACCTGATGATCTTCGGCACGCATGGTCACTTCGCCGACCGGGGAGTCAACGCTCAACCCCTCCAGTGCGTCAATAAACTTCTCTGTATCGACCTCTCCGGCCTTGGCATAGGCTTTGGAGATGAACTGGGCCGTGATATAGCCGTACAGGGCGCCTACCGCAGGAGTACGATCATAAGCTTTTTCGAACTCGGCCACAAATGCGCGATTTTCCGCGGTATCCGGGTAATAGCTGTGATAGTTGGCAGTGCCGATGACACCCTCGGGAGCAGTGAGGCCCAGCGGTTTGAGCGTTGAAATTTCCGTGGCCGTATGCATGTAGAAGGGCACCTGTTTGTTGAAGCCCGTGGTCTGCGCCGCTTTCAGGAACGGCACACAGTCGCGTCCCCCGGTAGCAATGATGACCGCATCGGGTTTCTCCGCCAACATTGCGGTGATATAGGGCGTGAAGTCAGGTTCGCCAACTTTCCACCAGGACTGGCCCAACAGCTTGACCTCGGGCTTCAGCTTCTTGAGATTTTCCCAGACACCTTCGGCGACAGCGTGTCCATACTCGTAATCATCCCCGGCAATCCAGTAGGTGGTGTAAGGCAGTTTGGCCAGGCCTGTCGCCGCGGCTTTGCCGATCATGGCAGTATTCTCATTCATGGAGAACACATAGCGATGTCCTTTCTCTCCGGTGATCTTTGCACTCTTGGCGAAAGTGGCCAGGAACGGAATTTTTTCCTGTTTGGCAAAGTCCGAGATGGCCAGTGCCAGAGCGCTGTTGATTGTCCCCATGAGGATATCGACCTCTTCGCGCATCACCATCTCCTTGGCGGCGCTCAGGCCGAGATCCACCTTGAACTTGCTGTCACGGGTGACAAACTCGATCTGTTGGCCAAAAATCCCGCCCGCAGCATTAATTTTGTTAGCTGCCAGGGCAAAGGCATCCCGCACATCGTTGGTGTAGGTGCTGGCGGGGCCGCTGTAAGTGTCGACGATGCCTACTTTGATCGTCTCGGCCGCAAAAGCGTTGGATGCGGTCAGCAGGGAGCAGGCGATAAGAGCTGCAAGGCAAAAGAACTTCAAAGACGACTTCATGATTTGTGCCTCCTTTTTCGATGAACGATTGAGGTGAATTCACTCTCAGCGGGTTTTTTGGCCTCTCGATATTTCCAGCACCCGTTCCGCTGATTGCCATTCAAAACAGGGTGTTAAATTACTATATTGCGATTGCTTTGTACAATCATCTTTATTTTTCAAGGGCGATGCTGATGGTCACGGATTAAGATCTCAGGGGTAAGCTGCCGAAATAATATTGCAAAATAACACTGTTATAAAAAATAAATGTAATGATTACAAGTAATCGAACCTGCCATGCTATAAAGCCGCTCAAGTCACTTCACCAAGACACGGAGACATAACGGCCAAGTTTTTATGAACGGCACGCTTACCTGGCTTGCCGAATAGAGACTACCCGAAAATCAAGCACGTCTTGGTGCCTTGGTGTCTTCGTGGCAAGTCAGCCAAATGCGGTATGTCGATGAGCGCAAGCGATCAACATCTTGCTCGACAGTCAAAGTACAAGCACCCCACTGCCCGGCTGTTCGGCATAGAGCTGTTCAACCAGAGCCTGACGTCGACGCAAAGCTGCCTGCTGATTGATGTACCCCTTATCGGTAATTTCATTGGCATCGCTATCCGGCGGCTCGCTCATTAACATAATCCGGCCAATGCGCGACGATGAGCCTTGTTGCTCAGCATTGAACTGCATCAAAGCCTTACGCAAATGGTTTTCGACTTCGGGTCGCGTTAGCAACTCGCCCGGCGAAATGTTTTCATCGAGGGTCTCGCACAATTTCCTGCAGCCTGCGATATTCGGCCAGCCGAGGACGCCAACATATTCGCGATCATGACCTGTGATTAAAGCAAATTGCAAGACCGGCGCCGCGGCGGCCAATATTTCCACCCGCAGCATGCCGACCCGCACCCAGGTGCCGCTCATCAGTTTGAAATCTTCCGCTACCCGGCCGGCAAAGGCAATCCCTTTGCTCGGATCATCAGGATCGACAAAACGACCGGCATCGCCGATCAGGTAATAGCCCTCTGCGTCGAATGCGGCAGCGGTCAGATCGGGGCGGCGGAAATAACCCGGAGTCACGTTCGGCCCCTTGACGCGCAGTTCGTAGCTGTCGCCATTCGGCAGCATTTTCAAGGTCACGCCGGGGCATGGGATGCCGATGACCCCGGCCTTTTCCAGAGTAAAGTGAGCAGCGGTAGCCAGCGGCGAAGTCTCGGTCGAGCCCCAGGAAGAGGTCATGACCACCTTCTTGCCGGTTGCTTGAATGGCAACCTTTTCCAGTCGCTCCCACAAATCCTGCGGCAGCGCCGCACCCGCATAGAAGATCAGCTGTAGATTCTTAAAGAAATTGTTGCGCAGTTGCTCGTTCTGTTCCAGGTGCGGCAGTAGCATGGCGTAACCGACCGGGACGTTAAAATAGATGGTCGGTGAAATCTCGGCAAGGTTTTTCACCGTCTGTTCCACCAGCCCTGGTGCCGGCTTGCCGCCGTCGATATACAGGGTGCCGCCCTGGTTAAGCACCAGGTTGAAATTATGGTTGCCGCCGAAGGTGTGGTTCCAGGGGAGCCAATCGACCAGCACCGGCGGTGTCTGTGCGGTAAACGGCCAGATCTGCGACAACATCTGCTGGTTGGCACAGAGCATGCCGTGGGTATTGAGTACACCCTTGGGCTGACCGGTCGACCCCGAGGTATAGAGAATCTTGGCAACGGTTTCAGGACCCAGTTGTGCAAGGGCACGATAGACTTCCGCAGTCACCGGGGTTTCCAGCAGGCTGCTGAAGGGGGTGGTGGCAATGCCATCCTGTCCGCCCTGTCCGGCCAGCACCTCGACACCTGCCAGGTCGAGGCTGGACAGCGCCGGGGCAAACAGGTCAACGTCAGCAACGTAGATCATCCCCGGGCAGATCTCCTCGAAGATAAAGCGCAGCTTGAGATAGTCCCTGCTCAGCAGCGAATATGGCACCGAAACCGGCACCACCGGCACACCGGCGATAAAGCAGCCGAGCATCAGCAGGGCATGATCGATCGAGTTGCCGGAAAGAATCATCAGCGGCCGGTAGGGACCCAGCTTTCTGTCAATCAATGCCTGGGCAATCGCGTCCGCCTGTTTGTCGGCTTCGGCATAGCTCAAGCGTCGCCAGGCTCCATCGGTTTGCCGTTCAGCGAGGAATATCCGCTCAGGAGTGTGCCGGGCCCAGTGCCGCAACATCTGAGCAAGGTTGTCGCGATAAGGTTGCAGGGGAAGGGCAGAGGTAAAGAGAAAACCGGTCTCCGGGGATCCCTTGATGGAAATCCGGGGCGGGGCAAAATCGACAGCAGCGAATTCAACAGAGTGCACAGTCTACCTCCTTAGAACGGATAAGCCCCCGTCTCGCTGGCGGCAGCAGCGAGATACTGCTTCGCCTCCAGCAGTCCGGCAACGGGATATGCGGCCAGTCCGGCGATAGTTTCCTGCAGGGCGGCAAGTTGTGATTCGTGCACCCCGTACGCGGCGCAGCGGGTCGCATCCACCTGAATCTGTGTGGCCAGAGTGAAAGCGGTGCTTTTCACAATGGCCTGCAGCAAGGTCTGCTTGCGCTCACTGGCAGCATCCGATCCTTTGTCGGCCCGCAACAAGACACTCTCCAGGGCGAAAATACCGATAACCACATCCCCCAAAGCGAGTAAGATCTCTTGGCCTTTGCGGTTCTCCCCCAGGGCGCCGACCAGCAGCAGAAAGAGTTTTTTCAGTTTTGTCAGCAAAGCGAACTCGGTCGCAAAGGGCGTCGCTTTTGTTGCTTCTCCGATCCCTTCAGAAAAATCCTTCCGGGCAGCATGCACCCTGTCCCAGAGGTCTAGCTCTCCGCTGTCGGCCCGGCGAAACAACAGAGTCGGGATCAGCAGCCGGTTGATTTCGTTGGTCCCTTCAAAGATTCGGTTGACCCGTTCATCCCGGTAATAACGCTCAATCGGGTAGTCTTTGATGTATCCGTAGCCGCCATGGATCTGCAGCGCTTCATCGACCACCAGGGCCAGACTTTTGCTGCAGAAAACCTTGGCCATGGCACACTCGCCGGCATATTCCTCAATCGCTTTCTGATAAGTTTCATAGTAGTCGGCAGCGCTGTGGTCAAGAGCCGCGATTCTTACATCCAGTAATCCGGCAACCCGGTAGAGCAGTGATTCGGCGGTGAACAAGGCGCCGGTCATGTCGGCAAGCTTTTCGCGGATGGCGCCGAAACTTGCCAGCGGCTGGCCGAACTGCTTGCGCTCTACGGCATACTTCGCCGCCTCGCTGAACGCACCCTTGGCTGCGCCGGTCACCGTGGCCGAGAGTTTCAAACGGCCGACATTGAGGACATTAAAGGCTATCTTGTGCCCTTTTCCGGCTTCGCCAAGCAGATTTGTCACCGGCACACAGACATTCTGCAGGATCACCTGAGCGGTCGAGGTGCCCTTAAGTCCCATCTTTTTTTCTTCGCTGCCGATTGAAAGTCCGGTCATCCCTCGTTCGACCAGAAAAGCCGAAAAATGTTTGCCGTCAATCTTGGCAAAAACCGTAAACAGATCGGCGAATGCTGCATTGGTAATGAACTGTTTGACGCCATTGAGCAGGTAACAGGAACCGTCTTCGGAAAGGACCGCGCTAGTCCGGGCGCTCAGCGGATCGCTGCCGCAATCAGGCTCGGTGAGGCAATAGGCTCCGATCCATTCACCGGTAATCAGCTTTTCAAGATATTTCTGTTTTTGCTGCGAAGTTCCGTAGTAAACCAGCGGCAGCGAACCGATGCCGGTCTGGCCGGTGCAAGTAATCGCAAAGGAGCCGGTCGGCCCGAGCTTCTCGGCGATCAGCATACTGGTCGCCTTGTCGAGCTCCAAGCCACCAAATTCCTCGGGAATATCGACCAGGAAAAGACCCAGTTCGGCGCAACGACGCAGTTTTTTGACAACCAGCGCGAAGTTCTGATCTTCCATACGCTCGAGATCGGGCAGGATCTCTTTGTTGACAAAGGCTTCGGTGGTTGCGGCGATTTGCCGTTGTTCCGAGGTAAAATCCTCAGGCGTAAACAGGTTCTTCCTGTCTGCTTCGCCCAGCAGAAACGCGCCCCCCTTAACCGTTTGCTTGTTTGTCATATCAATGAAAATCCTTTGCAATCCAACAGGGTCCTAAACAATCAATACCGGACATTTGACATGATGAACCAGATAGTTGGAAATCTGATCGAAAAGCAGATTACGCAATTCACTGTCGGTGTGTTTGCCAATGACAAGCAGGTCATATTCGTCGCTGTCGACGACTGCACAGATGGTTTCGCGAACATCACCTTCTTTAAGGAGAGTCTCTACCTCCATGCCCGCGTCGGTAAAAAGCTTCTGTTGTTCATTAAGCAGATTTCTTGCCTTGTCTCTGGCCTTCTCTTCAATTTCTTCCAAGGTCTTTTCCGCAAAGCCCTGATAGGAAATCGTGCTTAAATCCAAAACATGCAGCAGGGTTAAAGGGACAGGAATATTTTCCTTCAGGGCAATCAAGCTCCTTATGGTTTGCGCCGAGAGAGGCGAACCATCAAGTGGAACCAGTATTTTTCGATTTTTCATGGGATAGACCTGCCTTTCAAATGGTAATAAGGTTGACCGACCTTCCTGACCGCATGCAAAAAAGAATTTGTCTTTGACGCATAAAACCGGGCAGCCTGTTTGCTGATCCTGTCAAACATCCGGTAAGCTTTTGCGTATTGGCTTGCCTCATTAATGGCTGCTCGATAATTGCAGCTGTTGCGGATGGCTGTAGATTTCCATGCTGCTGCCGCGCAGGTAGCCGACCAGAGTGATGCCTGCCTGCTCGCATAGTTCGATCGCTTTATCTGTCGGCGAAGTCCGCGAGGCGAGCAGACCGATACCGAGACGTGCCGCTTTAGCGACCATCTCTGAGGAAACTCTCCCCGAGGTGACCAGCATCTTGTCCCGCAGTTCAATTTTTTTAAACAAGGCTTCTCCGGCCAGTCGGTCGAGGGTATTGTGACGGCCAATATCTTCGGCATAGAGCAGCAGGCCATCTGTGTCTCCGATCGCAGCGGAATGGATGCCGCCGTGGCTGCGATACTGTTCGGTCAGGCCCTGCAGGTCTTTCATCAGGGTGAACAGTTCTTGGCTGCGGTAGCTGCGCGGACGTTGTCGGGAAAGGTTGAGCAGGGATTCCGGCAGGTTGTAGGCGATTCCGGTGCCGCATCCGGAGGTCAGAGTCGGTTGCAGTCTTTCTGGCAGTGCGTTACGGATACGCAGTTCGGCCAGGCCGAACTCGCTGCAAACCCCCATGGAGAGGATGTCGTCAAGATTGACGATGAACCCCTGCAGACGAAAGAAGCCGGCGAGCAGAAAATTGAGTTGGTGCGGTGAACAGATCAGGGTCGCCAGATCGCGGCCGTTGACCCGCAGGCGCAGTGGATATTCCTCGACGACTGTGCGCTCGAACGGTTCGCCTTGCCCCTGCGCGACACGGATAATCTTTCGTCGGGATGGTTCTTCCATTACGGTCAATTCTTTATAAATCCCTCTCCGTTTGTCGTTTCTGCTACTTGCTTGAACACCCCCCGCATGTACCGGATGGTTCCGGGGGAGCCATCAAGGCTTCGGTTAGAACGTACGCTGCCTGCAGTGCAGAGGTGGGACAGAGCGGAAAACATTCTTTGCAATCCCAGCATTCCCTGATGGCAATCTCGGGAATAAAAGCGATCTCGCGTTTGGCTCCCCGGTCAAAAAAGCTGATGGCGTTATGGTTTTTCACCTCGGCGCAGTATCTCACACACAGGCCACAGAGAATGCAGAATGAGGATTCCTTTTCAAAACGATCCCGATCCGCACCATAGATCTTGGCCAATGCCGATATTTGCTCGGAATCGGGCGCGTGAGCCATCATCTGCTCCAACAGCACCTTGCGAATCTTGTCCACCTTCTCGGTTCTGGTCCTGACGATCAGGTCTTTTTCCACCGGATGCTGACAGGCGGCAATGAGATTTGTCCGCCCATTGGCCTCCGCCTCAACCGTACAGATCCGGCAGGCGCCGTAAGGTGCCAATTTTTCATGATCACACAGGGTCGGAATGGCAACACCCACACTGCGTGCGGCTTCCAGAATGGTCATATCTTCTTTGGCAACAACATTTTTGCCATCAATCTGCAAATGGATTTCGCTCATTTTATCATCCTATAAGTCTCGCTTCTTCAGGAATGGCCG
>JAVVDT010000249.1:0-3387 GCA_032250875.1 Desulfuromonadales bacterium | reverse complement strand
TCAGCTCCTTTTTGGTCCATAGCTACGGCTATGAACCTGCAAACGAGCTAAAATCTGTTCTCAAATATCCAAATTTTCGCTTCGGCCCGTATAGTCCGACAGGCTGCTAGCGGTGTTTAGGGAGGGCGTCAAACGCATGGATCTGCAAATTCTACCTCTGGAAAAACTCAAGCCACACATTGATGACGAAAGCAAATTGACTTTCGGCAAGCAGTTTACCGATCGCATGTTTGTCATGAAATACAAGACCGGACAGGGCTGGCATGATGCGCGCATCCAACCGTATCAGTCGTTCTCGCTTGATCCGGCAGCCATGGTGCTGCACTACGCCCAGGAGATTTTCGAAGGTCTCAAAGCCTTCCGCCGTCCTGACGGGCAGATTGCTCTTTTTCGGCCGATGGATAATTTCCATCGCTTCAATCACAGTGCCCGGCGCATGTGCATGCCTGAAGTGGACGAAGCCTTCATGCTGCAAGCGCTGAAGCAACTGATCCGCCTCGAAGCGGATTGGGTGCCACGCAGCGAGGGGACCAGTCTCTACATCCGGCCGGCCATGATTGCTTCCGAGCCGATGCTGGGTGTGCGGCCGGCCGACGAATACCTCTGCTATATTATCGTCTGCCCGGTGGGTGCCTACTACAAGGGGGGGCTGGCGCCGGTGAAAATATGGATTTCCGATCATTATGTGCGGGCTGCCCATGGTGGCACCGGTGAGGTCAAGACCGGCGGCAACTATGCGGCCAGTCTGTTTGCCGCCCGGGAAGCCGCTGCGAATGGCTACGACCAGGTGCTCTGGCTGGACGCCAAGGACAAGAAGTATGTCGAGGAAGTCGGCAGCATGAATATCTGCTTTATCTATGACGGTAAATTGGTGACTTCTCCTCTGGCCGGGACGATTCTCGATGGGATTACCCGCCGCTCGATTCTGACCCTGGCCAAAGACCTGGGGATGGAGGTCGAGCAGCGTGCTCTGTCGGTCGACGAGATCTTTGCCGGCGCCGAGAGTGGTCGTCTGAGCGAGGCTTTCGGGACCGGTACCGCGGTTGTCATCTCGCCGGTCGGTCAGTTTACCTACCAGGAGCGCACCGCAACCCTGGGAGACGGCAAAACAACGGGAGACGTAACGCGCAAGCTGTACGATACCCTGACCGGCATTCAATATGGCCGGGTGCCTGATCCCCATGGATGGGTGGATTCGCTCTGAAAGATCCCGGATAGTGTAGAACCTGAGCGCCTTCTGTTTAATAAGCAGGGGGCGTTTTTTGTGTTTAAAAATTACTCACTGCAAGCATACATATACTTACTCTCTTCTGTCTTACTCTGTCTGAAGCGAGTTCAAAAACCTCTTCGAAATTATATCGCAGCTTAAAATCATATCATCCCGGCTAGTTAAACAGGTGGTGCGCGCGTTTGCCCTTCAACTGCAGCAAGTGGCATGACGTTTGCTATTTTAATCCGATCGCATCTGCCGCATGTCTGCATGAAGCGGTCATAAACGATTTTCAGGAGGTACTCATATGTGCCGGATTGGCGCAATTAAAAGCTCAAACTATGTCCACCCCAGCCAGGCTCTGAAATTAATGGAGTCTCAACAGAAGGGGCATGACAACTCTGGCTTTGCCATGGTCATGCACGATCTCGGCGGCATTTTCGAAAGTTACAAGCATTTGCCGACACTCTCCATGGCCTGTACCGATGAAGGATTGAAGCTCGCCGAAGACCTCCTGCATGAAGCGGGGTTCCAGCGTGTCATGCAGTGGGTTCCGGAGACCGATCCACAGCCAGGCCTGGACATCCTTGCCATGCCCAATTATGTCTTTGAAACCTTCGATTACCCTCGCCATTTCCGCAATGTCGAGCAGAAAGCCAAAGAGGAATTGCTGCTTGATATCCGCCTCAAGCTGCGTAAAGCCCTTGAGCAGAATGAACAGGGTTTTGTCTATTCCTTCTGGCCCGATGTCGTCACCCTCAAGGAAATCGGTGATCCGCGGGATATCGGCACCTACTTCAAGCTCTGGACCGCGGATGACAAGTTTACCGCCAGGGTGATTACCGCCCAGTGCCGGCAGAACACCAACTACGATATTGTCCGCTATGCTGCACACCCTTTCTTTCTGCAGGGATATACGGCGCTGGCCAATGGCGAGAATACCTTTTATCTGAAAAATGTCGAAGCCCAGCGCAAGCTGCATCGTGGCTACATCGGCTTTGAATCTGATTCCCAGTGCTTCCTCTACACGCTGCATTATGTGCATCGCGAGTTGCAGTGGCCATTGCGTTACTACAAACATGTGGTGACGCCGTTGCCTTTTTCAGAACTGGAGCAGCGTGAGGACAAGGAGCCGCTGCTGGCACTGCGTCAATCTCTTGCTCATCTGGAGATCAATGGTCCCAATACCATCATCGGTGTGCTGCCCGACTTTACCCTGTTCACCTGCTGTGACGCCAAGAAACTGCGGCCGGTAGTGGTCGGTCGTACTGACGATACCGTGGTCATCTCTTCAGAGGTCTGTGGAATCAACGACATTCTGCCTGATCGTGATTGGGAGACTGATATCTATCCCCACGAGCGCGAGATCGTGGCGATCGACAGCAACCTGGAGGTGCAGAGATGGAGACAATGAAAGTCCAGAATGTCACGCCCAACGACATGCCCTGGAAGGTCAAATATGACGCCAGCCGCTGCACCCTGTGTGGTTCCTGTGTGTCCGCCTGCTCCTTTCGCGCGATCGAAGCCAAGGTGGAGCGTCGCCGCATGGTTTTCTCCGAAGGCGACTTGCCTGATCCGCAGCAGCGTTTCTCGGCCGTACCGGTCATTCGCCAGGTCAAGGACGTGCGCCATTATTGTCGTGGTTGCGGCATTTGCGAAAAAGTCTGCCCCAATGATGCCATCGCTCCGTTGCGCAATCCCGATACGCGTCATCCGATTGTCTCCCGCTGTCTGGGCGGCGATTCGATCAAGCGAGGTGGTCGCAAGAATCTGGAAGGCACCACCCGTACTCTTGACAAACTTCGGGTTGGGCGCATTTCGCAAATGACCGACCCGAGCCTTGATGCGCAGCGCCATACCTTCGATCTGCTGGCACCCTTCGGCCGCATCATGCCGCCCAAGGCTCTGCCATTCAGCCTCGACAGCCAGAACAGCCTCCTGGTCAAGGAGACTATGCCGCCGGTACGCTGGGTCTACCCGGTCATTGTCGGCGACATGTCGATCGGCGCACTCTCCTGGCGGATGTGGGAAGCGGTCGCAATGGCCGTGGCTTATCTCAACGAGGAATGCGGCATGCCGGTAAGGATGTGTTCCGGTGAGGGCGGAGTGCCGGTGCGTCTGCTGAAAAGCAGGTATCTAAAATACATGATCCTGCAGATCGCTTCCGGGCATTTTGG